>NZ_ANOG01000525.1 GCF_000346295.1 Rhodopirellula maiorica SM1 | reverse complement strand
CAGCGAGTCGGCGACTTCGGGATGCAGCGAAATGACGTTGGACGCTTCTGCGGGATCTTTGGCAAGGTCGTAGAGTTCGAGTTTGGCGTTTTTGTGCGGAAGCACCAATTTCCACGTCCCCTCGGTGACGGAGAATCGCCCCGAAAAACCATGGTTGACTAGCGGCAATCGCTCGTGTTCTGCAGCCGGATCGGTTAACACGGATGCAAAGCTCTGGCTATCTTCGCCGGCGTCTTCGGGAAGCTTGACGCCTAAGATGTCGGCCAAGGTTGCCAATACATCAAGTTGCCCCACCAGTGCGTCGCAGCGACGACCGGGTTCGGCGATCCCGTTTGGCCAACGAACGAAAAACGGGACGCGATGGCCGCCTTCGTAGATATCGCGTTTGCCACCGCGGTAGATTGAACTGCTGTCGTGGTCGAATTTCTTAATCCGCTGTTTCCACGAGGTTTCCGGACCATTGTCGCTGCTGTAGACGATCAGCGTGTTTTCATCGAGACCGGATTGCTCAAGGAACTTCAAGACACGACCGACATGGTGGTCGGTTTCGATCACAAATTCACCATATCCGCCGGCGTCACCCTGTCCATGGAATTCAGGCAACGGGCAAACCGGGTAGTGGGGCGAGGTGTAGGGCAAGTAGACGAAGAACGGTTTACCCGATTTGGCATCGCTCGCTTTGCCTTCCATCCACTCGATCGCCTTGTCGGTGAACCGCGTCAAACATTGGTTGTCAATAAAATCCGGTGCCACCTCCATGCCTCGTGTTCCAACGACTTTGGCCGTTTCCTCCGGCGAATCCTGGTAAGGCGGCATGATGCGATAGTCGACGTGCCGGTCGTTCGGTTTCTTTGCCGTAAACTTCGTCGGGGGGACCTTGGCATACCGGCCTTCGAACCAAGCCAAGACACCGTAGTTCAACGACGCGGGAATGCCGTAGAAGTAATCGAATCCCTTGTCCAGCGGCATGTTCTTTACAGGTTGGGTCCAGTCACGATCGCGATAACTCGATCCAGGAAAATCCATCCCAAGATGCCATTTGCCCACCATCGCCGTGTGGTAACCATTGTCACGAAGCAGCGAGGCCAGCGTCATTCGATCATCGTCGATCAAACATTTGCCCTCGGCAATCATCACTCCCTTCTTTAGAGTCGTTCGCCAAGCATAGCGACCGGTCAACAATCCGTATCGCGACGGGGTGCAAACCGAATCGGAACTGTGGCCATTGGTAAACGCAATCCCTTCGGCGGCCAGCCGATCTAAATTGGGCGTTTGGAATTTCGCATCCGGATTCAAGCAACTGGCGTCGCCAAATCCTTGGTCATCTGTATAGATCACAATCACATTGGGTTTTTCGGCAGCGGCCAAATGCCATTGCGGCATCAACAGAAAAGCGAACAACAAGATTGCGTGTGACTTCATAGCGGCATGTTTCCTTGGACGTTGGACAGGATCGATTCAGCTTTGCGGGCGAAATTCGGCTTTACGAGTAACACGTGACGGAGAATCTCGAAGCGCGGCGGAATCACAAAGACATAGCGACAACGCGTGCCGACCGCAATTTAGGCCGATCGCCACCGATTGGTGGGATTGTGGCCGCAAAAATGATCCGGTGATCGTATTTTAGTATTGACGAGAGCGAAAAGGTTTTTTGTTCAGATTCGTGGTGACGAAGCGTCAAAAGGTTGATGCGTGAGAGACGGTGGTAGACAATACACGCCCCGATCGTCCGCGTTCCAACTAGGATAATCGATTTTGAACGGACAACGGCCTAGGAACCCACGGCAGAGCTATTTTATGACTGAATCAGAAATTCCCGCTAGCCCGGACGATCGGTCTGCCGAGCCCGCGGGCCCATCCAAAGAAGAATTGCGGTTGGCGATGAAAGCGTTCCGAAAACGGCTGAAGCTGACTCGTTTGGACGACGAGTCGCGATTGGGTTACGGTCCCATGTCATCCGGACAATCCTCCGGCGTGGCGGCAATCACGCCCCCGGATTCATTCCCGAAATCTGTTTGGCAAGAATTGGCCAAGCAAGGAAAACTGAAACGCGAAGGCGGCGGTCTGTATTCGATCGTTGGATCCTAAGACGCTACAAAGACGCCACAAAACGTTTCATCCCTCCGGCACTCACCCCGCGTTGCTGCGACACTTCCCTGCCCCTTTCTCCCGCCCACTCACTACCCTCCCTCCCTTAATTTGTTGAAGTAGCCATGAAACGATCTATCATCACGATTGCCCTGTGCTTGTTTGCCGCTCCGCTGTTGCCCGCCGAGGATCACGCTGCCGCGGATTCGACCGGCGACGTCGTGCTGTTTGACGGCAAAACGTTAAAGGGCTGGCATACCAAGCCGAATGAATTTGCGTCGCACTGGACGGCGAGTGATGGGATGATCATCGGCGACAATCCCGACAAAAAAGGATCCGTGTTGTGGACCGACGACGACTTCGCGGACTTTGAATTGGTGGTTGAATTCAAGACAGATTCACCCGATTATGATTCGGGAGTCTTTTTGCACGGCGATTCGCACCAAGTCCAGATCGGTATTTCACGGTCGTTGAAAGTCGACCTTACCGCGTGCATCTACGCTCCGGTGGATAAGCAAGGTTCGTATCCGGCGAAATCGGACAAAGTTAAAACCGTTCACAAACCGGGGCAATGGAATACGTTGCGAATGGTGGTCAACGGTAAACGGATTCAAACCTTTCTGAACGACGTCCCGTTTGTCGCCTACAACGCGATCCGGTTCCCCGAGAAAGGAAAAATTGGCTTGCAGCTGCATGGCGGTGTGCATCAGAAGATGCTGTTCCGGAACTTCAAATTCAATCCGGTGAAATAGACGGACGCAACCGCATCCGATCGGCATACGCTGATTGCATTTGTAACTTTAGCGAAACGGACAAAGCGTCACCGGAGGGTTCGTGCCCTTCCGGCAACGATTGAAGCTTCAAGTTGTCTCCGAACGATGACTTAATAAGTTGCGGCGAACGGATTGGCGTCGGTGGATTCCGCCTGCTGCTGTGTCGATGTCAACATCGTACTTCGACGCTCTGCGATACGAGCAGCGAGTCGATCCGCTCGTTTTTGCCGCAACTGTTCAGCGCGTTCTTGCCGTTGGGCAAGCAGCGACTGTTCCTTTTCAATCACTGATTGCTGTCGTTCGCGGTAGACTTCCTGCTCGTATGCTCGCTGTTGCATGGCCAACATCTGCTGTTGTTGCTGCCACTGTGCCAATTGCATCTGGTACATTTGCCGTTGTGCTGCGACAGTCTGGATTGCGGCGACCGAATCAAGCGGCACTCCACTGAGTGGCGAGACGGTTTCGATGCTCCCGCCCGCGGGGCCACCGCCGCCTCCGCGACCGCCTGAGCATTGTGCTTGGACATCACTGCCCCAACACGTGGCTGTCACCACGACGAATGGAATCACAGCTCGTGACGCTACTGACATGAGTCTCACTGACATGACGCTTCTCCCCGAGTAAGTTTCAGACATCTGCTGGGGAACCCCTGCTCCCTTTCTACCAGGGTCGTTTCGTCGCGAAGATTGTCACTGGATGATCAGGTCGAGCGAAGTTTGTCGCAATTCACGCAGCTCGGGGTGCTCTGCTGGGGCGTAACCGGTCAACAGAATCGTGGCCTCGCGATGCAAGACAATCGCTTCGACAAGATCGAACCATGGAAGCGAGGCCGAGCGTGTGGGTTGTTCTCGTAATTCGGCGATCCAACGGCTCAGCGATTCATCCGCTCTCAACAGTGCTTCGCGTGCTTCGTCCGCTTGGCCGCTCCGATGCAACGCAATCGCAAGCGGTGCATGAACGATGTCACCGCCGGGCCAATTGGGGTCGTCGCCCGCCTCGCGAAGTCGATCGATCGCCAGCGTAAAATCGTTTGCCCTCAGATGCGTCAACCCGGTCACATACAAACAGACCTCTCGCGGCAAAAAATTGCGATTGGGTGGACCACCAAAACGATCTCGCCCCGGACCAGAATTCTCAAAGGGCCTTCGTCCGGGAGGTCCAAAACCACGCCCGTCGGGGGCGTTTCTCGGGTCGCGGAATTGACCAAAATCATCGGGCGAATTTCGCGGTGGTCGTCGATCCCGTGACGGTCCTCCGTCATCACGATGGGCTGGGGGCGCTCCTTTTTGGGCTAGCCAAGCTTCGGCGTCTGCAGCGAATTGATCGTAGGTGATGGCGGTAGTCGGTTCGGACGCAATCACAATACCACGCAGTGCCCACCACTGAGGCGTCTCGTTGTCGTTTTGAATGCGATCAAGATCGATCGCCAACATGCGGTCGTAGGCTTGCTTGTTTCCCGTCAATTGAAACAACGCCGGCACGCCCCACCACTGTGGTGAGTCGGTCGGGGCACCTAGCTTTAATCCATGCTCGTAATCCGCAGCGGCTTCGTCCCACAATTTCAATCGCGTGAAGAACTGCGCGCGTTGAACCCAGGGCAGATAGTAACTCGGTTGCATTTCGATCGCAGCGGCATAGTCTTGGCGAGCTTCGGGCCATTGTTCGGCATCCGCATGCGCTTGCCCGCTGGCCACCAGCAGATTCGCTGACGTTAAACGTTCGGCAAACTGCTCGATTTCGCGTCTCGCCTCGGTGGCTTCGTTTTTCGCTTGCACCGCCGCTCGAAGCGCCTGGTCCTTCTTGTCACGCTCGTCGATGGCAGCGGACATTTGCCAAAGACTCGTCACCAATCCGATGATCATTGTGCCGGCAACCAATGACGCCGTGATCAAGGGAACACGGTTTCGCTGTGCAAATTTGCGAATTTGATAACGGCGACTTGGGGGGCGGGCGTTGATCGGTTGTTCATTGAGATAGTGTCGAATGTCACCGGCCATCGCGGCAGCCGATTCGTATCGCCGTCGCCGATCCTTGTCCAACGACTTCATCACGATCCAATCCAAATCGCCTCGCACCGTCGTTGTCAGACGTGTTGGTTCGGTGTGCCGAGATACCGAAACGGTGCTCAGACGTTCGCCCATCGTGGTCAACCGCGTACTGGGTTTGGGCGGTTCTTCCTCGCGAATGATCCGCCGCATTTCGTCGTAACCGGCGGAATCCAGTCGTTCGCGATCAAACGGCGTGGTGCCCGTCAACAATTCGTACAGCATCACACCGAGCGAATAGATGTCGCTGCGTGTGTCGACGTCCAAACCGCTCATCTCCGCTTGCTCGGGGCTCATGTACAGCGGGGTGCCGATCATCGAGAAGAAACGCGTATAGATCGTTTTGTCGGTCAAGGTTTGCCCGATCGCTTTGGCGACACCAAAATCAATCACTTTCACCACCGGTTTATCATCGTGAAGCGTCACCATCACGTTGCTCGGTTTGATGTCGCGATGAATGACCCCCTTTTGATGCGCATGCTGCACGGCCGAGCACACGTCCGCGAATAAATTCAATCGCTCCACCACATTCATTTGGTGATTGTCACAAAACTCCGTGATGGGAACCCCGCGAACAAGTTCCATCACAAAATAAGGCCGCGCATCGTCGGTCACGCCGGCATCGAAGACTTGGGCAATGTTGGGATGATCCATCAATGCAACGGCTTGACGCTCGGCTTCAAAGCGTGCGATGACCTCTTTGGTTCCCGTGCCGGGCTTGACGATTTTGAGGGCGACGAGCCGTTTGACCGGATGTTCTTGTTGCGCCACAAAAACCAATCCGAAACCGCCTTCGCCAATCTGTTCCATCAAGCGATACGACCCGATTTTCATGCCGACGTGTTCGGTTGATTTCGGTGGCGAATCGACAGCGGTGAGCGTTGGCATATTACAGAGCCCCTGAGCGACTGGATTGTCCAGCGGATTGGACGGCCGATCGTGGGCCGCTAACAACGCTTCGACCGAAGCTCGCAATGCCGCGTCGTCACCGCATGCGGAGTCAAGATACTCATTGCGTTGTTCCAAAGTCGACGAATCAAGCGCTTCCAAGAAAATCGATCGTTCGTTCAGACTGCTCATGGGGACCTACGCTATTCAATCAGCAAAAAAAACTTGCGTTGGCTCGGATTCAATGGCGTCGCCGTAGGTCGGCCCTCGGCAAAAGCACCACAAGAGAAATTAGCAATCATCCAACCTATAGAATCATGCGTGAAGCCACCGCGGTGGGGGCCAAAATAGATTTGTCTCGCGTTTTTGTAGGCAATGGAGCGAAAAGGACGCGGCGGTCTCTACCCTGACTCTCTATTCTTGCCCCTTTGTTCTTACCCGTCTATTGTGTGCCATCGAGTTCTCGTCGCAGCCAGGCTCGGGCATAAGTCCAGTTGCGTTTCGTCGTCCGGGGGGAAACGCCAAGCACTTTGGCCGTCTCGTCGATCGTCAAACCGGTAAAGTAGCGTAGTTCAACGAGTTTCGCCAACTCCGGATCTTCGTCGGAAAGTTTGGTGAGGGCTTCATCGAGCGACAACAGGGTTTCGAAATCTTCGGGATCGAGTACCGCATCGTCGTCATTCAGCTCGGACCGCACCAACCCACCGCCCCGCTTTTCGGCGTTGCGTCGCCGTGCACTTTCGATCAGGATTCGCCGCATCGCTTCGGCGGCCGCCGCGAAAAAGTGTCCGCGGCTGTCCCATTGCGGACGATCTTCGCTACCGACCAAACGCATAAACGCTTCGTGGACCAAAGCGGTCGGTTGCAGTGTTTGCCCCGCCTTCTCTTGTGTCATCTTGCGTGACGCCAAACGGCGAAGTTCGTCATAGACCAGCGGCAACAACTGGCCAGCGGCCTGTCGGTCGCCAGCGTCGATGGCGGTCAAAATCTTGGTGACTTCACTGTTCATGTTTTCGAGTATAACCATTTGGGCCAATTCGATCCAACGAGGCTAGAGAGGGGGGGGAGTGTGCGGGTGTCTAAAGAAAGAAACCGGCACCATAGTGGATTTCCGGTGAAACCCACGGTGGTGAGAAACGTCCAACGCCGTCAACACGGTCTGGTTATGCAAAGACCGTCAAGTTGATCCCTTTCAGATTCACGTCGCCGCTACTGATCAGGATGTCAACAGCATCACTTCCGGTGGTCGTGACATCGTCCGTCGCCGCGACGCGAACTTGATACTCACCGGAATGATCGAACGCATCAAATTTGTAGTTCCCCGCACTATCCGTCACCACGGAATCGACCAGATTGCCTTGGTCATCAAGCAATTCGACCGTGACGCCTTCGATCGGCACCGTCGATCGGAATTGATCCCGCGGACGGTCGTTGTGTCGCGGCGAGCGATTGTTATCGCGATTCGCCGAGATCGATTCGACAGCGGATGTTTCAGCCAACACAGTGCCCGAGACCGATGGTTCAAAGAAGAACACGTTCTCTTGCAATGAATTCACGTCCGTATTCCGCTGGATCACATCCGCAAGGGTGGTGTTTTCGATCTCGCGAATTTCGCGGTTCGAAAGCGTGTTTTCATAGTAGAAACGATCACCATCGCGAATTCTCTCGAATTGGTCGGCGATGATGGTCGATGAGGTCTCACCGAGCGAACTGTCTTCTGCATGATCTTCGGCCAACAAACCAACCCACAAATCGATGTTATTGACGTCACCGTACAGACTTTCAAGTTTCGCACTCAGTTCGCTGTCGCTGGTAATTTCCGAGAACGATTCGTAGGCTTGCAAACCGTATGCGGTGCGAACGGAATTGAGATCGGCCAAACCGTGATCGCGGCCTCGTTGGATGTTCAGCGAGACCAGGTCGAACCCGCCCGATCCAGGAGCCCCGAACAGGAAGTTTCGCAAACTATCGACCACTTCCAAATCGACTTCCTGCGACAAGCTTGACGCGCCTGCTTTTAAGATTGAATCGATTCCGGTTTCTTCTAGCAGCGAAGGGTTAAAGAAGGCGTTGGCCAATGACAGAGCCTCGCGGATTTCGACCCCATCGTTGCCAACAAAATCAATTTCGTCGCTCAGAGTGGAGTGCCCGAACCGGAACGCCGCCGTCGAGAATTCATTGGCAATCGACGGATCGACACTCGCGTCGTAACCTTCGTAATCGGCGATTGCATCTTCGCCGAGCAGGGCGGGCAAGAACTCGTTGTACGTAATCGATTGAATTTCAGCGATCACGATCGTCCGTGCGGCTTGGAAGATTTCCTCGTCACTCCAATCCGGATTATCATCGGCGATGTCGTCGGCAATGCGATTATGTTCCCTTAGGAACAAGGTCTGCATCGAGGTCAGCCCGAGGTTTTCTGCGACGCGAATATCACCCGCTTGGACATTTCCCTCTTCGTCGGTGGGGAGCAAGTCACCATCGCTGGTTCGCATTCGGCCGCCGCTGAATTCTCGCAACAAATCGGTTGTCGCTTGATTGCTTCCGTATACCTGGGAACCGTCAATCCACGCGGTGATGGCGTTGACTTGCTCGGCCGGATTGTCCGTCGATGTCCCGGTGCCATCTGCGATCACCGCCCGAGTAAGCGAAATCACCTCTTCTCCGCTGCCTGAGGGATCAAAATAGAGATCACCGGTGGGAACGGCGATGTCAAACGATTCGGCATCCTCGCCGTCTTGCGTGAGGGACAGATCGATATCGTGGTCGATGAACTGCCCCCATAGATAGACAAAATCACTCAGATTGCGATCGTTGGTTGTGCCCTCCGGATCGGCTGCCGCCACCGTGTTGCTGATCTCACGAGCACTCGGCCGATCGGTTCCCGCGGGTTCCGAGATGCCGTCGGCATAGTCGGCGTCGGCGACCCGCAACAACGGCGAGTTGGCTGTACCGTAATCCGGGTTCTCGAGGTTGTTGTTGCTGCCATCAATCGAGCGGACTTCGTCGGTAAGGTCCGTTTCTGGATTTTCATCGCCCGACGGCGTGTCTGTGTTTTGCGAAGTATCGTCGTTTTGCGAAGGATCGTTGGGAACATGATGCCGTCCCTGTTCTCGGTTCAACCGGTTGATCACCATCAATGCATCCAGCGAGGTGTGTCGACCATCGTTATTCACATCGGGTCTCATCCCCCGCTCGTTGACGGTGCTAGCCACGCCATCATGATTGCGTTGGCGATTCATTTCGTTGATGACCGTCAACGCATCGACGGCCGAGACGACTCCATCGTTGTTAACGTCCTCGGGCATCAATTCGTTATGAAACAGATTGGCGGCCAGCAGTTGACGCGTCTCGAGCGTTTCGGCACGCAAACGACGGCGTGGGGGGGCAGGTCGCACCTTTGTGTTGGTTGATGATTGTAGGAAACCGAACCATCGATTCAGAAAGTGAGCCATTGGGGGTGACCCTCCAGGACAAGGTGGTGGATTCAGAAAAGGTGAAGAGAGACAGCGAACTCGCAGTTCTGTGGTTAAGGGACGTAAATGCCCTGAAAGTGTCACGAAAGAAATCGAGAATCGTCCTTACGATATAGCGGCAACGCGAGCGTCACGGAAAAAGCATCCGAAATCTTTAACAAACTTTGGCCCCCCACGGCCCGCGACCACGCATGGAATGCTGGCAACGAGTGCTGGCGAACGCGGTCGTGAGTGAGAGGGATGTGTTAGCCGCTTGGGCACTAGCCCCGGTTAGCCGCTTGGGTGCTTGCCCCGGTTGCATGTCGGATCCGAGGCTAGCGGCTTGTTGATTTAGTGAGCCGCTCGCGCGTGAGCGGCCGGGTTCTACGCATTACCCGGTGCCTCACCGCCCACGACTCACCAGCGCGGTTTGTAGCTGCTTAAAACGTAAACGACGTTCAAATTGACGAGGTTGGCGGCACCGCAACTAAGTGTTTTCGCGTCACTTCCCACTTTTCACAGCGAAAACTTCACTGCGAATACAGTTCTCGAATCGAGTGTTCGAAGGAGATAAGTCATGTCCACAGCGACCACCCATGAATCATCGGATGTTCAAATCAGCATTTCCGAGATGCTGCAGCAAGTGCGTCACGGTGACCTCGATACGCTCGGCGAGTTGCTGCAGTTGTATCGCAACTACCTGAGCGTACTTGCCACCACTCAATTGGATGGTCGGTTGCGACGCAGAATGAGCCCGTCGGACTTGGTTCAAGAAACGATGCTGGCGGCGCATCGCGATTTCCCTGCATTTCGAGGACGCAGCGAAGGCGAGCTGTTGGCGTGGCTGCGTCAGATCCTCAGCAATTGCTTAGGGCACGCTATCGAAGCAAACGTGTTCGCTCAAAAACGTGACATTCGCCGTGAGGTCGCTCTGGATCAAATCGCCAAAAATGTCGACGACAGCATGGCGCGATTGGCAAATATCTTGGCCGATCGTGGGCTGTCGCCAAGCGAAGACATGGGCCGCCGCGAGCTTTCGTTGCGATTGTCGGACCAGCTGGCAAAACTGAAACCCGAATACCGTGATGTGATCGTCTATCGCAATCTACAAGGTTTGTCATTCGACGAAATCGCAGAACGCATGAATCGCAAATCGGGCGCCGTGCGAATGATGTGGTTGCGTGCGATCAACAAGTTCAAAGAAACCTGCGATCCGATTGAATAGCCCAGAGAAAACGCCATGAGTATGACTGATCTGAGTGCGGAACCCTACGTCACCCGGCATTTGACGGATGCGCAGAAAGAGCGGCTCAGCATGTTGCTGGAAAGTTACATGTCGGGACTCGAGAACGGGTTGCCACCGACCATTGACGAGTTGACATCGGGTTCGCCTGAATTGCGTCAACCCCTGCGCTATTGTGTCGACGGATTGCAGAATCTGCACCGCATGGCAGCGGGATTGGATCCGGGAACGGGTGCATCGTCGTTCGCGCAGTCGACAACGCTGTCAGCCCCCGCGAACTATGCGACGCGTAGCGTGTCGCCGAAGAAAACCGCGTCAGCCGCTCGCAACCGCGAAAACCATCCGTCTCCGCACGGGCGGCGTCTTGGCGATTTTTACTTGCACGAACAGATTGGGCGTGGGGGAATGGGGGTGGTTTACCGTGCCACCCAACGTTCGCTCAAACGCACCGT
>NZ_ANOG01000524.1 GCF_000346295.1 Rhodopirellula maiorica SM1 | reverse complement strand
CCAATGTCGATGACATTGGGCATCTACGGTTGGCTGGCGCTAGCTAGGTCGGGGTAGCGGAGCGGCGCGAGCCGCCCGGTCGAGATCGATCGTTTTACCCGCTGCAACCGGGCGGCTTGCGCCGCACCGCTAGCTAATGTCGATGACATTAGAAATCAGTCGCACGCGTTCCCCGGTGCTCTACCAGGTGCGAGCGGATTCGTAGGCTGAAATCTTTTCTTCGTGCTGAAGCGTCAACGCGATATCGTCCAACCCGTTCAGCATGTTGTGCCGACGGCTGGCGTCGACTTCGAAGCTGCGCTCAAACCCAAGCTTGTCGGTGACGGTTTGCTTTTCCAAGTCGACCGTCAATTCGTAGTCGGTGTTCTCCGACGCACGTTTAAACAATTCGTCGACATCAGCTTCGGACAACGCGATCGGCAACAAGCCGTTTTTGAAGCAGTTGTTGAAGAAGATGTCGGCAAACGAGGGAGCGATCACAGCGCGAAAACCGTAGTCGTCCAGCGCCCATACGGCATGTTCACGACTGCTGCCGCTGCCAAAGTTTTGGCGTGCCAGCAGAATCGAAGCTCCTTGGGCTTCCGGTTTGTTCAGTTCGAACTCCGGATTCGGCGTGGTTCCGTCGTCCAGAAAACGCCAATCAAAAAACAGGAACTGGCCAAACCCCGTTCGCTCGATCCGTTTCAGGAACTGCTTGGGAATGATTTGGTCAGTGTCCACGTTGGCGCGGTCCAGCGTAACGGCTTTTCCGGTGTGTACGGTGAAGTTTTGCATGAGTTAAGGTCGGAAATCAAAAGCGGGAGTGTAGTTTTTTTAGATCTTACAAGTGACGGTGCGAACGGCCGAGCGGGAAGTCTATAGCGACTTGAAGTCCCATTCGCGGATGTCCGTAAAACGGCCGGCGATCGCGGCGGCCGCTGCCATCGCGGGGCTGACCAAATGCGTTCGCCCCCCTTTGCCTTGTCGACCTTCAAAGTTGCGATTGCTGGTGCTGGCACATCGTTCACCCGGTGCCAATTTGTCAGGGTTCATTGCCAAACACATGCTGCAACCGGCTTCACGCCAATCGAATCCCGCTTCTTTAAAGACCTTATCGAGACCTTCTTTTTCCGCTTGCAATTTGACTTGCCCGCTGCCCGGTACCACCATCGCGTTGACCTTGCTGGACACATGATGGCCTTTGACCACTTCGGCTGCGGCTCGCAAATCTTCGATTCGAGCGTTGGTGCAAGATCCGATGAAGACGCGATCGAGCGAGACATCTTGAATCTTGGTTTTCGCGGTCAATCCCATGTACTCGAGTGCTTGAGCGGTCGATTTTTGCTCGGTTGCATCCGAGAAATCAGCCGGGTCGGGAACCGACGCACTGACGCTGAGCACTTGCCCGGGGTTGGTCCCCCACGTCACCTGCGGTTCGATGTCTTTGCCTTGGTAGACGTTCGAACGGTCGTAAGTGGCACCCGCGTCGGTGGGCAACGATTTCCAGCGAGCGACGGCGGCGTCAAAGTCGCTGGGAACTTCCGGCAAACCTTTCAAGTAATCAAAGGTGACTTGGTCCGGCGCGATCATGCCGGCTCGAGCACCCGCTTCGATCGACATGTTGCACACCGTCATCCGTTCTTCCATCGTCAGATTACGAACGCAATCGCCGGTGAACTCCAGCACGTAACCGGTGCCGCCCGCGGTGCCGATCTGGCCGATCAAATACAGGATCATGTCCTTGGCGGTCACGCCTCGCGAGAGCGCCCCGTCGACGCGAAGTTCAAACGTTTTGGGTTTGAATTGCAACAAGGTCTGAGTCGCCAACACATGTTCGACTTCGCTGGTGCCGATTCCAAACGCCAATGCCCCAAATGCACCATGCGTCGCGGTGTGGCTGTCGCCGCAGACGATCGTCATGCCGGGTTGGGTGTAGCCGTTTTCAGGGCCGATAACGTGCACAATCCCTTGGCGAACATCGTCGATGTCAAACAGCGTGACGCCGAATTCTTTGCAGTTTTCTCGTAGCGTCTCGATCTGTTTGCGGCTGATCGGGTCGGCGATCGGCAAACTACGGTCGCTGGTGGGGACGTTGTGGTCGGGGGTCGCGATCGTTCGCTCGGGACGACGAATCGGACGATTAGCCAGACGCAGTCCCTCGAACGCTTGCGGGCTGGTAACCTCGTGAACCAAGTGCAAATCGACGTACAGGATCGCGGGGCCCGCTTCGTTTTGATAGACGACGTGCTCGTCCCAGATTTTGTCGAGCATGGTCCGGGGGGTGGACGATTTTCCCGTAGACGATTGAGATTGAGACATTTTGCGTGCGAGAATGCAGATGGAAGGGG
>NZ_ANOG01000523.1 GCF_000346295.1 Rhodopirellula maiorica SM1 | reverse complement strand
CTACCAAGAAGGCAGCTCCAAAGAAGGCAGCCAAGAAAGCTACTAAGAAGAAGACCGCTAAGAAGCGTCGCTAATTGATCGCGACTCTTTTACTCTTCTGAGTAGAATCGAAATCAAAAAAGCCGCGTCGGAGTTAACTCTCTGATGCGGCTTTTTTTTTGCTGAAAGCCCCCCCCAAAAGTGCCAAATTGGCAGTTCTGACGCGAGAAATCGCTGTCCGCCGACCGGCGTTAGAGCAATGCCATCTACTTTGGTAGTGGGACTCGCCAGAGTTCCTGGTGCTTCAACAGCAACGATGGGAATTCTGGCGAATCCCACTACTTGAGCATCCTCCCGTGATTGCCAAAGTCGATGGCATTGGCCGCTAGAGTGTCGGCAAACTTGGTTTCGGTGGATTCGCAGCAGCCTTGGACGCCAATGTGCGAACAAGCGACTTGGCCGCCGTTTCGATCGGGGTTCGTGATCGAGTGTTTTCGGCAAGCACCGTGGCAAGCCGTCCTTCGTCACCCGCGGTACGTAGATCGATATCGATCGGCAGCGATCCCAAAAACGGAACGCTCAACTCTTCGGCCTTCGCTCGGGCACCCCCACGACCAAAGATGTCATAGGACTTGCCGCAATCGGGACACATAAACCCGCTCATGTTTTCGACCATTCCTAAAATGGGAATGTTCACTTTGCGAAACATGCTGATCGCCTTGATCGCATCAAGCAGTGCAACCTCTTGTGGTGTGCACACCACTACGCTGCCTGCCAACGGCAACGCTTGCGACAACGTCAGTGCAACATCCCCCGTGCCCGGTGGCATATCGATCACCAGATAATCAAGTTCGCCCCAATTGGTATCCCCCAAAAATTGGTTGATCGATCCGTGCAACATCGGACCGCGCCAAATTACGGCTTGATCCGGTTCAACAAGAAAGCCCATCGAGATCACCGGCATCGGTGGTTGGCCGCTGTCGTCATTGAGCATGATGGGTTCAATTTTTTTCTGCGCATTCACCGCCGGTCGTCCCGACAAACCGAGCAGATGAGGAATGCTGGGGCCATAGACGTCCGCGTCCATCAATCCGACACGGCTGCCCATTTGGCGTAGCGACAACGCGATGGAAGCGGCAACGGTACTTTTGCCTACACCGCCTTTGCCGCTGCCGACCGCGATCACACTCTTCACACGCAGCCCGACTTGGCCAAGACGTGCCGGAGGTCGCGGGTGGTCCACGATTTCGACTTTGACTTGGGTCCCTGGCACCGCGGCCACCACTTTGGACTCAATCGCGTCAGCGATCTCGTCGGCGATGGGATTGGAATGAGATGTCAATCCGAGTGTGATCGTCGCGGTATTACCATCGACTTGAACCTCTTTGATTTGCCCCATCGAGCCAATCGGCCGCCCGGTTTCAGGATCAGGAAACGATTCAATCGCAGCGCGAACAGAGTCAGAATTCAAAGCGGACATGGATATCGATTTAGCGAAAGGAAAGTGAGAAAGAGATGCTGTGGAACTAGAAAGCCTGACCACAATTCGCCGCTCTGGCAAGGTCGGTAGCCGCTGTGGTCCCGCAGAATCATCGCGGCCACGCCGACGCGATCACAGCCGACGCATCAGGCGACGACACAGCAAACGCACGTGGGTTGATCCGCTGAGCGACATTTTGCAGGGCTTCGGGAGCCGCCAACGAGAACGAGATCCCCAATTCGGAAATCGCCGGATGCATTGAACGGGGAATTCCCACGATTCCAGCGAGCTGGATCACTTCTGGAAACGTCGCTTTGACTTGAGTTACCACAAGCAGCATTCCGGCAATCGATTCGGGCGTCAATTCCCACAACACCACGACGGGAATACGGCGGTGCGTGGCTGTCTTGGCCCATGGGTGTCGCGCAATCCGCCGTGGCACCTCACTCGGTTCACACGACGTGACCTGCGGGATCCAAGGATCGGGCAACCCTTCGGAACTGAACCGACGCGCCGCATCGGCCCAACGGCTGCTCTGTTCACAGACGAGCCAGGTGACTTCGTCGGATGAATCGAGCCAATGGCTGGCAATCGTTTTCATGCGTTCTCGCCATCGCTCGGTGAAGACGTTTTGGGGGTCCGCGGTGGCGGCTTGGCCGAATCCGCATCGACCGCATCGATTCGCCGCAGCAATCGCGAACGAGTGATCCCCAACAACCGCGCCGCCGCGGCGCGATTGCCATCGCTGATTTCCACCGCGCTTTTGATCATCTTCAGTTCAAACGATTCGAGCATTTCATCGAGCGACACGTTTTGTACTTTCCGGCGTGACAGCGAGTCGCCGGGCCGATACGAGCGAATCGCCAACGGAAAATTCTCGGGTGCAATTGATTCGCGTGTCGCATTTCGCACGGCATGCCGCATGGCCGCGTCGAGTTCCTCGATATTGTTTGGCCAGGGATAGATCACCAACGCATCGATCGCCGCACGGCTGAGACGTTCACCGACGCCATCACGGGCGGCATGGTGCGTATCGACCAACGCAGCGGCCAACACAGGAATGTCTTCCACTCGCGACGCCAAGGGCGCAATGGTCACGCTCAGCGAAGCCAATAAATCCGCAAGCGCGAAATCGATTTGTCGCTGCGGTGGTTTGATCCCGACGACGATCTCGCGATCACCCGTATTCGCCGGAGCATCGTCGTTCCCAGAGGCATCCAGCGTGGTTTGATCG
>NZ_ANOG01000522.1 GCF_000346295.1 Rhodopirellula maiorica SM1 | reverse complement strand
AAAAACCATGTTGTCGGGCGATGAAGTGGCAACCAAGTATCCATCCCACTAGTCGCCAAGTTTGTCGCACCACAATTCGCGATTGTTTTCGATTAGGTTTGAAACAGTCAGTGCGTCATTAGTGTTTGTGGTCGTGTATGTGTCACCATCAGGTTCAAGGCACGATACGGGACGCCCTTGGCGGGCGATACCCCGCCAGACACGACACCAAACGCGTCGTTGAGGTAAAGGATAAGCGCCAATCGCAACCCGGAAGACGTGCCGTCGGGCCCAATCCGCACCACGGATTCGAGGTCAGGGTTTGGTCCGCCGAGTTCACGCGCTGTGTATGCAATGAGGTCAAGCAAACCGACGCCGTCCAAGGCGCGGCGCCGAAGTTCGTAAACGATCTCCGTAAACACAGATCGCTTTTCACCAGAGATAGGCTCGGATTCGAGCATCACCAAACGGCCTCGTCCCGACAACGGAAGGTTTTTACGACACCGCCCTGAACGAAGCGAACGATGTCTGAACTACTAAAGATTGCACCAAGGCCAGCCCCCGTCGCCAAATATGGAAGGTGTGCCGAAGGCCCTTGCGTAAAAACCATGTTAGGCGTCCGCTTTGCCCCGCCGAAACGTGATCCAACCATTGACGGTTGCAAGTGTCAGCGCAACCGCGATGCACCAAAGCACGACCGCACCGAGTGTATTGACGTAAAAGAGGTGTGTTGAAATCGTCGGGTCGCCAAGCGGAGAAGTATTCGACGGTTGAGTTGTGTATTCAACCGACACGTTGCCGTCCGCCAATGTCAGAACGCCAAGCAGGAACAGCAATGCAGTCGCAATCAACCAGAAAGCGACGGACAACGCGGAAGCAATGGCGTAGCGTCGAAACGAGCGCTGCCGCGAAATCATCAGTAAAGCATCCGCCGGGGATTCGTATGGATTTTCGGCCAATCTGCGGACGCCTAACGGAAGGTTTTTACGACACCGCCCTGAACGAAGCGAACGATGCCCGAACTACCGGAAATTGTACCAACGGAGGGCGGCTCGAACAAACGACAGCGGTGTGCCGAAGGCCTAGCGTAAAAACCATGTTGTGTGTCATGAACCCAGATAGGACGTGACATCGGTCAACGCCCGCAAGACCGAATCGCCAGAAGATTGTCCATTTCGGTCGATCAGAAACCCACGAATGCCGACCGCCATCGGCCCATCCACGTCTGATCGTTGGCTGTCGCCAACCATCAGTGTAGATTCTGCAGTTGTGTTGAGTTTTGAGAGTGCATGGCGGTAGATATCAGGATTAGGTTTCGCGAGTCCGACATCGCAGGAATACAGAATTGTGTCGAAGAGTGGTTCGAGGTTAAGGAGGTCAACAGCGCGTTTGTACGGAGAGGCAAGATTCGATATCAGTGCGGTTCGCAGTCCACGATCACGGAGCGATTGCAAAGCAGGAAGCGAATCAGCGAACCGAGCCGCATTGTCGACGTCAGCATCAAGATCACGCTGGATGTCAGTAAGGTTTTGCGGATGAGAAACGTCGAGATGGTCGCAAAAGTCAGCTAATGTTGGAGCGTCGACGACAAGAGAATCGCGAATTCGAGTGGAATCACCGATTGCACGACAGAGCTGGAGGTATGGATTCGTGTCGCGTGGCAGATGAATTAGCGTGCCGAACAGGTCAAAGATTACAGCGTCAATCATTCGAGCCTATGACACACAACGGAAGGTTTTTACGTCACCGCCGTGAACGAAGCGGTTGACTCTGAATTAATAGAGATTGTACCAATGCGAACGTACGTTGCCAAAGAGCGAAGGTGATCCCGAAGGGACTAGCGTAAAAACCATGTTGTCCGCCGCTAGCCCCGCGAACGATTCTCCGCATCAAGGTCGAGAGCGCCGGGGTATGCAGTGCGAAACGCATCCACAACGGTTGGATCGCCAGCACCAATCAACAATGTTGCGGAGGAGTCCC
>NZ_ANOG01000521.1 GCF_000346295.1 Rhodopirellula maiorica SM1 | reverse complement strand
CGAGCGGTTCGGTAGTTCAAAATAATGATCCGAGCTGCCGTAAGGCACCGGGTCGGGTTAATCCATTCATCCGAACCGAAGGGCCAACGGCCCGGCCATTTACTTCCCTTCCCTTGGTTGCCGCTTGTTTGCTTAGCAGAAACCGGCTCCACCCCGCAGACGTTGTGATCGCCCTCTTGCTTCGGCATTCGCTTTACGCATTGCTGCGGCTGTCGACTCCCGCAGCGACTTGCGTTCTCAGCTTGGATCTATAGACTTTGGGGTTGTTCCGCCCAACCTGCTGCTCATCAAGGGAGATCATTGTGAGACTCAAAAGCCCCGTTTTCCTGTTAACTTTCGTTTATTCGGTGTTGATTTCCGTTACCGCGGAAGCCGCCCCGAAAAATGTCGTGTTATTGTTTGTCGACGACATGGGATGGACCGACCTGGGGTGCACCGGCAGCGATTCCTACGAGACGCCCAACATTGATGCGCTCGCAGAAAGCGGAGTGCGTTTCACTAACGGCTACGCCGCGTGCACCGTTTGTTCACCGAGTCGTGCTGCACTGATGACTGGCCAGTCGCCGGCGCGTCTTCACGTGACGGATTTTATTCCCGGCCACTCGTTCATCAACACGCCAATGAACATTCCGTCATGGACCAAAGTGTTAGAGAAAAGACATGTTACATTGCCCGAGATACTAAAACCTTATGGATACACCAGTGTCCACCTCGGAAAATGGCACCTTGCTCACCGCGACGGATACGCCACTGGAAAAGAGGACAGTGCGGATCCCGACTTTTATCCGCAAGCACACGGATTCGATATCAATATTGGTGGCTGCGAGAAAGGGGCACCGCCAAGCTATTTCTGGCCCTATGGAAAAGGCAAAAACCTAACAGAACAAAAGAACAACTCGATCTACGAAACGCTTCCTAAAGACAAGGGTTCGGATCAGCAGCGAGAAGGCGAGTATCTGACCGATCGACTGGCGAGTGAAGCAGAGAACTTGATTGACCAGCTGGCCGAGGCAAAGAAGCCATTCTTCATGAATTTTTCTTTCTACAACGTGCACACGCCGCTGATGGGGCGGTCCGATCTGGTTGAAAAATACGAGGTGAAGCTGCAAGAGAATCCGGCGCGGAAGCATACCAACGTTCGCTATGCCGCGATGGTGGAAAGCGTCGATGAAGCGGTGGGGCGAATCGTCAAGAAGCTGCAAGCACACCAGATCTGGGACGAGACGTTGGTCATCTTCACCAGCGACAATGGTGGGCTCAAACCCGCGGCGACCGACAACGCCCCACTTCGCCAAGGCAAGGGCGGGATTTACGAAGGTGGAGTTCGTGTGCCGCTGATCATACGATTACCAGGCGATGGGAGTGTCGGTGGACTTTGCGATCGATTGGCAATCACGATGGATATCGTGCCGACGATTTGTGACGGGCTCGGAATCGCGTTATCAAAGGAGGTCGCTGAGGTACAAGATGGCATCTCGTTACTGCCATACGTGAAAGACCCGCAGACGCCGTCCACGCGAGATGATTTGTTTTGGCATTACCCTCACTACCACTCGATGGGCGCTCAGCCCTACAGCGCGATTCGATCCGGGAAATGGAAATTGATCCAAGTATTCGGGCAGGAAACGTTGGAGCTATATGATCTGGAAAACGATCTTCACGAGGATAACAACCGAGTGAACGAGAAGCCGGAAAAGGCGGACGAACTCTACGCGAAATTGGTTGCATGGCGGGAGTCCGTCAGTGCTCAATTGCCGACACCAAACCCCCGTTTCGCCCCGGACCAAAAAACCGGACTCATTCGCAATGGCAAACTTCGCCCAGCGGCACCGATCCGCAAGTAGAGCCGTCCCCGAGGTTGCGCTGCGCGACCTGGTCTCGAAATAATCACGGACTTACGTCCGTGGCTATCGCCTGCCATCGCTTCGCGATTTTTGGCTGAAAGTCTGGCTCCCCTCGCTTCCGCCGGGCTTGCCCCGGTCGGTGCGACAACTGGCTGCTACCTGGCAAGCCGGCCAAGACGCTCTCCCGTTTAAACGGGGGAGAAATTCGGATAGGACACTGGTAGTTGCCATTTGTT
>NZ_ANOG01000520.1 GCF_000346295.1 Rhodopirellula maiorica SM1 | reverse complement strand
AAGCCGTCCTCCCGTGCATGTCATTGTTATGCGATTTGATCTGGGTAGTAAGGTTCGTATTTGGCGTCGTTCCATTCGCGCCGACCAGCAGTCGTCATGTCGATCCATATTCCAAACGGCACACCGGCAGTCGCGTTCGGTCCCTCGCCAAGCGTCGCGTAGTGTAGGTAGTCTCGTTTCACACAAAAGTTCTCAAAATCATCGGTCAAGTCGCCAACGATCTCAGATGCCGACTTGGGAGTGATTGTTTTAGTTTTAAAGGTCTGTTGAAGCGCCGAAATTGGTTCCTGACGGATCGTGATCAGTCCCCGTTGAACTAGAAGGAGAATGTCGTCCAGCATTCGACGCGGGTCAATGGAACGGTCGCCGTCGGCATAGGCGTTGTAGGCACATTCAAGAGGCTCATCTTGGTCTGCGAGCCGATCCAGCAGCAGCCATTGGCGTTTTGTGAGCAAGTCAACCTCCGTCGCATAACGACCGCCGTCACCGGGCACGGCGATTTGATTCTCAATTTGTAGCTGCGCGACGCCGTGCTCCGTGTGCAGTACGCCCAGCATGGGCGTGATCTTGTGGGGTGAAAGTCCCTTGTACTTAGTTCCGGTTTCTTTCATGGAGTCAGTATACCAAATGAAATTCTAACGAAAGAACAGTACGAGGCGAAGGCAACTGCGGGGAGGTGACAATCCGTGGGAAGGAAGCCTGCGAATGTGACCGTAAATCTGGCTAGCCGCCGAGAACAGTTCTGGTTCAACAAATACCGAACCGGACAAGCTTCAACGTTAAAAACCGTCGCCAGACACATTCACGCCAAGACCCGCCAGGTTACGTACAGAAACCCGATATGAGGCCGACGTCTAC
>NZ_ANOG01000519.1 GCF_000346295.1 Rhodopirellula maiorica SM1 | reverse complement strand
GTGGCAGTGAGAACGCTGCCGAAAAGGGACTGGTCACGCCAAGCCATTGGGCTTGAGCAATGGATTCGGCTGGAAACTCTAGGATTGTCATCAACGAGACAATCGCGGGCGGACCGACGTACAGCAATAACAGCACGATGTATGTCGACATCAATGCGATCGAGGTTTTTCGCTGGAATAGCGAACACACTTGAGCGATGGTGGCATTGACCAAACAAACCATCAAGACAATCGCAAACATCCCCAGCACGCTCGGCCAATTGCTCCAGTAACTGTAGTTAAGCACACCGCCAAGCAGCAGTGGCCACAGCAGAAAACAGGTTAAGACGGCGGAGATGCGGAAGCCGACAATGAATTTGCCCCACAGAATTTGACTGGGAGTCAACGTTGTCGTTAATAACAAATCGAGTGTTTGGCGTTCTCGTTCGCTGGTCATCGATCCCGCCAAAAAAACGGGGCCGACGAGCATGTTGAACACAATCACATAAACCGAAAACCAAGCAATCTTTTCGTCCATGTAGAACAGGAAAATGCCCATCATCGGGATTGCCAATAGCATGCTGATTTGAATCACCAGCCGCAGCATCAGGGTTCCTTGTGCAAAGATTTCGCTATGGATTTCTTTGTCGTAGACTGGGTTCGCTCCATCTGCCATCAACTCGGATTTCTTCGGAGGTGCGAACAGTCGATCGGG
>NZ_ANOG01000518.1 GCF_000346295.1 Rhodopirellula maiorica SM1 | reverse complement strand
GTCAGGACTCTTATTTAGACGGACGAAACAAAGGTGTCAGGACTCTTATTTAGA
Organism: Rhodopirellula maiorica SM1; assembly: GCF_000346295.1. GTDB lineage: Bacteria > Planctomycetota > Planctomycetia > Pirellulales > Pirellulaceae > Novipirellula > Novipirellula maiorica. The sequence continues at coordinate 20,263 of NZ_ANOG01000518.1, read as the reverse complement.
CGAAACAAAGGTGTCAGGACTCTTATTTAGAAAAAGAGTCCTGACACCTTTTGCCTCGGGTGAATCGATTAACCCGGCCTGCTGGGCAATCTTAGCAAGCTTTAGCGTTGGATGGATCCGAAGTGTCCATGCCGCGAGTACCGTTTCGCATTATTCAATTTCAGTGCTAAGAAACAATTCCGTCAGAGCTCGATCGCGGGAGTCCAAGTCAGACACACCGGAAGTTGATTCGGGGTTGTTGATTTGGGATGACGGCTCTGGCACGATGGAGGATGTGGCGAGGTTTCCGATGTCGAGCTGGAGCTTTTGTTGAGTTTCGGTCTGGATATCTGCTACTTGTGGGGCTTCATTTTGCTCGTCGTCGGTCGTATTCGGATTCGTGGAAATGAAGTTGGGGGTTGCGGCTTCGGGTTGAGGAGGCTGTGATGGTTGCGTTGTTTCTATAAGAGGTGGTTTGTTGATGTTGAGGAAGTTGATGACATCGATGGCGTCCGCTGCGGAAGCGACGTATTGACCATCGTTGTTGAGCATTCCATTGACATCGTAGTACCGATTCGCAAGCGTCGTGGCGTCGGTTGGCGTGTTGAGGACGACGGCGGTTGTGCGGAAGCGATTGAGCAGATTGATGATCTGCAAGGCGTCAAACGCGGTCGTCGCACCACTATGATCGACATCCGTCGCTGCGAATGGATTTTGCCACGGTTTGGTATTGACCGTTTCCACGGTCGCATCGCCATTTACCAGAACATGCCGTTGACCGCCGTCGGCAAAAGTTGGTGCCATCACTTGCCAACCATCGCCGGCGTAGTTGACTGTGTCATCCTCGTCATGAGCGACCACCAAGACGTGATTCTCATCCGTCGCAGCCATCACACTTGGTCCATCGATTGTCAATTCATTCGGACTGGCACCGATCACATCAATTCGTTCCAGATTCAGCGGCTTGTTCTGAATGGGATCGGTCAGGTCCAAGTGGTGACCGCTGCCGGCGAGAACAAAAGTGTCGACGCCTTGCCCGCCATCGACGGTGGGTAACTGGTCCACGGACAAGTCGAATGTAAACACATCGGATCCGCCGCCAAGTTGCACGTGCGTCGTTCCGCTGGGCTGTCGGAAATCGATCACTTCGCTGTTGTCGCTGTCGATTCGCAGGACGCTGTCATTGGGATCGTCTCCCGTGTTAAACATGACATTGTCATCGGTGTCGGCAAACTCGAATTCGCGGTCAATCACGTCAAGTGTGTCTTCGATCGGTTCCAAGTCGATCGCTTTCAAGGCAAAGGCGAGGTCGTCCGCATTGCGATCGGTAAAAAATGAAGTGACCAAGCTCGATTGGAGTTTCGTTTTAAGAAATTCCAGCGGTGGATCGCTGGCGGATTGAGTTTCGATTCTTAATGCGTCGTTACCGCCAATCCCACCGTCGAACACGAACGGGCCGATCGGCGGGATGCCGATGCCGCGAAAAACTAACAAGTCATTACTGTTGGGCGATCCATTGAGCCGGATGAGCGATGACGGATCCGTTGCAGGCTGAAAGAAAACGACGTTGCCATTTTGATCGCGCACCGTCACTCCGCTAGTATCCACGTCCACCTCGTGTTGCGGGCTGCCGGGATGGAAGTTGACCACCAGCGCGATCGGTTGGTCGGCCACGGCGACGGCTGATCCTAAAAAACCGGGGCCGAGTTCAATGTCATTGATGGTGCTTAAATCGCTGCCGTCAAAGACTTTGACGGTTGCTTCTAGTGGATCGTCGACCCCTGGGCTCGTCACGATATCGGCGACGCCATCACCGTTGACGTCGCCCGCGGCGACACGCACACCGCCGGCAAAGTCGGGGCCGTAGGCAAAGAAGTGAGCAAGCAATCTTGAGTCGGGAATTTGGATATTGGCGTCAAGGCTGGGCAACGACGCGGAATCGATGACTTTCACGTGGCCGCCGTTATTGGACCCCGCTTGGTCGGCGCCCACGACGATGTCGTCTAATCGGTCGCCGTTTAAATCTGCGGAAGCAACAAACACGCCTCCGACGAAGCCTTGGTCAAACGCAAAAAAGTCGCTCAGGATCTGGTCGGCCGGTACTACGCCTGTGGTGGGCAATTGATTGGCGGTGTGCCCGTCAAAGACCCGCACATGGGGACCGCCGCCGGGACCGGCGCCGACGATGATGTCGTCTTGGGCGTCGCCGTTGACGTCACCTGTGGCCACACGGACGCCGCCGGAAAAGGAGTTGTTGAATGCAAAAAAACTCGCTAGTTCGGCTCCGTCGCTGCCACTGAATACTTTCACATGCGGCCCGCCTCCGGGGCCAGCGCCGGTGATGACGTCGGCGATGCCGTCACCGGTGACATCGCCGGAGGCCACGAAGACGCCGCCGGTGAATTGAGGCTCGTAGGCAAAGAAGCTATGCAGCGTGGCTCCGCTGGTGCCGTCGAATACTTTGACATGAGGTCCTCCGCCTGGACCAGCGCCGGTAATGATGTCGGGAGTGCCATCGCCGTTCACATCACCCGTCGCGACTCGCACGCCACCGGTGAACGTGGGCGAGTAGGGAAAGAAACTGAATGTTTCTGTGCCATCGGGTTCAAATACCTTGACGACCGGCGGAGCACCGCTTTCGGATCCCACGACAATCGAGCCAAAATGGATCGCCGGCGGCGAGAAGACGTTCAGATCAATGGCGTCGGTGCTGAGGTTGCCCGCCGTATCAAAGACCAGGGTTTCGATTGAATGGAGGCCGGCAGGAAGACTGGGGAATTCAAAATCGAACACAAACGGATCTAAGACTTCAAATCCAATAAGTTGCGAATTGAGAAACAAGCTTACCGATTCAACTTGGACATCATCTTCGACGTCGATCGCGATTCGCAGCGGCGAACCGGCGATAATGCCTTGGCCGTCGATCGGCTGAGTAATGTTTACCGTGGGCGGTTGGTCTTCGCTTAGGTTGACCGTGATCGGGGCCGAATCGGTCTGATTCCCAGCGACGTCAATTGCTTGGGCAGTCAATTCGACGTTGGGGACATCCGCAGGCAACGTAAAATCGAAGTGGAACGGAAACGTGTCGTCGGATTCAATGAAATCTCCGTCCACACGTAATTCGACCGCCTTAATTTTTATGTCGTCCGTTGCATCCACCGCGATCGGGATCGTGCTGCCTTCGATGAACGTGACGCCGCTAAAGGGCGACGTGATCGCGACAGTCGGAGGCGTTGTGTCTTCGATAACCTCGCTGGTTAAATCGATGGATCCAAAGCGATCATCGGAAAAATCATTCAACCGAAGTGTCAATTGACCTTCGAATGTCCCCAGTGAACTTGCTTGCAGCGTGATTCCGACTTGGGTTGTACCTCCGGGACGAAGCACGTCGGCGCCCGCGTCGACGATCGAATACCCCGAGCCACTGATTTGCAGGTTGCTGATTATTAAGTCCGCGATGCCTGAATTTTCGATCGTAATGTGATCCGTTATCAGTGTGGTACCGGCATCCGAGTCGATCACGGTCTGCCCAAGGTTCCATGTTGCGCCGTTCGCGACCTCGTCACCCGACGAATCACGCACCGTCACCTGGGGTGCGGGGTCAAATCGGATCGCATCGGCTAACAATAATCCCGCATCGCTGGTCAATTCGGTACGAATCCCATCTCCTTCGGCGACCTCGATGACACCGAGTCGTTCCCAGTCGATCCCGATATCGTTGAAGTCATTGGGCGAGAGAATTTGGTTGACATTGGTCGTGAACGAATTGACTCCGCTGTTGACGATAAACGTTGCCTCGGGAGAGGCACCCAGCGCGAGCGACGGCCACGTTGCCGAAACGAGATAGGGCCCTGGGGGAAGCAAGGAACTGCACTCGGCGCCGGTACAATCCCAAACGCCAGCAGACGTCGTACCGGTCGCTTGTGTGGTGGTTATATCGCCAAACGCACCGATACCTTGGTTGTGGATTCCTGATGACGAGAACTCGGTTTCTCCGTCATCAATGATCCGCGTTTCGGAGATCGGTTCAATCCGAACCGCATCGGCGATCACAAATGAATCAGGATCATCGTCATCCAGGTCGGCATCGAGATCAAACAACTCGACCGTCAACGTGTGTCCGGTGATCGGAACAATCGCGAGATTCTGAAACGAAATCCCCTGCACGTCAAACTCGCTGGGGGCGATCTCTTGGTTGACATTCACGTCGGCTACGACGGGGCCGCTGGAGTCACCGTCATGCACGACAAAACGAACATTTTCGCCGCGGTCCGGGGCGCTTGTCCAAGTCGCAGAGACGGCAAAATGGCCTGGGGGAATGTCGGTGAAGGTCCACGTCGCAACGTTCCCAGCGTTGGCGGCGCTGAATTCGATGTCACCATTGAATCCTTGCAAAAACAGTGGATCAAACTGTCTTGTAAATCCATTGGCGATGTAACCAGGATCGCCATCATCGATGACGTTTGCCGCCGCGTTGATCACGCGAATCTGTTCAAAACCAACGTAGGAAATGTCCGCCAAGCTCGTGCCGGGGAACGAGAATGTCGTACCATCATCAACGACGTTTGCACCGAGCGCATCAAGTATTAACCGGTCGACTCCGCCGCCACCGTCTATCACTCGTGGAACATCCAGCGGTTTGACATAGACGGTGGAATCGTCGTCGAGGGGGTCGCCAACAAAATTTTCCCATTGGCCAATCAGCCGAATCGTGTTGCCAGCGGAATCGACCGTCTGCACTGCTGCCGAATCCAGATCAATCGTGATCGGATGCAACGCGAATGAGAAATCAAGTGTGTCATTGCCACCGGAATCGAGAAAGACATCGTCGCTGCCGGGTGTTGCAAACACGGTGTCATCGCCGAGTCCGACATCGATGGTGTCGTCTCCAGGGCCATCAAAGATAATGTCCGCTCCGGGGCCACCGATCAGCGTATCGGAACCCTCGCCGCCATCGATCGTATCGGCGCCCTCACCACCATCGATTCGGTCATTTCCAGGACCTCCGGAAAGCATGTCATCGCCGCCTTCGCCGCGGATGCTGTCGCCGCCTTCCCCGCCGAAAACCAGCTCTTTCAAGTCGCTGCCGATCACCGTGTCGTTACCACCGTGCGTGCGAAGGTGAATTTCCAAACCTTCGTCGAGGTCGTACGTGACGACGCTTGGGGTGCCGATGCCGGTAATGCCATAGCTAAGTCTTACGGATTGGCCGATGACGTCGACGGTGAATGTTTCGTCGCGTGCGATGCCATGTGCAAACACCGGGGTGCCCGGCAATTGATAGCTTCCTCGTAGTGTCCTGGTGTTGTCTTCGTTCAGCGGATCGCCGTCGAACTCGGATACAACGTCCAAGTGGTCCGCGACGGTTAAGATGAAATAATCCTCCATCGGGTCCGTTTCGCCGTCGATCCCCGGAAACGGCACACTGCCTGCATCGACGCCGATGGTGGTTGTAATAATTCGGTTTCCATCAACCGTTAGATCGTCGGGATCAGTGATCGGTGTCACGCCTAGCAGTTCGTCGGTGGCATCGAGGCGATCGTCGAGCGATCGGTAGTAACCCAATTCAAATTCCGAAGCATCCTGATGCAGGACACGGAACGATTGAATGAAATCGCTGAATCCGGTTGCGAAATTGCGCCCCATCACGATGTCTGTCGGCGGAGTGAATGCGTACACATCGATCGTTCCATTGGTGTCGCTGACGTCGGGATCGAGTTCGCTTGAAAGACTGACGTAGGCAGCTCGTCCCACCCTATCGGTGAAGTTGCTGATGACCACGTTGGCATCGCCTGATGTACCGGCCGCCGGTCCGCCGCCGGAGGCACCATCCGCAGGGCTGATCAAGTACGTTGTCTCGGCGATGAGGTCGCGGACATAAACCTTCATTCCGGTCACGCCATCGATCAACTCATCATCGGTTGAAAATGCCACATAGCGACCGTTGCCGCTAATCGTGGGATTGGACGATCCAAATAGTCCACCGTCACCGCTGGCGGTGCCCGCTTCGTTCACACTGACCAAATGCATTTTCATTTCGCCGGGTTCGTCAAAAAGACCATCCATGTCGACATCGCGGTCCAAAACAAAAATGTCCGGCCCGGCGTTTTCGTCGACCATGCCGTCGTCCGGATCGAGCAGATCGCTGGCCAGACTGGCGAAGGCGATATAGCGACCGTTGGCACTGATCGAGGGACCCGACACAAACGGTTTGCGAATGTCGAACGATGGCGGCGAATCGTCATTTCCCGTTGAATCGGCAATGACGCCGCTGCGGCTAACCAGCGTGGTCGTGTCGGTTAGCAGGTCACGGACGTAGATGTCGGCCGACAATCCATTGGGATCGGCGATGCCCGTAACCAGGTCAGTGGCTTTGGTGATGAACGCGACGTGACGGCCATCGCGGCTGATCACGGGAACCGCCGATTCTCCGTTACCGCCATTGTCACCAACGGAATTGATGCTGACCAATGTGTTCTTGCCGCCATCATTGACGAACACGTTACGTGTCCATTCCAGCACGCTATCGGGAACCGTATCGACCAAATCGAATCCATTGCTTTGAAAGGCGATTTGCGATCCATTGAAGCTGAGTGATGGGTTGGCCGATGCGGTTCCAAGTGCGTTTACGGTTGCCGCGGTATCGTCGCGATTGATCGTAACCAGATCGAGAGTGGTTCCGTCGGTCGCGGCGATAAACACGTCAAATCCTCCATTTCCATCGGGGATCGGCGCACCGCCAGGAAGCGTTTGAGAGATGGCAAGATCGGATGCCGCACTTCCAAACGCGACGAAATCGCCATTGGGGCTGATCACCGGTCGCATCTCGGCGCTCGTGCCGACACCGTCGGCCCCCGACAGCCCTGCAGCGGTGCCGTCGGTCGCGATACTTAACAGTCGTGTTTGCGAATCGCCGGGCTCATTAAAGATCCCGTCGCCATCGACATCCAAGTCGCGGACAAATACATTCGGAACACTTTCGACAACCTCTTTGACGAGATCTTCGGCAAAACTGACGAAGGCGATGAAACGCCCGTCATCACTGATTGCTGGATTGTAAGAAGCACCACGGAACGTCTCTCCGCTGCCACTGTCGGTTCCGTCACTGTTGACACTGATCAACGTCGTGATGCCCGTTTCCAAATCACGCACAAAGACATCTTCGGCGTCGTTACTGTCCGCCGGCGTCGTCATGCCAAGCGGCGGTGTCAAATCCGATGCTTTGCTTTGGAAGACAACAAATTTCCCATTTCCGCTGATCGCAGGGTTCTTGGACGTCGCCACGTCGGCCGGCAGGTCGTCGCTGCCTGCAAACAATCCATCCGGAGTGACGCTGAGGAGATCGACTGCTAACAGATGACGGTTCTCGAGATGTTCGATGCATGGATTCAGATAGCAGCACAGTTCTCGGCGACGGTGTTGCCGGAGCGAACGTCGGTAACGCGTGGAGCGGTTGCGAGATTGAGTTGCCGTTCGGATTGGATACTCGTTCCATCGCTCTGATTGCATTGTCATGATGGCTGCTCTCCCCAAAGCATCAACATGCGTGAGGACTACCGAGTCAATCGAAGCCACAGACGCGATGCCGATTTTGTTTCGGAACCTCGCGCGATGGTGAAGCGAATCTCACCGCGTGGAATTAGTTGCGGTTACTTTCAATCGAATCCTTGCAAAAGATGGTTTCTGGTGGGGCATACCTTTTACAGGTTGGTGCTTTGTGTTCCCCCAGAAGGGACCGGTTGCCTTCATTTTCAGGCGATTCTGGCGGAAATGCAATGAAGAACTTTGATTCCGCGGCTGCTTGTGCGATTGTGGATCGATGCTGGCCCGTACGTGGATCGTGATCGTACCTCGATTTTGCGTCGTATTTAGTTGTAATCGGAGGGGCTAAGTGGCTTGATTATGGTTACCGCCGCTACCATTTAGGGTGATATCTTTGGCAGCGAATGGAGCTTAATTGGACCATGTGCTCCCCACGCGGGTAGCAGCTGCATTAAGATTGCCATTGCAACACGCAGCAATCCTATATTTTTCCAGAGGCAGTCGATGAAATTGGTTCGGTCGTTTTCGTTTTGCGTTGTGATCCTCGGATGGGCGTTCAGCGGGCCAAGTTCAGCGGTTCACGCGGCGGAAAAACCGCTGAACGTGTTGTTCATTGCCGTTGACGACTTGCGACCGGAACTTGGCTGTTACGGCGTCTCGGATGCTCAATCACCCTGTTTTGATGCATTCGCCGAAACTGCCGTGCGGTTCAACAACCACTTTGTCCAAGTGCCAACTTGTGGCGCGTCGCGGTATGCAATGCTGACCGGGCAAAGTCCCTTTCGTTCGGGCGTCACGTCCAACAATGCCGCGTTGTATCAAGGATCGGCAAAATTAACCGACGTCGCACAGGCCGGCGCTCAATCGATGCCCGAGTTGTTTCGCCGCAGTGGTTATCAAACGGTTTGCATCGGCAAAATTTCACACACCGCTGATGGCCGCGTGTATGAATACAACGGCAAAGGCGACGGTCATGACGAAGTCCCGTTGGCGTGGGACAAATTGGCGACACCGTTGGGAGCATGGAAGCGCGGCTGGGGCGTGTTCTTTGCCTATCCCGGCGGAGTCCATCGCGAAGATGGTCAGGGGCACCAGGATCTATTGAATTTCACCGTGACACAGGACACCGATCTGCCCGATGGTTTGATGGCACAATCGGCGATCGATTTTCTGAGTAAGCAACGTGACACCGAAGTCCCTTTTTTCTTGGTCTTGGGTTCTTCAAACCGCACTTGCCGTTTGTTGCACCCAAGCAAGATTGGGATGCGTTCGAAAACAGCGAGATTCAAATTGCCGAGGACCAAGAAAAGCCCGAGACGGCGTATTGGCATCGCAGTGGCGAGTTTTACCGATACGACGCTCCTTATGAAAAGCAGCATCCTCTGTCAAAGGACGCTCAACGCGAAGCGCGTCGCGGCTACTTGGCGTGTGTTCGCTATGTCGATCGTCAAGTCGGCAAGGTGCTCGATGCACTCAACGAACATGGGTTGGCCGACAACACCGTCGTGGTCGTGTGGGGCGACCATGGTTGGCATTTGGGTGACCAGCAGATTTGGGGTAAACATTCGCCGCTGGAACGTGCGTTGCGCAGCGTGTTGATGATACGGGTGCCCGCGGTTTCAAAACCAGGTTTGGTTTCGGACGCCTTGGTCGAAACCCTCGATCTGTATCCAACGCTAATCGATGTTTGTAATCCCCGTTTCCAGCAAACGCATCTACCGTTGGATGGGAAGAGTTTGGCATCGGTTATTTCTGGCCAGACCGATGCGGTGCGTGACGCTTCGCTCAGTTATTGGAAGAACGCGGTATCGGTGCGGACGTTGGAGCATCGTTTGATTGCCAAGCACGCGGGGGGCAAATATCAATCGATCGAATTGTACCCAGCCAACAGCGAGGTGTTGGCAGCAAATTTGGCGGACGATCAACCGGGCAAAGTCAACGAAATGTTAGGAATGTTTGAACTTCGTTCCACAAAGCCGTAGGGGAAACCGCACCGTGGCAAGGAACAACGCCGAGTGAACGATTCAGGGCATCCGTCTTAACAAACACCGTTTTGAGCCTAGCGGCAAACGTTCTGGGCTCAGTCGGATGGAAGCGGCATCCATTGTCGGCTAAGATTGATGCGATGTGCCAGACGGATCGATTCGCGATGCGTTTGCGACCCTAGCGATCGGCCGAGCCGATTCGTTTTCGGTTATTGTCTAAACAAGATCGTTTTAAACGCAAAGGATGTCATGACGCGGGAAGCCTATGATACCTCTCGTCGTCTACGGGAAAACATTGAACAGGTCGTGTTCGGCAAATCCGACGTGGTACAGATGTTGGTGGTCGCATTGTTGGCCGGCGAACATATTTTGCTCGAAGACGTTCCGGGTGTCGGCAAAACGTTGGCGGCAAAAGCACTGGCACATTCGATCGACGGTAAATTCAATCGGCTGCAATTCACTCCCGATCTGTTGCCCAGCGACATCACCGGCAGCATGGTATATCGTAGCGACCGGCGTGAATTCGAATTTCACCCGGGGCCGATTTTCGCCAACGTCGTGTTGGCTGACGAAATCAATCGCGCTCCACCGCGAACCCAATCGGCGTTGCTCGAAGCGATGAGCGAAGGTAGCGTTTCGATTGATGGGGTGACACATCCTTTGCCGCAACCGTTTATTGTCGTCGCCACGCAAAACCCGTTCGAATTCGAAGGCACTTACGCGTTACCGGAAAGCCAGCTCGACCGTTTTCTGTTGCGAACCTCGATCGGATATGCCCCGCGCCGCTGGGAACGCGAAGTTCTGGTTACGCATCGCAGCGGCGAACCGGTGAACCAGTTACCGTCGGTGGCAACATTGCAAGCGATTCGCGATGCCCAGGCCAACGTTCGCGAAGTGGTCTTTGAGGATTCGCTTGTCAATTATTTGTTGGATATCGTCGAAGCCACACGGACGCATTCCGAATTCGAATATGGCGTCAGCACGCGCGGGGCCCTCAGTTTCTATCGTGGATGCCAAGCACGGGCGTTATCCGAATCGCGTGACTTTGTCACTCCCGATGACATCAAGGCGCTTGCCGTGGCGACATTGGCACACCGGGTGGTACACGACAGCGTGTTCCAAGGCCCGACTCGGCATCTGGTCGAAAAGCAAATTGCGTCGATCTTGGAACAGGTCGAGGTGCCTGTGTAGTCGTCAGGCGGTTGGCGTCGACGTTTTGCAATTTCCAACTCGGTATTCTTGATGCAGCTTCGCAACGAATCACTGAATTCACCGCACTACACTCGCAAGGTTTGGCTGACGCGGTTGGGGCTGCATTTTTTGTTCGTCAGCGCGTTTGCGATGCTCGGTGGCGCGCTTCGCGGATTCAATCTGTTGTTGGTGGTCGCGGGTTTGTTGGTGGGAGCGTTGTTCATCCAGTGGCGTTGGTCACGTGGGACCGTGATGGCACTTTCGCTTCGCCGCCGTTTGCCCTCCGACGCGTATGTGGGCAAACCCTTTGCAGTCGATGTCGAAGTCACCAACCACAGCCGATGGATGACAATGTGGTTATTGCGTGTGGAGGACAGTGTCGAATCGCAGTCGTTTTCGGCCAAACGACAATCCGACGACGAGACGCCGCTGGCGACAATCCGGCAAATCGCTCCGCTCAGCAGTGTTTCGAGAACGACCTACTTCGTGCCGCAATCCCGTGGCACGCTGACCTTGGGGCCGCTGCGTGTGATCAGCTCGTTTCCGCTTGATCTTTTAACCGCACGGGTGACCGATTCTCAGCAAGCGACCGTCGACGTGTACCCTAAATTATTGTCGCTCAATCGCGGGTGGCAGCGAGTCGTGGCGGGGCGAAACGATGGCGTCACCGGGGCCACCGATCGGACGGGACCCAGCGAAGGCGAATTTTATGGACTGCGGCCGTACCGCGACGGCGATACGGTGCGGAAAATTCACTGGCGGACCTCCGCGCGTTTGGATTACCCCGTCGTCGCGCAATACGAACAATCACGCCGCTACGAATTGTGTGTGATCGTCGATGCTTTCTTAGAATCGCCGTCGGCCAACGACGCGTTGGTGGAACGATCGATCAGTGCCGCCGCGACGGTCGTGTTGCAGTTGGCCGGAAGCAACGCCAGTCGGATTGTGGTTGCTGCTGCGGGGCAAGAAGCGATGGCGACGTTGGCCAGCGGATCGCCGGACAACAAACGCAACGTATTGTCGTTATTGGCGCGAGTGCGATTGAGTCAGTCCCCCGATTTGTTAGGAGCGTTTGAACAATCCGCCTCGCTCAGCGGTCGTTCGCAAGATGTGGTGGTGCTGAGTCCGCGATCCATGCAGCAGGCGATCGATGGCTTGGACCCCGATTTACACAAACGATTAGAAAACTGGTTGCGTCGTGGCCGCTTGCGGTGGTTAGATCTTTCGTCACCCGCCGGAAGCCATTGGTTCGAAATCATCGAATGAGTCCACCGCTCATGCTGACTCAGGCCGGGGGGCGAGTGAACGAAATGCCGTGGGTGATCCCAAGACAGTCCATTGGGGCGGCAATAGCATTGCAACGGAAATACCATTGTGACGGCAACACAGTACAATGAGGGCGAACGCGTACTTCGAGCGGCAATCGACCAATAAGTTGGGCGAAATTTATGGCATCAGTAATTTCTGCGATCACGAAAGACAGCGAGACGGAGGTCGATGGCCGCGTCAAGCTGTGCTTTGCGATCCTCTCCTGTCTGGGGGGGATGACGCTGGCAGGCGACCCGGATTCGCAATCGTTTGCCTTGATCGCCATGTTCTTTGCGATCTTTGGCTACGTATTCGTCGATTGGTTGGCGTTTTTCTCACTGCCGTCGTTGGTTGCCTATCTAGCGATGGTTGCGGCTGCCATTTATTGCGTGGCGGATTTTGTCGTCTATGACCCGACGGCGCGGACACGGTTTGCGGTCGATTTGTACCAAGCCGGCGATCGACATCTTGTCGCGGTATCGCAGTTGTTGGTTTTGGTCCAAGCCATTTTGATGCTGCAAGTCAAAACCCATCGGGTGTGCGAACAGCTGTGCGTGTTCTGTTTGCTCGAACTGATCGTCGCTGCGGTCTTTAATAATGCCATCACATTTGGCTTGCTGTTGGTGCCGATCGGGTTTGTCGCCGCCTACGGATTGGCACTGCTGTCAGGCGTTTCTACAAAGGCGGCGAGAGATGCGGAAGCGAACTTTGAGGATCTGCACCAATCCGAGCTCGACGATGGTGTCAGCTCAAAAGGCAAGAGTATGTATCGTACGATTCTGTTGCTTGTCGTACCCGCTGTGCTGATCGTTGGTGCGACGTTCTTTTATGCGATTCCGCGGACAACCGAATCGGCCAAAATGGGGCACAATGGTCGCACCTTGGTCGGTTTTAGCGAGACCGTGCGGTTACAGCAATTTGGCCAAATGCTTCAGAGCAACGAGATCGCACTGCGAGTATGGATGACCGAGCGGGCGACCGGTAAACCGTACCGTGCGATCGGAGGATTGTATCTACGCGGTCGTACGCTCGAGCGATATCACACACACGATAGCGATGGTGAGATCATTGCCGATTGGTCGGCGTTGCCAGGCGGTGTGATTAGTAATTCGCAATTGTTGCCGATGGAGTTTTTTCCTAAGCGAAGCAGCGATCGTAATTTCTACGATGCGGTGGATGTACAAGTGGATTGCAAGTCGATGTACAGCGAGTCGCTGTTCGCCATTGCTCCCTACTTTCGCACCGATACGAAGAAAGAGGTGCTGCATCAAACCGAGCGTTGGACGTTGCGTCGTCGCGCGGCGAGCGAATGGAACCGTCCACCGGTTCAATATTCGTTTGGCACCCATGCGTTGCGGGACGGAGTGCAATCGGAATTAATCGCTCGTTTTGCACCGGGGGAAGTCGCGTGGGCGTCGAAGATCGCCGTGATCAGGAACAATGGTCCGGTGATGCGTCCTGGATCGAAGAAAAACAATCCAGAACGCGATTTTCGCAGGGAGTACGAAAAGGAACTGTTGCGGTTTAGCGAGCAACGAATGCCGACGATTAAGTTGATGGCAGACGCGCTGGCTAGCAGTATTCCCGAGGAAGAGCGGCGGCCGATGGTGTTGGCAAGGCTGTACGAAGAGTTTTTGCACACCCGCGGTGGATTCGAGTACACCTTGAATTTGAATGCGACAAAGTCTCGTCGCGATGATCCCATCGAAAAATTTGTCGCCAAAGATCGCCGAGGTCATTGCCAATATTTTGCCTCGGCGCTTGCGATGATGCTTCGCAGCCAAGGCATCCCGGCTCGGTTGGTCGTTGGTTACCGAACCGGCGATCTGAACGAACTCGGGCACTACTACGTGGCTCGTCAATCGCATGCTCACGCTTGGGTCGAAGCGTTGATCGACGCCGAGGATCTCGACACCGTGGTCTATGGGCAACCCAAAGCAAATCAATATTGGATGCGATTAGACCCGACTCCCGGTGGAACCAACTCCGAAGGGAACACCCAAGGCGTCCATAGCGTCATCGATTTGGCCGAGACGCTTTGGAAAGGATACGTCGTCGACGTGAATTCGAGTGACAATACGAATTCGAGCGGCGGAGGGTCGGCGATCCGACCGATCGCTCAATCCAGAACGTTGTTGGCGACTTGGCTTCGAAACATCATCGACCAAGTTCAAGCAGGTCAACTCGGCGGTGGGGCGCTTTCGGTGCACCGAGATTTTTCATGGATCGCGGCCGTGTTGGGTGTGATGGTGACGTTAGGCGTCTTTGGAACCGTGCGGCTTTTTTCTGAATTCCAGCAGCGGTCCAAACCGTCTTCGCCGCCTGGCCGGACTCAGCCCACCCTGGCGTTCTACGCCGAGACGCTCGATTGTTTAACACGTTGCGGGATCCACCGGCAAAACGCTCAAACGCCCGCCGAATTTGCGGTGCAGGCGGAAAACGAATTGAGCTTGGGAAGTCGTTCCTCGGATTTCTCAGTGACTTCGCCGTCGCGTTCGCCGCTGCGTATCTTGACGGATGCGTTCTATCGACTACGTTTCGGGCCATCCACGGCAGACACCCAGGGGGATGCCGATGCGGATCCAAACACGATCCAACACGCATTGGATGAACTGAAGCTGCAAGTGCAGGCTCGGATGGCGAATCCTTCCGTTGGAAAACCTGCCCCACCCCAATCGACCGAAACGAAAGTGAACGCATCGTGATCGTAGCCATCGATGGCCCAGCAGGAGCTGGAAAGAGTAGTATTGCTCGTCAAGTAGCCCAGGAATTGAAGTTTGATTTTCTCGATACCGGTGCCCTCTATCGCGCCGTGACGCTGGCGGCGATCCGAGCCCAGGTGGAATTCGACGATACGCCGGCGCTAGTGCAAGTCGCCAGCAAAGTCGATTTGCAGTGGGATGGTGATACCATCTTGCTCAACGGCGATGATGTTTCCAGCGAGATTCGCTCGCCCACCGTCACCGACGCGATTCGTTATTTGGCGGATGAACCGCTGATTCGCCAGCAATTGTCGGCCCAACAGCAGCGTATCGCCGCCGGTCGTGACATCGTCACCGAAGGACGCGACCAGGGAGCCGAAGTGTTTCCCGAGGCCGAATGTAAGTTCTTTTTGACGGCGTCGCCCGAAGAGCGTGCCAGACGACGCGTCGATCAATTGAAAAGCGAAGGGCGACACATGTCGTTCGATCAGGTGTTGGCGGCACAAAATAAGCGAGACCGGGAAGACGAATCGCGCCCCGTGGGGCGTCTCAGAGCCGCCGACGATGCCGTCGTGCTGAATACCGATGGTATGACTCCCGACGAAGTTTTGGCGTGGGTCCTGGAACGTGTGCGTGAAGTGATGGCAAAACGCCAAACGCAGTGATCCGCGGTGTTAGCCGCTTTGGTCAACGCAGTGAAGCATTTTTTCGTAGCGAAACTCGCAGAGAGTTTCGGTTTCACTCGCGTGGCCGAAAGTCTCTGCGAGATTCGCTACAATTAATTCGCGTTTTCCTTATACAACGCAGTGAAGCATTTTGTAGCGGAGCGGCGCGGGCCCGCCCGGTCTAAACCGAACGTTTTACTCGCCTCTACCGGACGGCTCGCGCCGTGCCACTACCAAAGTAGATGGCATTGAGCGTAAGCCCTGCCGCTAAAATCTCGCAAAACACGGTTGCGGCGTGAAACTTTGTTTCACGGCATTTCTATTGACTTGGAAATGCAAACCGCAGTATCAGAGCGTTCATGAACCTCTCCGAAGCGATTACCGTGCGTCGTCCCCAGCGATGGGACAAGCCGATGGATGCGTCGATGAACGATGCCGATGTGGCTTGGTTGCGCTCACGCGAACCGTTCGCGTCGATGGATCCCAAATCGTTCCCGCGAACCACCCCGCTCGAAGGCATCCTGCGTAACGATTGTCGTTTGATCCGCTGCGAAGCGGGTGAGGTGTTGGTTCGTGAAGGCGACTATGGCAATAGTGCGTTCTTGGTCCTCGCGGGCAGCGTCGGCGTGATGGTCGATTCGCTCTCACAGGAACAACTCGGACGTACCCCCAAAGAAAAACTGAGCTGGTCCGAGGCGCTTCGGCGATTCATGTTTCGCAGTCCGGTGGCCGAAGCACGCGAACCGTCGCAAGTCGTTCCGCTGCGAACTAATTCATCCGGAACAATTCGGACATTGGATGATCGACAAGCGATCTTCCTGCAAGACTTTGATCTCGTGATGCGAGAGCATGAACATGTTTCGCTTGGCCCCGGCGAACTGTTTGGCGAAGTCGCGGCGATGTATCGATCCCCTCGCACGGCAACTGTGATCGCGGAAAACGAAGCGACACTGTTGGAAATTCGTTGGCAAGGTTTGCGGATGTTTCGCCGTGACAAAGTCTTTGCCGATACGCTCGACGCCCATTATCGTGAGCAATGGCTGCCCGTTCATTTACGAGAGATCCCGCTGCTTCGCTATCTGCCCGAAGTCAATCTGCAGCGAGTCGTCGATGCGACCGAATTACATTCCTACGGCCGGATGGAATGGGACAACGATTACAAACGGCAGCGAAAATTGCCGCTGGCCGAACAAATTGAATCAGAACCGGTAGTGGCCGAAGAAGGGCGTTTGCCCACCGATTTGATCATCGTTCGCAGTGGATTTGGACGGCTGTCGCAGCATTACGGAGCCTCGCATCGCACGACCGCGTATTTGGGCAAAGGCCATCTTTTTGGGTTTGAAGAGCTGGCCTTCAATTCGCTTCGCAGTGAAAATTTGCCTCCAAAAACGTTGCAGCATTCGCTTCGCGCTGTTGGCTTTCTGGACACATTGTCGATCCCCGCCGAAGTGTTTGCCGACGCGGTGTTGCCACATGTGCGGCGAAGTGAACTGCCTGCTGAAATCGCTAAACTGATCACGCGTCGCGATCAAGTCGCTACGGCCGCCGAGAAGGTGGAACGACGAACGCAGGCACGGTTGCCCCAATCCAAACGAGATGGACTCGGCGATCTGCCGATCGTCACCGGGGTGGAATTCCAGCAAACCGAGTTGCTCGAGTTTGTGGTGCAGAATCGTTTGAACAACGGTCAACAAGCGATGGTCATCGATCTGAATCGTTGTACCCGATGCGACGACTGTGTCAAAGCGTGTGCCAGCGTGAACGATGGCAATCCACGATTCGCTCGGCAAGGCTTGATTCACGACCGATTGCAATTCGTGCAAGCGTGTATGCATTGCGAGGACCCGGTTTGCATGATCGGTTGTCCCACCGGTTCGATCGCGCGCGACGTCGATAGCGGCGTGGTAGTGATTCATGAACCGATCTGTATTGGCTGTGGCACCTGTGCCAATGCGTGTCCTTATCAAAATATTCAAATGGCAAGTATTCGCGATCGCAGCGGAAAACCGTACTGCGATTCTGCGAGCGGCAAACCGATCATCAAAGCGACGAAATGTGATTTGTGTAGCACCCAGCCCAATGGGCCGGCGTGTGCTTCGGCGTGTCCGCATGACGCGTTGGTACGAATCGATTTGACGGAATCGGCACCGCTGTCACAGTGGCTCGATCGCCGGAGTTAACAACGTATGAAACCGATCCACTTTCGTACCCGACGACGGCTCTCGGTGCTGGTCACCTTGATCGCCATTGTGATCGTCGTGATGGTCAATCGTTGGCAGCAGGACCGGCTCGGCCACGCCAGCTACTTTACGGGATTTACGCTGCTGGCGACGCTTTGTTTGTTGATGTTATTGGGAATCCGGCGGCGATTACCGGTACTGCCGCTGGGTAACGTCAGCACTTGGACTCAGATCCATCTCTATAGCGGTCTTTTTGCCGCGGCGGTTTATGCTGTTCATGTACCTGCACTGATCGCCGGAGGCCAATTCGAGTGCACGCTATCGATTTTGTTTTTGCTTGTTTCCGGAAGTGGGTTTTACGGACTGTACGCAAGTCGTACGGTGCCGCGTCGTTTGACCGCGGTCCCAGGCGAATTTCGTTTCGAACAAATCCCGTGGCACCGCAACGAGATCGCAGCGGCTGCGGGACGGTTGTTCGATGGGGTCAGCGAAGAGGCAGCGATGGCGGTGTTGAAGACGTTTTATCGCAATGTGTTGAATCCTTTTTTTGCTTCCTCGCCAACGTTTGCCTACGTGGTGCTTCCGACTGGGCACCGGCGACGACGATTGTTGTCGGGGCTGCGAGAGCTCGATCGTTACCTGGAACAAGAATCACGATCGACGGCCGGACAATTCGCCGCGCTCGTTCGCAAGCGTGATGATTTGGATTATCAGTATGCGTTGCAGTTCCGTTTGCGACTGTGGGTTGTCGTGCATAGCGTGTTGTCGTTGCTGTTGTTTGGCGGTGCGATCATTCATGCCGCCGTGGCATTGAGATTTACGATGTAGTTCGGCTTATCTCGCGCCCGTTTCCGGGTTGATGCGATTGGTCAACCCTGTTCGCCCACCGCTCATTCCCCAACGTTCATTTCCCTCTACGACGTTCCTGCACGATGCCACGCGAAAACGTTCACTTGCCTCCCCCGCCTGCCATCGATCGACCTGGGGATCGATGGGTTTGTGGCGTCCATGCATCGGGAAAAAAGTGTGTTGCGGGACCGTCCGGCTTGGGCACGTGTCCGATGGCCGAGCCGTGTTGTCCACGGCGTACATGGCTGGGACGTCGCAAGGCGGTCGGCTTCGGTGTGTTGGCCATCGCGATCGCGGCGTTGTTCCTGTGCAGCCGCCAAGGTTATGTGTCCCACTTCTTCAAACCGGGTGAATTGACGACGCCGCATGCGCAAA
Organism: Rhodopirellula maiorica SM1; assembly: GCF_000346295.1. GTDB lineage: Bacteria > Planctomycetota > Planctomycetia > Pirellulales > Pirellulaceae > Novipirellula > Novipirellula maiorica. Next base: position 1,487 of record NZ_ANOG01000518.1, on the reverse strand, counting down.
TCTTAGCTGGCACGCTGAACGAAAAACGCTGTGCCGCCTGCCATACCGAAGCGTCGATATCGCCACAATCGTGGTTCGGTCGCGGCGGTGTCGGACACGATTCCGTTTCGCAAACCGATCGCTGTTTGGATTGTCATCACAGTACGATTGATCGCCGATCGGCCCGTTTGGCTCACAACTTGCCCAGCGAAGTGCGACAGCAAATACGGAGCCTATCGCTGCAATCGGCTTCGCAGAATAAAACAAGTTTGGTGCGTCATTCCGTGGCCTCGCCCGGTGTGGATCCGGAACACGTTCAGTGTGCTGCGTGTCATCGCGAACATCGCGGCGCGGATGCAAATTTGACGATCATGACCGACGCACAGTGCCAAACGTGTCATAGTCAGCAAATGGGCAGTTTCGCCGAGTCGCATCCGCAGTGGAGCGATTGGCCCTACGGACGAGGCGGCAGGATTGCATTTGACCACTCCTCGCACGCGATGAAACATTTTCCGGCCACTCGCAACGGCGACTCCGCAACCGCGTTTCGGTGTCTCGATTGCCACGTCAAAGACGAAAATCACGAACTGAGCCGCGTCGTGCGATACGAGTCCGCATGCCAATCGTGTCATGATGATGCGTTGCAGTTGGAATCCGATCATGGCATCGAGTTGTTTGCGCTGCCCACAATCCCCGAATCGCAAACGCAGGAATTGGAATCATGGCCCATTGCAGCCACCGGATTCTACGACGGGACCATCGCCCCATTGTCGGAGTTATTTTTGCGGCATGATTATGTAGTCGCCGCGGCGCTGCGACGAATTGAATCACGAGACTTTAGCCGCATCATCGCCGAATCGCGTGACCAACCGTCGGCGGCGGTAACGATTGCGGCCGCACATCGTCGTCTGCTGGCCGATGTGGCTCGGCAAGGTCAAGCCGCGATGATCGAGCGTGCTGAGGCTTCGGCGGTCGCGTCCGCGGCGCTGACCAACGTCATCCGCTCGATCCCGCCGCAGATGTTGTCCGATACGTATCGAATGTGGTTTTTGAACCACGCGAATCCTGTGGCAGATTCGAAATCTCGCGATCGGGTAACACCGATGTTTCGCACCGTTGCGGCCCCACAAAATTATCGTGCTCACGACGATCGGTCTGCCGCCAATCAAACGACTTCGTCGGACGACGATCTTTTGCTGGGTAATGCAGGGGGCGACGACTTGCTCGCCAACGAGGATTTGCTTGCCGGTGGCGACGACCTGCTTGTCGGTGGCGACGAACTACTGAGTGATGGTTTATTGACAGGGGGCGAAGAGGATCTGCTTGGTTCAGACCCGCTGGCCGACGATCCGCTGGCCAGCGATCCGCTGGCTGAGGATCCGCTGGGAAGCGCACCGGACGCACTCGGCGGCGGTTCCGACGGGGATAGCGATCGATTTGATCCCGACCGCATGCTGATCGCAGGTGGTTGGTACCGTGACGAATTGAAGATGGCGATTGTTTACCGT
>NZ_ANOG01000517.1 GCF_000346295.1 Rhodopirellula maiorica SM1 | reverse complement strand
TTGCAAACTTTTCGGTCGTTTCCATTGAATGCTGCATTGCGTCGGCGACACGTTTTGCCAGAATCAATCGGTTCGGTTTCGATCCGTCGTTGTATTTACCGGCACCGATGTTTCCGCCAGCACCGTTGAAGTGGACGTAGAGTGGACCAGGAGCATCTTGGCTGCGAAAGAATCTTGCGATCCCTGGAAAATCGGGACTCGGGATGCCTGTGCGGTAGTAGCTTTGCGGATGACACGCGTAATAGCTCAGCACAGCGACGGGAGTGTCGCCATTCCAAAACGACAGCGAGCTGAGCACGGGATCGATCGTTCCGACGGGCATCGCTCGTAACTTGGCATCACGAGTTGCGGTGTAGCGAGTCGCCACCACCTTTCCGGTTTCGTCTTGCAAACGACGATTCGAAGCCACGTCGTTTACATGTGCGGTACCGAACCCTGCATGGGTCACGGGCGTCGCCGTTTTTAGAGACGAATCGATTGACGCGACCAAGCGATCAATGATTCGGCGTGCGAACGTTCCATCATGGGCCCCCAAGTCAGACGCACCGACCTGATTCAACAGCGACTCGGCACCAAAATCACATCGTGGCGCGTCATGTTGATGCAGCGTATGCACTGCGACACGCGATGGTGTGGTCCCCGCTGCCTTGGCGATCCGCTGGCGAAACACATCTTGGCTTTGGTTCCCAATGCCAATCCAATCGACTGCACACAGCACGATGGGGTCCCCCGATCCCATGATCACAATGCCACGGCATCGCAGCCCGAGTTCACCATGGTCTTTGACGCGATCGTACGCCATCATGAATCCGACCGGGGGAGTAGCATCGATATCGAATGTGGCTAACGAAAGTCCCGTCTTCGTTTGATTGGTTGGTGGAACCGAATCCGCCGCCTGTGACTGTGAAATACTGATTGCCATTACGGCTAAGCCAACAAGGACTCTGGACCACAATCCGAAAAACCTGAAACGCAAGAATTCAGAACAATTCATTCAATCACACTTTCGCGAGGTGGGAGCAAGTGTATAGAGCGAGAGGGAAGGTCGCTCGGTGGGTGAATCGATTGTATACGTTGCCACCGCGCCGCACAATCAAATCCCTGTTGTCGGTAGCGGGATCCGCCAACGGCTTGTTGATCTATTGAAGTTTCCTGTGGCAAGCGGTAGCTGATGGACTAACTCGTCCGTCGTTGGTGTATTCGACGGACTAGGGAGTCCGTCGTACGACGGAATCAACAGCCTGCTAACTCCCAAACGGCTAACAGATTCACTCAATGATTCCTGCCTACCTGCTTAACCGGTGCGAGTACGTCTTCGGCTGACTGTGAAACGACTAATTCAACAAGTCGTTGAGGATATCCGCTACGCGGGCAGAAATTCGATGGCGGTGGCAAAAAAATTTCTCTTCCCCACGCGTCGCAGTAAAATCTGTAGAATGACGGGTTAAGACTTTCCCACCTCGATCCCCTCCTGTCGCGAAGTCTATAGATGCAAATTCCTGTCCGCGTTGTTGCCTTGCGCGGTAAATGCCGCTTGATCGTTTGTGCACTTCTGCTGGCGGGGGGCGTACCGGGAAACGCAGATGACAACACGACGAACCGGACTCAGGCTGACGTGCAAACGCTGCCTGGCACCCAGATGCTGCTGCTCGACGAACCGCTCGATGTGTTGATGGTGCGTGGGATCAATCGCTTTGCCGAACGTGAATTACGGCGTTCGATGCAAACACGATCGCAAAATTGGCATCGCGATTACGCATCGGAAGAGAGTTATTTGCAAAGCGTCCAAGCGAATCGTGAGCGATTCGCCGAAATCATCGGTGCGATTGATGCACGCGGCGATCAGCCGACGCTCCAGATGATTATCTCGCAGGACGACTTTCAATCGGGGATTCCGATTTTGGCAAGCTCCCCTGAATGTATCGTTCGCCAAGTCCGCTGGCCTGTGATGGATGGAGTTACCGGCGAAGGGTTGCTGTTGTCGCCCAAATCGACCGAGGTGACGGCGAGTGTGATTGCGATTCCGGATGCCGATTGGAGCCCCGAAGCGATGGTCGGATTGAGCGAGGGGGTAGATGTGCCGCCTTTTGTACTGCAGTGCGTTCAACAGGGTTGCGAGGTGCTGGTTCCAACGCTGATTAATCGCGACCACGAATTTTCGGGGAATCCGGCCGTTGGATTTACCAATCAATCTCATCGCGAATTCGTTTATCGCACTTCGTTTGAAATCGGACGTCACGTGATCGGTTACGAAGTACAAAAAATCCTTGCCGCGGTCGATTACTTTGCCTTGCGTCGCGAATCCCAACGCAAGGAAGGCCCGATCGGTGTCGCCGGAATGGGCGAAGGTGGCTTATTGGCGTTTTACGCTGCCGCAATGGATACCCGGATCGATTCGGTAATGGTGTGCGGCTATTTCGACAATCGTGAACAAGTTTGGCGTGAACCGATCTACCGCAATGTATGGAGCTTGTTGACCGAGTTTGCTGATGCCGACATCGCGTCGTTGATCGCACCGCGACGGCTGACGATTGAGGCATGCAGCGTTCCCGAAGTCGATGGACCCGCCGAGGTGACGCCCGGTCGAAGAGGCGGCGCAGCACCCGGCGAAATTCGCACGCCGGAGATTGCCTCGGTTCGTGATGAGTTTGCGCTCGCCCAAGCTCATTACCAATCGCTGGGCCGACCGGGCCAAATCGAGTTGGTGGTGAGCGACGGTGGCACGGGGCCCGCCGGCAGCAATGCTGCGGTGACTTCGTTCTTAACCGGACTCAATCTTGACGCGTCGCTGAAAACGCCTGCGAAATTAACTCCGCATTTGCCGCTGGCGGATGCATCGGCTCGCCAAGCACGTCAGATCGATGAGCTTGTCGAGCGGAATCAACGGCTAGTCCGCAACAGCCCGCGAATTCGCGAGCAGCATTGGAACAAAGCCGATCGTAGCACCGTCGCATCTTGGAAAGAATCCACCGAATCGTATCGCGATGAATTTTACGACGAGGTAATTGGGCGACTTCCACACCAGAAGCTCCCGATCAACCCACGATCACGGTTAATGATTGAAGAAGAAAAGTTTAAAGTTTATGAGGTAGTGCTGGACGTTTTCGAAGATGTGATCGCTGGTGGCCTATTATTGCTGCCGACGGATTTAAAGCCTGGCGAGCGGCGTCCTGTGGTGGTTTGCCAGCACGGTCTCGAAGGCACTGCCGCGAGTACTTTGGATCAACGCAAAGATCGTTTCCTTGATCGCGGCTTTGCGGCCGAACTTGCGATTCGTGGGTTCATCGTTTATGCGCCCCAGAATCCCTATCGTGGTGGCGATGCGTTTCGTGAAATTCAACGAAAATCCAATCCACTGCAGCGATCTCTCTTTAGCTACATCATCCCTCAACACGAACAAACGCTGCGGTGGTTATCGACGCTGCCCTATGTGGATGCCGATCGGATCGCGTTTTATGGGATCTCGTACGGCGGAAAAACTGCAATGCGGGTGCCCCCATTTGTTCCGCAGTATGCTTTGTCGATTTGTTCGGCCGACTTCAATGAGTGGATCGGCAAGACGACCAGCAACATCTATCGGGCTAGTTACGTCTACACCGGCGAATATGAAATTTGGGAGTGGAACATGGGGAACATAGCCAGCTATGCCGAGCTTGCCTGTATGATGACGCCCCGCCCCTTTATGGTCGAGCGAGGGCATCGTGATGGTGTCGCGCCGGACGAATGGGTGGCAGCGGAATATGCCAAAGTACGACGTCATTACGACGAACTCGGGCTGGGAGATTCCACCACGATCGAATTCTTCAACGGTCCTCACACCATTCGTGGTCTTGGGACCTTTGCATTTCTACACAAACACTTGAATTGGCCGGAACCAAAGTAACATGCCGAAACACTGGATTGCAGCAAGCCTCTTACTGCTCAGCTTGACTGTCCACGCCACTGCACAAACGCCCTCCAGCACGGAGCCCGAACCACGATGGTGGAAGGGCAACCTGCATACGCATTCGTTGTGGAGTGACGGAGACCAGTTCCCTGAGATGATCGCGGACTGGTATCGCCAACGCGACTACAACTTTCTAGCGCTGACCGATCACAATGTGCTGAGCGAGGGCATGCGGTGGATGGCGATGTCCGCAATTCATAAACGAGCAGACGAGGGCATTCTGCAGCGTTACCGCGACCGCTTCGGAGACGCGTGGGTGGAAACCCGAGGCAAAGAGGGCCAGCCGGACCACGAAGTCCGATTGAAACCGATGGACGAGTTTCGCTATCTCGTCGAAGAAGCCGGCAAATTCATTTTGATCCCAGCCGAAGAGATCAGCGATAGCGCCGAAGGAAAACCGGTTCACATCAATGCCACGAATTTAGCCGAAGTGATCAAGCCGGTTGGCGGCGAAACCGTGCGGCAAGCAATCGAAAATAACTTGCGTGCGATCCTCGAACACGAAAAGAAACATGGTCGCGAAGTGCTGCCGCATGTGAACCATCCTAATTTTCACTATGCGGTCACGGCCGAGGATTTGGCGGCGGTCGTCTCGGAACGTTTTTTTGAGGTTTACAACGGACATCCCGGTGTGAATCATCTCGGTGACGACGATCATCCCAGCATCGAACGGATGTGGGACATTGCCAATGCGATCCGTCAAACCTCGTTGGACATTCCGCCGTTGATGGGAATCGGCACCGATGATTCACACGAGTATCATGGCAAAGCGGGATCACGGCCAGGACGTGGTTGGGTGATGGTCCGCAGTGCGTACTTAACGCCTGAGCATTTAATCCGGGCGATGAAGCAGGGCGACTTTTATGCGTCCAGCGGCGTGACGCTATCGGACGTGCAATTTGACAAGCAAAGCCAGACATTGTCTCTGTCGATCGCAACGGAGCCCGACACGACCTATGAGACCAAGTTCATCGCCACGCTGAAAAAGGGAGAGGGCGTGGATGAGCATCGCATCGGCGCTGTCGTCGCAACGTCTGACTCGGTAAGCCCCGAGTACAAATTGACGGGCAACGAGCTTTATGTCCGCGCGGTTGTCACCAGCAGCAAACCGCCCGTGGATCCGTCGTTTAAAGGCCAGAAGCAACAAGCATGGACCCAACCGGTCGGTTGGGAATGACCCAGCGAGCGTGATCAAATGAAAAAGCAAAATCGCCACGAGTCCATTCGTGGCGAGTTTTGCGGTACGCGACACCCCATCCTCGACAAGATCAAAAGGAACTTGCCGTGGTGTCGCTGCTCGCGATCCGTCTACCGGTTTGAGGCCTGCTCTTCGATTTCGTCTTGCAAAGACAGCGGGCTAGCAAATTTGGATTGTGATTGCGTCAATGCTTGCAGATTGTGGTCGATCCAATCGACCAGCTCCTTGTTTGCTTGCGAATTGGGCAATGGGTTGATTTCGAACGTCGAGGTCTTCATGCCCCACAGATCGCATGGCGGTGTTGTCTTCATCGAATCAAGCTCCGTCGAAAATGGTGCGTCCATCCCTTGGCTCTCATCCCTTTCCATCCATGGAAGATCAAGGATCACGGACGCATTTGTAGTCGAATGATTACTCCTGAGTCGTTTGAATTGCAGCGAAGATGGAGGTCTCTTCGCCATCTGCAATTCAAACACGATGCGGCAAATCGCGGGCGAGTATCCCTTCGACCCGTTGTTTGCCAGCGACATGAGGATTATTTACGTAGAAAACCAACCTGCCAAGACAAATCTTTAGGGAGCCAGCCGGATCAGCGGCAAACCGCCCGCATCCGCGTTTTGAGGGTGCTGCATGATGCGCAGCAGCACTCCGGCGAAACGCTCGGTTCTCCGCCTCCGGAGACAAGCGGAAAATGCTTTGCCGAAAGCCGGAAGGCTCTCCGCTGCTTGCTGTGCGCAGGCGAAGTGCATCGCCTATCATCACCTCTCCCAAACGAAGTTTAGGGAGAGGTCGAGCAAAGTTTTCAGCGATTGTTCGGGTGAGGGCTAGACGCCGGTGCGAGCGCACGTTACATAGGCTTCACCTCCCCAAAGCTTTGCG
>NZ_ANOG01000516.1 GCF_000346295.1 Rhodopirellula maiorica SM1 | reverse complement strand
GCTGCCCAGACCTGTTTCGCGATATCTTCCACGCGATCAGGCACGCCCGAACGATCGATGTCAGCAAGCGGCACTGCATCTTTGCCCGCTGTTGTGTAAAAGACGCGTATCGGATCGATAATATAGTGTTTATCGAGGAACGACTGTTCTTGTTGGGCGGAGACTTTTGGGGCGGAAACACAGATAAGTCCGCCGATGGTGAAAGCAAACAGTCGGACTGCCATACGTGGGTGTTGCATCGGTTGCATGACCTTGCTGGGTTAACGGAAGAAATCATGGCGACCGGAGCGTTGACCATCCACCCTCAGCAACTCCGCGAGGCGTCCCAGGGGTCACCATCGCGTCCATTGTAGTGCATTGATGTGGGGCCGGGGTGCCACCGGATTCACGTAGCCACGCAGCTGCCACCAGAGCTCATGCATGCCCCCTTTTTCGATGACGAGCATGAGCACGAAAAAAACGATGCCTCTGATCATGATCAAACACGGGCAAAAAAATGGTTGACAAAAGATGAAGGTAGAAATAGTAAGACACAGGTGACTCCGCCTTTTTAAGTTTTCTGTGTGCATCCTCTGTCGCCTGAGACATGCGAAGGCTTCGCCGGTGTTAGGCCTTGTGTTCGGTGTTCAGGTGTAGTTGTCGTTCAATATTTGCGGCATCATCACGCCACCGCGAGGACTCTTTGTATCGCCATTCCGGTCGGCGGACCAGATTCGATGCACTGTCCACGCTCGATAGACCAAACCTAGGCCCCAACTCTCATAGTGGCCTTGATCGTGAAACAGCTTGCGGCGTCCCTCACCACGGGTGACGACGTGGTAGTTGGCGCCAGGGAACTGGATCCGGTGCGCAGCCTTCACAACCGTTGCAGCCTTCACAAGGCCGTATCCAACTCCTGCAAGTGTACATCGTCTTCGCTGCCAAGTAGAATCGGTGCAATAGCTATGTACAAAGCTTTGAGCAGCACATCGTCGAGAATGAAGGTCCGTAGAGATGCTATCCCGTTTCGTCTTACCGAGTTTTATCGTTCTCTTTATTGGCGTTGTTGCGTGTTCGCAACTTGAATCTGCTGAGTGTCGGACGCAACAAAGCGGTCTCTGGTCGGACTCGGACACCTGGACGAACAAACGGGTCCCACAGTCTGGTGACACAATCCTTGTCCAAGCGGATCATGCCATCGTATTTGATAAGTCGAACTCAGCCGCATTCGGGGCGGTTCGGATCGAAGGTTCGCTGCGGTTTGATCCAAAGCAATCGTTAGAATTCTCGATGCAGGGAAACCTGCTCCTGCTGGGCAAGTTGACCCTCGCACCCGCGTCTCCCAACATGCGGCACGTGATCACTTTCACGAACATCGACGAAGCGAAGTACGTTGGCGGCGGAATGCGAATGCTCGAATCGGACGTGGGCCTCTGGGTGATGCGTGATGGATTGTTGGATGCCGTGGGAGCGAGAAAAACTCCCTGGACTCATCTTCAACGTGGCTACAAAGCGGGGCAGAAGACACTCGAAGTCAAAGATGCAACAGGATGGCGGATCGGCGATCAGCTGGAGATCGCGCCGACTCTTTCACCCAACATTGGCGAGGCATCCTGGAACGGATATGACAGCGCCAACATTACCGCGATCAACGGAACAACGGTCACACTCGATGCTCCGCTTCGTTTCGATCACCCGCAGGTCAACGATCAATGGACAGCGGAAGTGCTGAATCTCACCCGTAACGTGTTGCTGCAAGGCACCGAAACCGGAAGGGCACACACGATATTCATGGTCAAGCGACCGCAGACTCTCAAGAATGTTGAACTGCGACACATGGGGCCGCGGCAAAAGAAGGGCGACTACACCGATGGTGTGCTGGGCCGCTACGCTCTCCATTTTCACCACAGTCAAGACGGAAGTCGGGGCTCGATCGTCGAAAACGTTGTGATCCGCGATTGTGGCAACCACGCCTTCGTGCCGCATTGGAGTCATGGCATCACCTTGCAAGGCTGTATTAGTCACAACACCTGGGAAGATGCCTACTGGTGGGACCCCGGCAAAGGCAACCAGACGCACGACGTGCTTTTCGACCGCTGCGTGGCTTCGCGTATTCAAGATGATCCTGCCTTCCGGGGCTATCGTTTGGCGGGTTTCAACTTGCGACATGGCAATGGAAACGAAGTCGTCGATTGCGTGGCGTTCGGCGTTCAGGGTAATAACGACGCCAGCGGGTTTCTGTGGCCCGAAAATTCTGGAAGCGAGGGCGATGGAAGCAACACGGTGTGGCGGTTTCACCGAAACGTGTCGCATAACAACAAATGTGACGGGCTGTTCACGTGGCAAAACAATGACCAGCGGCATTTGGTTGAGAAGTTCGTCGCGTACCACAACGCCGACAATGGTCTGGAACATGGTGCGTACAACAACTCGTATGTCTATCGAGACGCGGTGATTTATGGAAACGGGCACGCGGGTGTGCAAATCCACGCGGTCTCTGCGTCCAGTCGGCAGTTGGCATTCGAGAACTTGACCGTCAATGGAGCGGGCCTGTCCAAATACGCTCTGGAATTCGTAAAGCATCAACCCGATCCTCAGCAGGCCACCTGGGTCGAAAACTGCACCTTCACCGGAGTGACCGAGGCAGCGGTGGCGTTCACGTACGACGGTCCGCCAAGCAAAGCGAAACGCGACTGGGTCGACGTCGTCGCGTGCCGTGTTCTGGACGATTCGCAACCCTTCCTGCTCAGTGACAACCTTCACCCAGATTCATTGATTACGGTTGAGCCTCTTGACGGACGGACGTTCGAGCTGCGACGCGCGGATCAGGAAGGTGAGAGGATCTCGCAATGGAATGCACGCATGACGGTCCCAGCTTCGGATGAATCCGATCGTCCTGCAAACGGAAAACGCCTGCTGCAAAAAACGTTGGTCGAAAACTTCACTGGTTATCAAGCAAAGCCATCCAGCTGGACGATTGCCTTTCCCTCCGATGCCAAGCTTCATGTTCAGGTTGATGATGGCGAACTGCTGTTCCAGTCCGCAGGAAAGGCGGGCCTGGCGTTAGCGCATCCAAAGGATGTGGTTTCCGAAAATGTCGATCAACGGGTCAAGTTCCGCATCAGCTCGAATTTGCCGTTAGTCGGCTTGTTCGCTCGTCGCAGTGAGTCAAACCCGGAATCGTTCTATGGTGTTCGCGTGGGAGTGGGTTCGAGCCGCACCCTGGAGATTTTTCGACAAGTGGATGGTCAGGATGCCGTCTTTACGGCCCTGGGTTCGGAGCAAGCGATTGCGTCCGGTGCGACCTATTGGTTGCGGTTTCAAGTCGAATCTCGTGAGCGAGGGACGGACTTACGCGCCAAGTTATGGCCGGCAGGGCAGCAGGAGCCTGCTGACTGGTCGCTCGAAGTCCTGGGCAACCACGAACGATCGCTGCGGGGGTCGACAGGGCAGTTCGGCGTATGGATAAAGCAACGAGGAAGCAACAGTCGGAAAATCTGGTGCGACGATTATCACGCGACGTCGCTGACTCCGGTGCCGCCTGCTCCCGCCGATCCGCGATGAAACTCACGGCCAGTTTCACTACGTGCTCTGTTCAGGAAGTGATGAACGTATTCCCGAACGGTTCCTAAATCAACGGAACGTCTTTCTGTATAGGAAGACGAGGTCGGCGTTTATTGCGGTTCCACTGCTCAAGACGTTCTTGTCTCTTCCTCTCCAATTTAGGAAGAATTCGCTGGACACGCTCTAGTAGCATGTACTGCTTGTCTAACGCATTCTTTCTATTGAACGCGTTTACCAATTCACTTTTCTTCGTTTCCAAATCTTCGATCAGTTGATGACGCTCAAGCGGCGAAAGGTTGTCTGAGGCATCAAGTTTTCTGTTGAGCTTTTGTATTCCCAATCGCAATTCTACTGTTTCTATCTCGTTCTTGATTGTCAAAAGTCTGTGCAGCGCGTATTGATGAGTCGCACGATCGCCAATCTGCAACATTTGGTCGACGCTTTTTTCCGATTGGACTTTTCTAGATCGTGTAGCTGCGAGAAACTCACGTAGCAGCTTCTCGTCGTTCGGGCGTTCTTGCAAGTCTTGCGAAATCGTTAGCCATGATCGTGTCTGGCCGTCATCAGCACTAAGCAGGGGCATGTCACCTGCAACCAAAATCGCTGTCACAACGATAACGCCAAAATGTCGTACCCAAATCACGCTGGTAGCCATCGATTTTCCATTGGTTGAGTGTGGCTATAAGAGGACTATAGCGATTGGACGCTAGATTTTTTAATTGAAGCAGGCAAGAGCAACCGGGCCCAATCGCGAAGCCTTCCCGCCATTGCTGTTTTCACCAGAGGCGATTTCCGAATCTCCGGGGGCGTGCTGCTAAGCCTCCC
>NZ_ANOG01000515.1 GCF_000346295.1 Rhodopirellula maiorica SM1 | reverse complement strand
CCTGCGGCAATCAGGTTGTCGCGGCTGGCGAAGCGAAGTGGCGAACTTTGCAGTATTTGAAAGAATCGCTTGCGTTCCTCTTCTGCTCGTTCGGAAAGATTGTTGAAGCGAATTGCTTCGAGCCCGAGCATTCTAAGTGTCATGCTGGTGGGATAACGCCGAATTGCAGTTTCGTACGTTTGCAACGCGTCTGCATATTTTCCTTGCGCTAATTGACACCGGATTAATAGCCTCGGCCAACGCTCGTTCCATATCCCGCTTTCGAAGGCCGTCGAGGCAACCGCCTCGGCTTCCACATATTTACCAGTCCGAAATTGATCCTGGGCTGATTCCAGATCGTTGCCGATCGCAGCTATTGCCGATGACGCGACACAAAGCAATACCGCAATTTTCAGTGGGAGGGCAGACAAAGGCGAGGCTCCTAGGCAGGGGTGATCGAGAAGCTGCCTATGATTCTAGCGTGTTGGCCAGCGTCTGTCTGGTTTTGCATTGGAGCGATAAATTCTCCAGCATGGCAAACTGGATCAACTACGGGGACTTTGCCTGCCGTTTCGTAAGCGTGAAAACCGGCTCGATCCCCAATAGCTTGAGGGCGAGGTGGCTTCGGCCCACTCGAATGATTTTTCAGAATGCGTCGCGTAGGGTCGTCGACCATCGATTCCACAGCGATGTCCACGGCACGTCGATCTTGGCGTAGCCCGTGGACCGCATCGCCAACGGCTGATTGCTCGGATGCAACCGGACACGCACTTGGTAGTAGGCATCACTCGGACCGTTGCCCCGGCCGACGGGCATTACCATCCGCTTGCTCACCAGTTCATCGGGAATTCCGTCCGTCGACGACGATGCAACTTCGACCACTTTCCCGCGGAATGCTCCCGGCGATACGTGATTTAACATCAATGACACCGATTGCCCCTCACGCACGTAACGTAGATCCTGCTGGCGAACCAAGGCAATTGCGTCGTATTGCCCTGCGGTTCCCAAAGTGCCCAGCCGTGTGCCGGCTTCGATCCAGGCTCCACGATTTCGCATCGTCAACGGCGTGCGGTCCCAAGTTCTTAGCTCGCGTGCATGACCGACGTTTTGCACACGGTGCACCGCCGGAAATACGACTCCAGGTGCGGGAGCCACGATTTCCAGTTGCGACGCTTGGGACACAAGCAATTGCAATTGATGTTGGTTCGCCTCAATTGACTCGGACACCACCGCGATACGATCCAAAATTTGTCGAGTCGCGGGGCGGACACTTTGTAAACTCGCCAACTCGGTCTGCAATGCATTCAGTTTTGTCTGATCCTCGGCAATCGTTAGCATCAGATCTGGATTCGTCAGTTTCGCGATGATGTCGCCCTGCTTCACCACCGATCCTTCGGGAATACCGTCGACAATCCGGCCTGCTGTGGTTGCCACGATTGGTTGCGACTCTGCGACGCGGATCGTCATGGGGGCTTTGATCTGGTGCGGAAGTGGTGTCCACAACAACGTGGCAATCACCAAGGCTGCAATCGCGCCGATAGCAGGCGGACGCCGTAACAATTCGGATCGGTTGCGTCGGCGTGATGGTGGAGGCGAAAGTACCACTCGCAGCCAGGGGACAACGCCTAACATCAGCACCAGCAGCAACGAAATTGCGATGATTGCCCCTAATTCGACTTGATCCGCTTTGCGATACACCCACATTCCTAGGGTCGCATAAACCAGCCCGCGATAAAGCAAACTCGCGGTCCAGTACATCCTCAGTCGAACCGGTGAAATCCTGCTACCAAAGCGACTTGCAGATTCAACCCGTGCATCGGACAAAGCGTCGTTCCAAATCATACGTCGAAGCCACGTTTGTACCGAAACGGATGCTTGCCGAGCCAGATTGGGAACCCCGACCCAATCCGCAAGAATGTAGTAGCCGTCGTAGCGGAGCAGCGGATTGCCATTAAACACGACGGTGCTGACCGAACCGACGAACATCACCGTGACGCAGAGATCGCGAAGTAACGAATCGCCAAGCAGCAACCACATCAACATCGCCACCGCCGCGACGAACAATTCTGCCATCATACCGGCGCTGGAAACCATGATCCGTTTCCAGCGTTGTTTCAGTAGCCAGGCATCCGAGACGTCGCAATACAGGACGGGCATCCCGAATAACAACATCACGCCGATTTGTCGACATTCGGCTCCGAACCATTTGCATGTCACCGCATGTGCGATCTCGTGCAATACTTTCAAAACAAAGATCACAGCGATCAGCGGTACGCCCCAATCGGTCACCGGTTGGTGTGTTACCGTGTCGAGATGCTTGGCAATTTGATCGAAATACATCATGGAAGCTAACGCCATGATGAAAGTGAAAATAACCGCAGCCAATCGCACCGGTAAGGATAGGATCGTTCGCACAAGTGGCATCAAACGGTCGATTTGCCGGTCAACCGAGACGCCGGGTAATCGAATCGCCAACAGTTGGTGCCACCACCGTCGCGGCGAGCTCGCCGCCGGCGTCGCGTGATGCGTGGAGCCATGCTTTTCATACGCCAGACCGCGTTCGTCTTTATCACCAACGGATTCACTCGCGATCAGCAAACCGCTGCGGAGTGCTTCGGCGAAGAAATCGACTAACGACTCGGGCGAAACATCTTCCGGTGCATACAGCGTTTTGCATCGCTGAGTGATTTCGCTTAGTGAACGTTTGCCATCGGCCAACATTAGCAAACTGCGTTCGCGATGACTGAGATAGAAGTACTCATTGGCAAACGGGTCTTTGGCGATCCAAACGTCGTTGGTTCCCCATTCCGCGCGTTGCCATTTCAGATCCGGACGCACTCGCACATGATTTTCATCGGCGTTCATTCCGTCCTCAATCGCATCGTCATTCGCATCCCCGGCAGCACTGCGTCATCGAGGTTTTCAAACTCAACCGTCAACCGCACTTGTTGATTGACGGGATCAATTTCGGGACTGACGAAAACGATGTCGCCCGTCCGCTCGATCACGTTGCCGTCGGAATCGTGCAAAAAAAGGGTCGGTGAATCAATCGTCAACAATCTCGTTCTCAGCGTGGCGTCGACATAGCCTTCGGCACGAAGCCGACGCAGTCCGACCAGCCGCACGACCGGGTCACCGGCGCGGACCCAATCGCCGCGGCGCCGCATGACCTCGACCACGGTGGCGTCAAACGGAGCGACGATGGTGTGTTGATCAAGAAAGAGATCGGCCAGTTCACTTTGGTGTTGATAACGTTGTTGTTGGAGTACTTCGATTTTGTGTTGATGAGCCGATTGCGATAGTTGGATTTCGGCCTCATCCACTGCAATCTTTTGAACGATTTCGGCCTGTTGTTCCGACTCGACATTCAATTGGTCGATTTGCTGTTCAAACTGAGCCTGTTCTTTTTCAAGTCGTGCTCGTTCGTAGGCTAGGCTTAGTCCATCAATTTCCGATTGCGATACACTATCGATATAACGTTTGCGCGCGTCAACTGCGCGAGCCAATTCGTTTTTCGCCACTGCTTCGGCCTTCGTCGCGGCCAACACGCTCAAGTCATTGCTTGCCTTTTGCGTTGCAATCGTAACATCGACCGACTGTTGTTTGCTGAGTTGCTGTTGCCGCCGATACGCCTTGTTTGCCAACGCGACGATCGATGGATCGTCGGCTTTGGCCGTTGCAATTTGCAGTTGGATTTTTGCGAGCCGCTGCTGCAGTTCCGCTCGTCGACGGT
The DNA here is from genome assembly GCF_000346295.1 of Rhodopirellula maiorica SM1. GTDB lineage: Bacteria > Planctomycetota > Planctomycetia > Pirellulales > Pirellulaceae > Novipirellula > Novipirellula maiorica. Next base: position 33,762 of record NZ_ANOG01000515.1, on the reverse strand, counting down.
CGAGTGTGGCAAGGACATCGCCACGCTTTACTGTCATTCCCTCATGAACCGACAATGTGTTAATCGATCCGGTTTCCAGTGCCGGCACCTGAACTTCATCGATCACGACCACGATCAAGTCTCCGATCTGTAGCGAATCGGATTCAGCTCGTAGTGGAGTTGCACCGATGGCAACTGCCATGATCGTCAGTGAAGCGGCCAACGTGTGAATACGGTTCATCATCAATATCCTCTTGCGTTTACAGCGACGCTGCAAAAAAAACTTTCTATAGCGTCGTCCGCCACCACTGAATCAAGCCTCGAAACCAAACAAACCCGATCGGCCGTCGGCCCGTCCATATCTCCACTCTCGCTGTGGCTCCGGTTCGCAGTGAATCCAATGCTGCGGTATTGGCAGTCGCCGGGCGAGCCACTCCCTTGATTACCCAGTCGCCTTGTGCGTCGATTTGCGTCACGTTGTCTAGCTGCGTGAGTTCCGCTTCAAAAACGTCCTGCGGACTCGACCGAAGTGAAAATCGACAGCGCCGACGATCGTCCTGTTCCGATAGAAACAAATAGCCGCTGTCCAAGTCGCTTACCTCGATTTCCAGCTCCCAGCCTGAGCCGGGTGAATAGACTTCGGCTAGAAATTGACCACGGGTGATCGGACGCGATGCCAAATTCTCTCGCATGTTCCAATGATCGACCTTACCGGTGATTGGGCTACGCACGACTAAGGCTTGTTGCTGTGCTGTCACTAAATCCAGTTGCAGCAGCAGACCCTCGATTTTTGACTTCAGCACTTGCTCGTTTGTCGAACGGTTTTGATCGCGAATTTCGCTTGGTGATGAACTTCGCCCCGCAGTGATCGCTGCCAAACTGGTCTGCAACGCAGCGATTTCTCCTTCGATTTGTCGCTGCTTTGTATCCAAGTCGTGACTGCGAATCACGACCAACGTCTGTCCCTCCGCGACGGTCGAACCGTTGTCCACTGGTAATTTCGTTACCACGCCATCAGCCGGAGCGTAGACACTGTGGCGTTGGCTTGCGACCACTCGTCCCTGGGCTGGGATCCAAAAGTCGACATGAACGAGTGTCATCAACAGTGTCAAAGTCGCAATGACAAGTGCGATCACAGTCGCTTTTTTGGCGGTCGGTAGCGAAAACCATCGATCCAATCGCGATCGCAAACTGGCTGCGTCTCGGCGCATCGCTTGCGTCAAAGCGTCTCCGACAACGTCACGTAAATCGGCAAACGAGCCACCGTCATGGCGTGATGACACCGTAAACTGCTCCAGCACGATCACAGCGGATTCGGCGTTAATGTTCAGCGATAGCGGTTCGATTGCAATCGCACGAGATCCCGATTCCATTAAGTACGCATCGAGAGTCTCGCGAAGCGGATCGGGGACCGTATCGCCACTTCCAACCACGAACTCGATTGGCTTATCGTGGCGTGCAGCTTGACTGGCAAGATCTTGCATCAGCCGAGCAAGTCGACTGCGACGATCGACGTTCACACTCGTTGAACACGACACCAATCGATAGTCCGAGATCGGTGTTGAGGTGCGGCTGTAAAGGATGCTAACTCGATCGGCACCGACGTACTTGGCTACTGCTTGACCCACATGGGCAAATGAATCGCGGATCCCAACGCCGCGATGTAGTTGCGTGACCAGCTTGTCCAAACGCTGTCGTCGACTCAAATCGTTTTGGAGTGTGTCGGCTTGGTGACGCAAAAAGACGAGGGTCGCCGATTCGAGTACCGCTTTGCACATTTCGGAAAGCGGTGGTTGGATCGTGGCGTCCACAGCGTCCGGCCATCGCAACTCGATTCCAATCACACTGTCGTTCGTCACGCGGGCCTGAGTGATACATGTGTGAGCTTCGTCAAACCAATGCGACGCGGCGGCGAATTCGACGTGATCGATTGCGACCGATTCATGTGGGGGCGTGTCATGGTGAACATCGATTCCCGATCGTGCCAAGACGTGACGCTCGCCATGCCGGATAGACCAAACGAGAACGCTTCGTGATTTTGCGGTTTGCCGAGTTGCATCGGCCAATTGTTGAAAGAACTCGTCCGACGCTATTGACGCGTGCGACAATCGATCGATTTGGCGTACGAGCGATTCCGCATCTTGCCACGTTTGCTCGGTTCGACGCAGGGGATCAGACATGACGGAATCGGATCGATCGGTTTCGACAGGGGGCGTTGGATGGGACGGAGCGTGTTTATTTTAACCACGCGTGTCGAGTTTCCCGCCGCCCGAACGCATGTTTCACGCGACTTCTTGTGTCGTTCGCGCGAATCATCCCGAATTCGCTCAATGTAGCCGTCGCGAATGTACGAATAAGGGTAATTGTACGGATTGATCCGAATTCGCGGGAAATCTGCTTCCCTCGTACGAATCGAGTAACGGAAGACAAAGTGCTGCGACGATCCATAAGCACCGACGGCATCACATCAACAAGGCGAGGCGGCCCATTGCGGCCGATCGCCCTGACGATGCTGGCGTGCGCGGTCGGCGTTATCACGGCGATCGGGTGTCAAACGCACCGTAATTTTTCCGAGACGGTTTCCAACGACACCTCTTCGATCGATGCAATCATGCAAATGGTCGACGCCGGGGCTCCCGCGATCACGTTTCCAGACGCATCGACCGCGCCGCGGACGGTTCGCTCGATCGACGATTTTGCCTCTTTGCAGTATCGTGATATGTCGTTGCAGGAAACGATCCACACGGCACTACAGCATTCGCAAGTGATGCGTGATTTGGGAGCCACGATTCTGCGCGCTCCGCAAACCGTGGTCACCGATCAAACGAAATCGCTCGCCGAACTGGATCCTCAAACCAGTATCGAGTCGGCATTGGCGGCCTACGATGCTCAGTTCTATGCGCTGGGTAAATGGCAGAACAATGACCGCCGATTTAATAACCGGTTCTTTGGTGGTGGTGCCAATGCGTTCAAGCAAGACACGCATGACTATGTGTTTCAGTTGTCCAAGCGGACCGCGACCGGGGCTGAATTTGCCGTTCGAAACGTGATCGATTACGACGCCAATAACGCCACCGGCAATCTGACCGACAGTGCTTGGCAAAGCCAGATTCATGCCGAGATGCGGCAACCGTTAATGCAAGGCGGCGGGCTGCAATTCAACCGCATCGCCGGTCCCGCGGCACAGCCCGGAATCTACGCAGGTGTCTTGATCGCGAAAGTTAACAATGACATCACTTCGGCAAAATTCCGCCAAGGGGCTCGTGATTACATTAGCAACGTGATCAACGCCTATTGGGATCTGTATTTCGCCTATCGTGACCTCGACTCCAAACGCGATGCTCTCGAGCGGAGCCGAGAAACGTGGCAAAATTATGAAGCTCAGAAATCAAGCAATCGTAAAGCCGGAGCAAGCGAAGCGTTTGCACGCGAACAGTACTTTCGATTTCAGAGCGAATTGCAGGACGCGGTGGCGGGCAAGTTGATCCAGCGAACTCAGGTCAATAATTCAACGTCCGGGGGCACGTTCGCAGGTCAAGGAGGCGTTTTAGCGTCCGAGCGACGACTGAGATTGTTGATCGGGTTACCGATCAGTGACGATGCATTGATTCGCCCCAGTGACGAACCACTCAATGCGCCGATGACGTTCGATTGGGACTCGATTTCGGTCGAAGCGATTCGGCTTCGCAGCGAGCTGCAGCAACAGCGGTTGCTTGTCAAACGACGTGAAATGGAAACGCTAGCCGCCAAGAATTTTTTGATGCCGACTCTTGATTTGGTTACGATCTACCGCGTCCGAGGATTGGATAAAGATCTCGCAGGTGACAACTCGGCGTTCAACCAACTTGGAACGCTAGACTACCAAGAGTACGAGGCGAGTCTGGAATTGAAACTGCCGGTTGGGTTTCGACAAGGCTACTTGGCGGTTCGCCATGCCAAGGCCCAATTGGCACGTGAACTCGCGGTGCTCGAAGAGCAAGAACGGCAAATTTTGCACGACCTTTCCGCTGTGGTTGGTGAAAGCGATCGCGCGTTCACACAGATGGAAACCAATCTGAACCGTTATCTCGCCGCACGTGATGCGCTGCAGATCCTCGATGCGAATCGTGCTGCTGGGTTACCGGTAAACCTCGAACAGTTGCTCGATGCGCAGCGACGTGTCACCGAGGCTCAATCACGATACTTCTTGTCGATGGTCGAGTACACCGTAGCGGCCAAGAATGTCCAGTTTGAAAAAGGGACGCTCTTGCAGACCGCCAATCTTTTCTTGGTTGACGAATCAACCTCGCCTGTACTGCTAACCGAGTCGCGGAACGGGGCATCCAGTGTACCGGATGACGCGTCGTAGGCTTTGCCATTGCAGAGACGCTTGCGAGTGTGGAGGGAATCTTCCCCGTGCGACAAAAACTGCGCAGCAAAATTCGTGCAGCAGAAAATTGCTGACGGCCACAAAAAGCCGAGATCGTTTTAGTATATTGGCCACTCTGGCAACCACGGTTGCGGCCGCCTGTATTGCCACCTCGATGCAGGTAAAAACGAGTCTTTCGATACGTTAACCGTTTTGATGCTAGCGGCTTGTTGATTTGGTGAGCCGCTTGCGCGTCAGCGGTCGGGTTCCACGCATTACCCGGTGCCTTACGGCCCTCGGCTCACCAATGCAATTTGCATTTCGACTAAATAAACAGGCCGCTAACCACGGTTCCCATGCACAACCGGGGCTAGCGCCCAAGCGGCTCACGGGCTGTCACCCCATCATTCCTGCCTACCTGCTTACTCACCTCCCAACTGACCCAAAATGATGTCATCCGATCCAACTCGATTGTTGTGTGCTTTCTTGCTCGCTCTGTGTTCTCTGGGGCCGACGTATGGGGGGACAACAACGTGGGACGGAAAGTACGATACCAGCAAGATCAAAGTCACGGTGGTCTACTTCGTTCCGGCGGATCGTCAGCCGCTGTCTGATTGGAAAGATCGCGTCCAGTATTATGCCCGCCGATTAGAACAGTTCCACGCTCGCGAGTTTGGTGACCAATCCAAGTTGACGATGGTCGTCCACCCCGAACCCTTTGTGTCAAAAGAAAACACGGAAACCCTTCGCGAAGGAGACGCAAACAAGATTTACTTTCGCACGTTGGGCGAAGTCGATCGGACGTTGGCGTTTGCGAAAGACGACCCCAGTGACCGAGACGCGTTTCCAATCCTGCTGGTTCTAAGCGAAATCAACTGGCGACCGCTGGACGACTTCTATCGCTTGCATCCCGACGGAGGCAAGTTGGTGTTTGAGGGAAACTTGAACCAAGGACAACATTTCCCCGGTGCAGCCTCCGGAGGTGCGCGGGCCGCTTATCTTGCCAATCGCGGCGTGGGGTGGGGCTTGGTCAGCGGTGATGGATGGCGAGTGCCGTATCGCGGCACCGATTGCGTTGTTTATCACGAAGGTTGCGGTCACACGGTCGGCTTGCCTCATCCCGAACCAGGCAATGGGTCGGTGATGAGCATGGGACAATACCGCGGTTGGATCAGCGAATCGTGGCTCGACAAAGAACAAAAAAGTCGGATGGGATGGCAGCCCAAAAAAGAGGGGGCGGAAAAAGGCGAGCCGAATCAAGACAGCGACGGCAATCACGACGAACAACCGAAATCTCTGGCGATGGAACTGTTTACACGTTTCCGAGCGATTCCCCAACCGATGGTTCCCAAACCCAACCAAGACGTTTTGCTAAAACTCGATTGGCCCAAAGACGCTAAAGTGAAAACGCTTCGTGTTCGCTACCAAACCGCGATCGACGGTCCTTGGATCGAGGTTCCCTCTGAGATCGATTCGGCTCAGCCCGAAGTGGTATCGCTGGGAAGGTTCGAAGAGGCGACTCCGGTCAGCTACCGAGTGGACGCGGAACTCCAGTCGGGCGAAACCGCCGAGCTGTGGGGCTATCTACAAGTCCGCTCGGACGTCAATCAAAATCCGCTGCCCAGCAGCCTTTCCCAAGACCTGCTGGAAGCCACCCCTGCCGCCGACCCATCGTAGGGACAGGATACGTCATTCTCCAAGTTCAGCAGCGCGTTCCTATCAATCGGTGGTTTTCTACCGATCAATCCGGTCACCGGGACGCTCCGCCCATAATTCCGTTGTGTCGAAACCGACTACGCGACGCAAGGCATCAATTTCGGTGCCCCACTTCCATTTTGTTTCGAACCGTTTCGCTCGACTTGGCGGACTGATCCCACTTGGCGAAAGTAGTCTAACGCTTTTAGGCATCCATTGACTCGGTCCGGTGCCTGGGAGGCCTCCTTGCGATTTTCATGTTGCTGTCACCTTTTCCGGATGAAGACGATAGTTGGGCAACTGACACGATTTTGCACTTTAGGCAGACTGGGAGGTCTGTGTCGGTTATAATGCCGGTTTCTTTGGGTGGCCAGATCGATCGGCCATCCGTTTTCGAGCTCGGCAAGGAGTGTGTGTTCGATTGAGTCGTCCCCCCAGCTACTGAAGGAACCCAAGGCATGTTGTTCTTCTCAAAACGTCGAAAAAAACAATTGCGAAACCGTTTGATCACCAAACGCTCACGCAGAAGATTGCTCTCCACTGAGCCCTTAGAAGATCGCAGGCTGTTGACGGCTAACCTGAACTTGCTGGGGAGCGGGTTGATGATCTATGGGGGCAGTGGGGTTAACAACGATCTGAACATCAGTTTTGACGGGGTAGAGTACACGTTCGCCGATCCGGCCGAGCCGATCAATGCAATCGGCGGACTGGCGGGACTTGACACTAACCCCGATCCGAACATCGTCACATTTGACCCTTCGGCGATCGTTGGACCGTTTACCCAAATCGTGGTAAACCACAACGCGGGCGACGATGTCACAACAATCGACAGCTTTCGTGATGGACTGGCCGGAGGTGAGGGGCTCGACATCCGTGACGATGCGGGTGAGGGAAACGACACCGTTGATATTAATGGTGACATCGGTTCAGCTCTCAACCCGGTCAACAACACCGTGCTGATCCGAGGCGAGGAGATCAATCTCGGGGCCGACATCTACACCAACAACCTTGACGTTGTGTTCGCCAATGATGTCGATCTGACCGCTGACGTGTTTGTCGATGCTGGGAACGGAACAGCGGAGTTTGACGCCGACATTGATGGCACATTTGCATTGGAAATCGATGCGGAATCAATTCAGATCGCTGGCGATGTCGGGGGCACAACTCCGTTGACGTCAGTTGATCTCAACGCAGGTGATCAGATCCAAATCAGTGGTAGCACCTCGGCTACCGGAAACATCGTTTTGACAGCTGCCACCGAGACTTTATTGGGCGGTGATGTTTTGGCGGGCAGCGGCGGAGCTGGTAGCGTCGAGCTCAATGGCCCCACGGTCACTTTCAACAACCCTGGTGCTGTCCAGGTCAGCAGCAGCGGAGCACCTACCGATTCTGTTTCGTTTGGCGGCATCATTTCGTCGGGCGTTGGCACCGATCTGACGATTGCGGCGGGACTGGGTACCGCGTCGTCCGGCGGCGCGGCTGGGCTGGGGAATTTCAATATCACCAGTGCAGACACCGTCGACCTTAACGGCGTGATCGGAGCGGAAGACATCGAAATCAACGCTACGACCTCGCTCAACGCCCAAGGTTTCCAGGCTTCGGCTGGCGACGTCGACATCAGTACCCCGGCGACCATCTTTGACGGGCCGACGTCGACATTAGTCAGGGCCACCGGCACAATCGACTTCAGTGGCACCATCACGGGTAATCTCGATGACCTGCTATTTCGGAACGCCACCTCGCTGAGCATCGCTGGCGTAGTCACAGACGTTGAACTGTTCGATGCGCGTCGCGGCGGCGGACTACGTTTTACCGACATCAGCGTCAATTCGGTGGACGCCAGTGACATCATCATCGAGGCCGACAACAGCACCATTCTGCTCTTTGGCGATCTGATTTCGGCGGGCGACGTGACGCTGATCGGCCGAGTCGAGGTGTTTGCTGACATCGTCATCGCATCCGGTGGTGCCATTGGCGATAACATCAATATCTTTGGTTCGGTACACGATCCGGCAAACGGTGCCCGTACGCTGATCATCGATGCCGGCGCCGGTGCAGCCCAGAATCTGCCGCTGCCTCCCGATGTGGGCATTGGCGTCGGCGGCATGCAATTTCTGAACGTTCAGGTGACTGGTGGGATCGTCTCGGTTTCGGACATTGTGGTCGCCAACGACATCATCATCGAAGGGGGCGCGACCAACCTGCATGGCCCGCTGTCGGGATCGGGCGATATGATTTTCCGTCCGCGGGTGGTCGGCGGAACGCTGAACATTTTCAACGGAGCAACTGCACCGTCGGTTCCCGACATGACGTTAACGGGCGATGATCTGGCGTTTGTTGTGCCTGGATTTGCCAACGTGGTCTTCGGTGGACCGACGGCTGGTGCCGTCTTCTTGTTCCCCGACAACAACCCTAATCCGATCACCGGAGCGTTCAACACGATCGCCAATACCCGGTTCGAGGCACCGCTGGTCGTCATCAACGAAGTGATCAACCAGGGGGCCGATCCGGTGCTGTTCGTGGTTGATCAGTTGGATCTGAACATGGGAGGCACGTTTGTGGGGACAGCGGATGTGAACATCGAGGACTTTGGAGCGATCGGCACGATTACGGTCAACGGGGCGCTCAATCAACCTGTGGCTTCGCTGGCGGCAGGCACGATTAACGTGAATGTCAACGCGCCGGCTTCGACGGTGATGTTCACAGGCAGCATCGGTCACCGAGTCAACGATTTGGTTGTCGACGTGGCTTTGGCGACCTTCCCGGCGCCGACGGCCATCGATGTGACGGGCAATGTCACCGCGACAGGTGACGTCGCGATCAACGGCGGTATTTTCAGTTCCACTGGAAGTGTCAACGTGGACGGTAATCTGGATTTGCTCGGAAACACAACGCTGCGGATACCGGCAGGCCAAGATTTTGCCGTCGGCGGCGATGTAATCGGAAACGGCAATAATTTGGTTATTCGCGGTCGAGGTGGGGCAATCAACTTGGTCGATGTCCTCGGCGACGTGATTGGGGTCGGTCAATTCAAGGTCGACAGCAGCGGTGCAAACACGGCGACCACAATTGCGCTCGAAAACGTGATGGCCGACGATATTTTGCTTCGCGGTAACGATATCTTGATCGAAGGAATTCTCAACGCCACTGCTGGCAACCTGCACCTGATCGGAGCTGTCTCCATCTTTGGAAACACCGATTTGCTAAACACCTCCGGTGTGGCGACGAACTTCGTACGGGTCGACGGGACGATCGATGATGCGTCGATCGGGGGCGCCGATTTGAACATCGATTCCGGTTCGGGTGTCACGGTGTTGACGGGGGCGGTGGGCAGTCTTTCACCAGTGAACAACATGTCAGTCGCTTCGGAGCAGATCAATTTCCTCACCACCTCGGTTACGGTGCTGAACGATTTTTCGTGGATCGTTGGCACGCTAGGGAACGGGATCAACGACCGGTTGTTCGTCGTCGGTGGCGGTAGTATCACCGCCGGCAACGATATCCTATTGGAAGCCGATCAGCTTGTCGGAGACAATGTAGGCGTGAACCTGCTCGCTCCAACCATCACCCTGATCGAACGTGGGATCGGGGATTGAGGAACGGGGGACTGAGTCGCTAACGATGTTCCATGCCAGACCGGCGCGAATATGCCGGTCTGTTCGTGCGTGCACATCCAGTGGCAGTACGCCAGGCTAATGTCGCTAAATCGCCATATTCCAAATTCGGCCCCTACACCATTGGCACTGGTCTTGGAGATGGATAGGCGATGAGGACGAGGCTAGCGGAATTGTTCGGCTGTGGAGAACGCAACCGTTCAAACAAAGGCCAGGCAACGATTGCTACACCGATGCGAGGGTGAAATAACGTGCGGGACGCGTTACACTCGCTGGTGAAAGGGAAAGATGGCTTCGGCGAACGACTCGGCAGACGTGAATCGGCGAGCCGGGTCGACGTCGATCGATTGGCGGATCACGTCACGGAGCGTTGGCGGTAGATATGTGGCAACGTCTAATGCTGCGAGCGTTTTGTCGGCTTGGAACGCTAGATCAGGTTCTTTTCCAGTAGCAAATCGAAGCAGGCAACAACCGCACGCGAATAGGTCAACCGCTGGCGTCGTGACGGACGCGTCCTCAAGTTCCTCGGGGGAAACGTAGTACTGCGATGTGGTCGCCGATCGATCATGGGTCATCGAACTAGGGTCATTGATCCGGTCCTGAATTGTGGGTTCGAAATTGCCGAGCTTGATTTGCAGATGGCGTCCTTCGCGATAGCCAAAAATGTTTGACGGATGGATGCGGCGATGCACAATTTGATGCTGATGGGCGCAGTGAACCGCTTGCAAGAGACGCGACACGACCCACGTTGCAGTCAGGATTCGTCGCTCGGACGACTGACCATCGATTGTGGCAAGTAGGTCCAGCGGATCGATCGATTCCATGACCAAGAAGGGGCGATTTTGCTCGATGCCAAATTCAAGTGTTTTCAAAATGCGAGGGTGATCGAGACTCGTCAGCACTGCAGCCTGTTGAAAAAATGCCTTCTTGGCTTCCTCACTCTTTGTGACATCGCTTTGAAAGACTTTGACCAAATAGGATGTTTGCGTACGGCAATCTTTCGCCTTGTAAAGTGTCGACGTCTGGTCACGCGTGAGCGGACGTTGCAGTAGATACCCGCCCAACGCAGGCATGTTCGATTCCGCTTGCGGTGGCGAAACGGGGGCGTTCCACGGCGACGGTTGAGGTTCGTTTGACGCGATCCGGGTTTGCAAGATCGACGTCTGTGCCGATTGTCGTGGCGGTGTGACGACGTTGACGGCGGATGGCGTCGGTGCCGAGTGATCACGTGTCCGCTCAGCCGATTCCTCCTCTGAGTCTCCTGGTTCACTTTGCGACGGAACCTGCGCTGACTGCAGCACTTCGCATCGGATTTCGGTTTCGCCGACACCAAAACAATCACCGTCGACCAGCGATGCGGCTACTAAACGAACTCCGTTGACCCACGTCCCGTTGCTGGAATCGTTGTCGGTAAGTTGCACTTGCGGAGGCGTAATCTTCAACAACAAGTGTTCGCGTGAAAAGGCCTTTTCGAGCGGCAATTTAATTTGCGAGGGAGCTTGCCGTCCTATCGTAACCGTGGCGTCTTGAGCGAAGGTCCATGTGGCTCCGGTGTGAGGTCCCTGCGTCACCCGTAGCCGGATTTGGACATCCCGAGGCGAGCCGGAGGAATCACCGGGGTGGATCAAGATGGTTTCGTCGCTCATTCGTTCACTGCGTTTCCGAGTTGCAAGCGATTATTCATCTTGCCCATTGCCTTTGAATGCGTCGTCGTCATCGTTCGTGGCTTGTGGGGGCACAGGCGCAGGTTCATCTCGAACCTCTTTAGCCAAGTCCATGTTGACCACTGCATCGGCGATCCATTCTTCATTCGGATTGATTTCCAGTCGTGCTAGTAATTCGCGAAATTGGGGGATCATTTGCTCGTAGACAAATTCGGTTCCCGGTTTGGCTTTGCCAAATTCGATTCCATTTTGCAGCATGAATTTGCTGAGCGTGGCGATATTGCGGTGTTCCGGTGGGTAAGCATCGGTATAGGCCGTCCGCTGGATTGCGTTCACATCGGCATCTGCCGCTTGCATGACGGTTTGGTTGACACGACGCAAAAAGGCTTCGGCGTCGTTGATCCGCCGCCACTGGGCAAGCGACAGACCTTTGCGTTTATTGGGAGGATAGCGATGGTAAAATTTTGACGAAATGGCCTCAAACGCCGAGGTAAATTTCTCTGAGGCCGCAAACTGTAGCTCAGGTGTCAATTTGCGGCTCAGCATTTGTTCCGCCAGTTCCGTCATGGCATCACGTTCGGCGGTGAAATCTGGATCGCGGAACAGGAACGGCCACGTGGTGAACAGTTGGGGTAGCGGGCTGGTCAGCGAGACTGCGATCGATCCGCCCGACGAAGGCGTTTGCACTTGGATCGCGTCAAGCGTCTGATCGTCCAGCAGCGGTAGATTCGCCGATATTCCAGGTGACAAATCCCCGCCCGACAGAAAACCATTTTGCTGAGCGTTGATCTGGTCGAGCAAGAAGTTAAACAAATTGCCGTTTCGTACGGCATACCTTGAATTCGCAGGATCGCTAAATGCTCGGTCGAATAGCGATGCCACGCGACTTCGCTGCTCCACCATGGGCTTTCGCCGGTTTTCAATGTCCGCCGCGAGCTTGTTCCATTTTCGAACGTCATACTCCTCCTGCATGTTCCAGTAGTTCTGCATCACTTTCAGCTTCAAATCGACTTTCTTCGAAGCCGCCTCCACTAATTTGATCTCCGATTCCGCGAACAACAATCGTGCCTCGGCCAGGCTTCGGTTCCGTTCCCCCTCGGCTTTCATCAAGTTCGCTTGCGCATTAATTCGATTGCTGATCGTGTCGCTGGAGCTGTTTCGGATCACGATTTGGGCCGTTGCCGTGGGCGTCGCTAGCAGCCAAGCAAAGCCAGTCAAACAAAACAGAAGCATGAATCGCATGTGCAGAATTCCCTAGGGAGTAGACGCGGATTTTGCCGCGATCGCCGCAGCGATCGTTTGGGTCGTGACCACTTCGAGTATAACCGCTGAGTTCTCGTCGGGCGGAGACTGAAAAACCACCAGCCCCAATAATGATGTATCACGAACAAGCGGAGCACCAAGAAGGTTCAAACCATGGACTTCGTTGGCCGTTGCTTGGATTCGCATCGCGCCGGCAATTCCGTCGTACTCGGGGTCTTGCCCGAGAACTCGAAACGCAATCCATTCCAAGTTCACTTTTTCGCTTGCGTCATAAAACGGATCTTCGTGATCAAACCCCGTGTCCAACAGATCCACGGCTAAACCCGGTCGTACGGTTTGACGGTGATCGAGCGACACATGGGGAATGGGCTTGGTAATTTGCAACCAGCCCACATCGGCTGAAGTGGCGGCGGTCATCGCTAAATTCACAAGCCGAGCGGCGCGCTGGAGTGAGGCATCATCCAATTCCGCCGTCGCTTTCTTCGTTTTCGCCGCTTCACTTTGCGTTATGTATTGCTGGCGGAGCAAATCCGAGGCCTGAACTCGTTTGTCAAATTCGGGAAGTACGCCAGATTTTGAAATTGTGTATTCTTGCTTTGTATCGAGGTGTACCACTTTTGGATGCGAGTATCCCTTTTGTTGCATCATCGTCAGGGCGTGCACGATCGAGCCGGTGGTAGACAAAAGCTGATCCCCGGTTGCGATTGCAGTGCCGAGCCGAAAATAGGTATTCGTTTCGTTGTTGAAAATCAATACCCAGTAGGTGCAGGCGGCGACATCCGAGGGCGCGGCCGACGCGGCGTCCTTGGGCGGCTTGCTCGGCTGAACCTTCGCCGGGGGCACGACGATGGGTTCGGCTGGGGCGGGTGGCGGCTCCGGTTCCGCAACCGTCGTCAACGCGGTGAATTCCGTTGATGTATTAGCGTCTGGCACCGGAACCGCCTGCGGCGATTCAAGGCGGTGTGAGTCGCTCAGAGGAGTGGTGTCGGGAGATGAGCTCGATAACAGATAGATCGTCCACAGCACCGATAACATTAGCATGATCCCGGCGGATGCCAGCATCCAAGTGGATTGACGACTCGGATCGGTAATGGGATGCCACATCGATAATTTTTGAGTCTTCGCTTTCTCGATGAGACTCGCCGTTTTTGCCTCATCGAATTTTTCCGTATGGATCGAGCGTGATCCAAAGTAAACCGTTTGGTTCGAATTCAACGAGCAAGCGTCCACGCGTTTTGAAAAGTCTGCATCCACATACAATCCATTGCGGCTGTGAGCGTCCCGCAGCACTCGAGTCCCGCATTTGCCAATGATCAAGGTTGCATGTCGTCCGGAAACTTCGGGGTAATCGAGTCTTAGATCGCAATCGGACGCCCGTCCGACGGTCAACACGGCTGCAGCGTCTTGTTCACTGGGCCACGGCAAGGGAAGTTCCTTCGTCAAATACACGCGATCGGTGGCAACGATTCGTCGTGGCTGATTCGTGAAATGAATTTCAGATCGCGGATTGGCGATCCCCACACGACCTTGACGTGGTAGCACCGTGAAAACGCCATCTTTATAGCGAAGTTCGCAGTGCAGTGGTTTGACGTCCGCATCCATCACCACCACGCTGCAATTGCGATCGCTGCCGATCGTCCATGTCGAATCTTGATGACGAGTCATGGCATCATCCCTCGTTGACGAAAACTGCCAGCAGCGTCATTGGGCAATCGGAAAACAAAACGTTGTTCTCCGAGGATGAAGGTGGATCCCGAACACAGCGTGAACGAGGTGACTCGATGCCAGATTCCGTTACGACTGTGTTGATCCTCGAGAAGCCAGCCACGACTGGTTTCACGAAGTGCCGCATGGATCGGATCGATCGTGCGATGGTCCAAATGGATCTCTGCCGAGGTTTCGTCACGGCCAATCCGCAAGCGATTTCCGGAATTGATGGGGATGGCGTGCGAGGAGCCGCCAATTTCGGTCATCTGAAATTGCGGCGATGTTCCCTGCGAGCGTTCCCAGCGGAATCCCAAACCGCCGATCATGAACGAATCCTCGGCAGTAAGCGGAATGCTCGTTTTGCGGACATAGGTGCCATTGGTGCTCTGTTGGTCGACCAATTGCCAAACGCAGCCACCGTGATCATCACCCGTTCGCAGGATTTTCGCATGCAGCGACGAAATGTCAGCGTCGTTGGCAAAACACCAATCTGCATGCCGTCGGCCCAGCGTGGTTTCCGTTTTTCGTAACCTCAACACTTCGCCTTCGGTTTCACTATCATCATCCAGCGCGATTAGCATCGGAGTCGGAACTCGGCGCTCGGGCGAAAGCAGTTCAGCGGTGGAGTGGTTCGTTGAACTTGGGCCGTCTGTGATTCGAAGATCAATCGCCGTCATCTGTGCATCGACCGTTCCGCACTGAACACACCTTTGCCCCAGCTCGATCCAGCGTTTGCACTTTGGACACACAGGCATGGCGGATCGTCACATAGAAAAGGGGAACAGCAGGCTCAAATCGTGCACACGCGTGGTGCCTCCGTTAGACTACGATGATACTAGTTTACCCCTCCGCGGCAGCGGCGTGGGGCAAATGGGGCATTGAATCATTTCCTTTATTAGATCTTGGGAAAGAAGATCAATCGAATTCACCCCGTTCCGTCAAATTCACGTTCGCCGTGACTTTGTATGCGAGCGAAAGACGGCACTTTTCACCGTAGTCGAGGCGATGCATTGGCGATCGAGCTTCAAACCGAATGCCCGTCCTGCGAAACGTTCTCGCTGATTGACGCCTCGTTGTTAGGGAAAAAAGTAGGGTGTCCGACCTGTCGCCGGTCGTTTTATGCCAATCGGGCGCGTCCTGCTGCCGCCGGCGATAACCTCTCTGCGGTTTTGACGCAACCTTCGAAAACGTCCCCTGCGAGCTCGTCAACTGAAAACCGGCCGGAGGGGGCACGGCGGCCATCGTTCTCGTCCGAGCCGCGGACGGATTCATCGACACGACTCGGGCGCTATCAGCTACGCCGTGTGATCGGTGAGGGGGCGTTTGGCACGGTCTGGCTTTGCAGCGACACGCACACGTCGCGGAGTGTCGCGGTCAAATTGATGCATTTTGAGGCCAGGGATCAAAAACGAGCTGCGCGGTTTCTGACCGAGGCGCGAGCGGCGGCAGCGCTACGTCATCCCAATATCGTCGCAGTACTGAACGCCGGTCGTGTCGAAGGGCAACACTTTATCGCCACGGAATATGTCCAGGGGCCGACGTTGGAGGAATTTGCAGTAACCAAATCACCGACTCAGTGCGAGGCCGCGGATTGCATCCGTAAGCTTGCGTTGGCACTGGACTATGCGCACCGGCATGATATTGTGCATCGCGATGTCAAGCCACTCAATATTATCATCGATACCAAAAGCGAGCCTCAATTATTGGACTTCGGTTTGGCCAAGCGGCTCGACTTCGATTCGGCATTGACGGTCGATGGTTCAGTGTTGGGAACGCCCGCCTATATGCCGCCTGAGCAGGCGCGAGGCGACCTTGCCGCGATCGGTCCGGCGACGGACCAATATTCGCTTGCCGCTTGTTTGTACTTTTTACTAACTGGGCAATCGCCGTTCGTGGGGAATGCTGCGGCGGTATTGCAGATGGCGATCCACAGTGCACCGACGCCGATTTTGCAGCTGAATCCACAAGCCGATGTGAATCTGGTTGCGATATGTCAGCGTGCGATGGCTTATGAACCCGCGAAACGCTACTCGACTTGCGGCGATTTCGCTCACGACTTGCAGCTGTTTCTAGCGGGTTTGCCGGTACGGGCGAGACCGATTTCGGTACGCGAACGCATCACCCGGTGGTGCCATCGCCATCCTGCCGAAGCAAAATTCTCCGCCGCTGTCGCGATGGTATTGATAACCGGCGTTCTCATCAGCAGCATCGGTTGGTTATCAGCACGACGGGCAATGAACGAAGCGACTCGGCGTGAAAAGGATGCTGCAATTCTTGTGCAACAACGTCAGCAAGTGCAACTCGATTTACAGCAGCGATTGAGCGAGATCGAAGCGGCGACACGACAGGCACAAGCGGCCAAAACCATGGCCGAAAAGCAACGAGCTGCCTTTGACATCGAATCGGTGAAATTGAAACAAGCGATTGAGCAAACACAGCGAAACACGGCCTTGGTGATCGAAACCACCGAATCGCTCAAAGCCGAAGAAGCGAAGATCGCCGAACTGCACCAAGAGATCGCAGGTACCGCATCCACCGTATCAGAAACCAAACAGACGCTAGTAGAGATGCGGTTGCAAAGTGAAGCAGACAAATTGTTGAAAGAGCGTTTGCGACGCGTGCGTCAATCGATCGAGTCGGAAAACTTTGACGAAGCGAAGCAGTCTTTGCAGGATATACCCGAGTCACTGCATGGCTGGGAGACGCATGTTTTAACTGCGCTTGTGGAAAGTCAGCAGCGGGCGATTCAGGTTCGCTCGATCGACTTGTCCCGGTTCGGTAGTGGTTTCGAGACGCCGGAATGGCAATGGGCTGAAACTGATTCGCCTGACAAATTTCTGTTGTTTCGCAGCGGATCGAAAACCGCAACCAAGCTGTTGATAATCGATCTCGCAACCGCTACCGCGTCAGACATCGGAGTGATTGGATCGGTCCACAATGTTTGCTTCAGCGAACAACACAATTCGATCAGCTTTGGCGCAGGCGTACAAACGCCACACTGGAGCACGGTGGTCAACAAGGAACCGTTTGAAACATTATTGTATTCGGTTGCCGCGCCGACGCAATCGATTTGGCAGCTCCATCAGACGATCGTGCATCCACGGCATGGGGCTGTCTACGCCATCGCTGCCGCTTCGCAAGCAAAGTGGTACTCGCGGTCAAGTAAACCGCAACTTTATCGCTCAGCGGCGCGATTGCAACGTCTCAGGCGATCCGAGGAAAAGCATCGATTGGTCGAACAATTGATTGAGCGTCATGCGGCGGAATGGTTTGAACCATACCGCTTGATACGCATGAACGGTGACCCTACCGGCGTGATCTGGGATCGACAGAAAGACACCTATGTCAACGCTGCACTAAAGCGCTATCTCAATGAACGAGCTCAGAAATGGTTCTCTGCGGAGGTCGAATTGATCCGGGCACCCGCGATGGGTGACGTCTATTCCGAGTCGGGAACCCACCACGTTGCCATCATGGCCAATTACCAAATCGGACTCCGCCCCCCACCGCGTCCTGGATTGCCCATCAAACGTCCGACCCGTGAGATCATGACGGTCATGGTTCCGATCTCTAGCATGGATGCTAATAAAATCCTGCCCACCCAAGTCTATGTCACCAGTAATCAGTGGTGGGCAGTGAACGGAGGGGCGATCGATCGAAGGACCGTCAGGGCGACGGCGAGCCCTACAACCCCCGAAAACTTACGAACAACTTGGATGATCCCAGCGGAGATTTCCGAACCATGGGACGAAGACGTCTTGCAAAGCAGCACCCGCAACCGTGTTGGCAACAGCGTTTTGGTTCGTGATTCCGCGACCATTAGTAGTTTGCGAGGCCCATTGCTCTGGAGATCCGAAGTCGCTGTCGATCCGGCCCCACCGCAGTTCCGCTGGATCACCTGTTATGCCGATGCAGGGCAGTTGATGTTTGGTGAAATCGGCCAAGACAATTTTCATGCAGTTGCATCGCTCCAGCATGTTCAAAATCCTCAATCGATGCAGTTGACTGCGGAGGCTCGCTATTTGTTTCGCAAAAACCCTACTTCGATCGAATTCATTGACTTGCATGATGTCGTTCCCGGAACGATGTCCGATCTCGTGGACAAGCCGAATGCAGAGGTGGCGCCGTGAGCACCGTTACAAAGATCGAACTGCCATCGCGATTTAAATTTAATCGCAAATTGGGAACGGGGCGAATCGGGCATGTCGTCTTGGCAACCGATCAAGAACTGCAACGCGAAGTCGCGATCAAGCTGATTCCGTTTCGGACGTCTCACGCGGACTCGGCTGCTACGAGTGTCCAGGGCGATGTCGATACCCGGCGGCGAGCACGTCACGAAGTTGATTTGGCGTGTCGGTTGCGACATCCGAGCATTGTCGCCGCGTATGATTTTTTCGAGACACGTGCGGCAATGGGGTTGGTTCAACAGGCAGTTCATGGTGGTGATTGGACATCCGATGTGACTCGCAAAGGCGAGCGTGATCAAGTGGAACGGGTCCGCAAATTGGCGTTGGCAGTTGACTACATCCACGAACAGGGTTGGGCTCATGGCGACATCAAGCCCGAGAATGTGTTGGTCGATTTGGATGGCGAACCGTACCTTTGTGATTTCGGTAGCGCTCGGCCGCTATTGGATCGCGACACTGCGGTGGGTGAAAGCGAAGCGGTTTCGCGTCCAATCGAAATCAATGGAACTCCCGCGTACATGGCGCCCGAGTGTGCATCGGGACGATCACCTGCCAGCGTTTCAGCGGACGTTTACTCGATGGGGATGTTGTTGATGGATCGGTTGACGGGGCGTTGTCCGTTTGACGGGCCGCCCGCTGCGATTTTGGACGCGGTCGTCCATCGCGGTCCACCGTCGCTCGTCTCGCTGGGGTTCTATCGTAATTCACGGATGCAGTCCATTGTCGACAAGGCAACTTGCCGCGACCCAAGCCATCGCTATGAATCTGCCGCAGCGTTTGCCGAGGACTTAAGTCGTTATTTAGAGAACCGTCCATTGGTGGCCAAAACATCTAGCTTTTGGGAACGATGGCGATTGTGGGGAAAACGCAATCCGATGATGCGGGGGTTGTGTGGTGTTTTTGTATCGGTGTTGGTGTCGGCGATCTTGCTGGTGACTGCTAATTGGCGATCCGCCAACATCCAAAGCAAGCGGCTGATTCAAAGCGAAGCTCAGCTGATCGCAGAGTCCACTTCGCTGCGCCAGAGCGAAGAAAAACTGACTGCCTTGATCGATACACTGCGCCGGCGGCAAGCGGCGGTTCAACAGGCCGAATCGCTCGCAATCCAGCTGCGAAACGATGCGGAAACGACTCAGTTGGAACGAGTGGCACTGATTGAAAAGTCAAAAAAACTCGAAGAGGATGCCAATCAAAAAATGCATGCGTTGCAAATGTCGATTGCAAAAACCAAAGCTGCCAATATTCAGTTACAGTCGCTCAACGAGCAATCGAATGCCGAGCAATCACGACTGCAAAACTTTACAAGACAGGTCGCTGCCAATGAGAGCCGCGAAGCGATCGACGCCGCCATTGCATCAATGAACGTTTCGAAGTGGGACGAGATGGAACGTTCGCTTTCGGCGGTACACGAGGATTTTCGGGGGTTCCTGTATCATCATCTTGCCTTAGTCGCGTTTCATGGAAGCGTGACGCCACGCGTTTTGACGTTTGAAGTGCCGATCCGTGCCGAAAAAATGGTCTTGAGTTCCGATGCTGCCACGTTGGCTGCGTTTTCAAGAGAGGGGCAGGGAGTTTGGATCAACACAGCACGACGACGAGTATTGACTTTGAGTGCGCCTGAGGACATTCGCAGGGCAAGGCCTGAAGTTACGGCCGCTACGATTTCCGCCGACGGAAATCAGATCGCCGTTGCTTGGGATCACAGAGACAGCTCGCAAAGGATCGCGACATATCATCTCGCTGAGGACCAAGTACAGCTCGTTTCGGATCTCGCACTTCCGCACAACGCCAACGCATTTCGATTTTCTGGAAATAAAGTGTATGCGTTGGTGTCATCAGATGATGGAAAAACGATTGGCTTGTGGGATGTGCAATCCGACGGGTTTGTGTGGCAACTAGAAAACGAAGTCGCTGATGAACGCCAAGTCCTGTTATTGGAAACACAATGTGACCGCGACTCGACGCTGGCGTTCGCGATTTTTTCCTTCAATCCATCACAGTCGCTTGACATTGTATGCATTGATTTTCGTGCCTCGGCGTCACCGCCGACCGTCCATACGTTTGAGCTTGGGACGATCGATATGGAGTGGAAGCCGGCTTCGCTGTTCTTTTGTGATGGAACCGCGATGGGGACGGTCAACGAGCAAGGTTTCTCGGTCGAACCAGCGTCACTGCTGCGTCGCGACATGCAGGCGATCGTGAATCGAAATCACACGATGCTGGTTCGTTGGTGGCGGACCGCCGATGGAACCGGTGTTCTCGCATCGCCACTCGTTCCTGAACCCTCAGCGGATCGAGATGATGGATGGATGTCGATGGGGAAAGATCACAAGTACAGCGTCGTATTTCCTGACTCGATGGCACGTTGTCTTGTCTGTTTTGATCGAAACGGATCAAAGTTCGTGTCGGTTGAAGAGTCAGAGGACGAGGGGGGAGCGAAATTGGTCCCGCTGCACACATTGCCACTGCTACGGTCGATTCGTCACGCCCGCGGGATGTTCACTGCCGACCGAACTCATTTTGTTGAACATAGCTATCACAAAATTGTCGTGCACCCGTTGCAGCACAGACCGATTCGCCATCATGTGTCGGTCGATGATTTTGTGGCGGACCTTCGCGAGTTCAGTGAACGCAATGACCTCGACGCCATTTTGAGACGTGAATAAGTAAGTCCGTGCTTCGGCATGGGGTACGACAACGCGACAACGCGACTCGCGGCGATCGAACCGTTTCGGCGCCCAATTCGAAGTTCGGTTTAGGGATCAGATCGATCCTGGTCCCAAGCTCTCGCCGATTCGGTTCCGCAGCGGGCATCCTTTTTGCCGCGATGGTTGGCAGAGTCTTTTTCGCGGCAATCTGCAGGGATTTCGCAACCGAAATCCAGCCTCGTATGAATAGAATTGAGGGCATCATGGTCCCCGAAATCGCCGATGCGGTGGAGCGATTGCCTGGGAAGAAATCTTTCGTCGTTTTCTGGAGTTTTTGGGGTCGGCAGCGAGATAGATTTCGCTAATATGTCGCGACAAATTTGAGCCGGTCCTGGGATCCTTTCACCTTCCTACGCCTATGCCTGAATCCTCTGCGCTGCCCTCGGGGATGTACTCTCTGTTTTTGGGTGCCTTGATCGTTTATCTGATCGCCATGTACGTGGTAGGCTTTATCGCCCAACGCCGCGTTCGCAACGTTGAGGATTTTGTACTCGCCGGCCGCCGATTGCCCACGTCCTTGGCCACAGTCACAATTATCGCGACGTGGTTTGGTGCCGAGTCGCTGATGACGACCGCTGACGAAGTAGGCAATGAAGGGCTCCGTAAAGCGATGCTCGATCCGATCGGGATCGCTGGCTGTTTGCTTTTAGCCGGTTTGTTTGTCGCGGCTCCGATGTGGCGGATGGGAATTTTGACGGTTCCCGACTTCTTCTTTCGCCGCTTTGGAAAAACGGCCGAGATCATGTCGTCGCTGATCATCGTGCCCAGTTATTTTGGCTGGGTTGCCGCCCAGTTTTTTGCACTCGCGCAATTGCTCGAAGTGTTCTTCGGAATTCCTCGAGAATGGGGCATCGTCGCGGTGGCCACGATCGGGACGGGCTATACATTGCTTGGCGGGATGTGGACGATCACGTGGACCGACGCGATTCAGATGTCGTTTATCTTGCTCGGGTTGTTGTTGCTCGGACACGCGATTTTGGCACATCTTGGCGACGGTTCGATCATCGAAGGGGTTTCGGTGATGCAAACGGAAATTGACGAATCACGTTGGCGGATCGCCGACCCGCCGACGTTTTGGCGGGACACGATGGTCGCCATTAGTGCGTTGGCGATCGGAGCGTTGGGGAATTTGCCGATGCAGGATTTGATGCAGCGAATTTTTTCGGCAAAAAGTGACAAGGTGGCCGCGCGAGCCTGTTTGTGGGCTAGCGCAGGCTACTTGCTGATGGGGGTTTTGCCGGTGGGCACGGGAATGGCAGCCCACTTGTTATTGCCGCGTGCCGAAGGCGACTTGGATGGCGTGGTCATTCTCGTCGCCAGCAAGCTACTCAATCCGGTGCTGTTGCTGGTGTTCTTTCTAGCGATTGTCTCGGCAGTACTATCGACAATTGTCAGTGCGGTGATGGCGCCTTCAGCGGTAATGGCCCATAACCTAGTCGAACCTTTATGGCGCAAAGCAAGCTCGAATCCTCCGACCCAGCACGGACTACTTCAATTGCAGCGGGGAGCGATTGTGTTGGTGACCGCCGCTTCGGCTTGGTTAGCGTATCGTGGGGAAGGTGCCTACGAGCTAGTTCAAGGATCCTACTCGATGGCGCTCGTCAGTTTGGTGGTGCCATTTTTGATCGGATTGAGATTCGACAATATCCCGTCGCTCGCTGCGAAGCTTGCGATGTTGTTCGGCATCACGGTGTGGTCGCTGCACATGTTATTGGGATGGGAGGTCTTCTTCGAACCCTGGCTAGAAGCCTACGGAATGCCGCTGCCTCACGAATTGGCGGGAACGATTTGCAGTGCGATTGGATTCGCAATTGGCTGGATGCTGGGAACTGCGGAATCGGCCACGACCGACGAAGTCACGGATTGATCGCAGAATCGAGCCCCAATTGGACACCCACCAGTGGTTTGACAGTCGCGTAAAACAATCCCCGATGGGAAAGCTTGGCATACAGATGGTCAATCGGTTGTTCGCATTGCGAGTGCGTCCGGAGAATGTAGTTTGCCAGTCGATACGAGATCAGGTAGCCGACCGTCCCCAGCGGCGTTTCGCAAACACGGTTATATGGGCCGTGGTTTTCCACGACGGCGAATTTGCTATTTTGCCCAATGTTGCGTTGCAAATGAATATAGTCAAATTCCCGAGGAAGCGACCTTTCGATTTCGACGAGTCCAAAATCGGGATCTGCCTCGAAACAAAAATCGTCTTCGAGGATGCACGCCCACGGCAATCGATAATCAACCACCCGGCGCAAGGCACGCAAATGAGCGAGATAACAACCGATCTCGCCGACTCGCATCTCACGCAGCGTTTTGGCCGATACCGGCAATTGATCGGTTCGCCATTTGGCCGCTTCGACTCCATCGACAACCTCAAACGGCAAATTGAGCGGCTGGATTTTGCTTAAACCTGATTGACGGCGACGCGGATCATCGGGCAGTGAGATCATGAATAGATTCACGATAGATCCTCGCTTCTAATGATGAACCGAAATTGCAAACTGACGTAGCGAGCGGGCATTGCCGTGTACGACCGGAATCTTGCCAGTGCGACGGCTGATCACCAATCCCTCAGGTGACACCGCAACTTCACCAACGCTACGATCATGCACGCAGTAGTTCCAACCTTCGTCGGCGGCATGCCAGCGATGCGGTTGTTGGTGACAGTACAGATTTAAGCCCATTTGGTCACCCCAATCGGTGGTTCCTGCAAGCTCGGGACCTGTCCGCATGCGGTCGGCTGCGGAAAAATAGCGATGGAGTGTTGCCGCAGTTCCCGCAGCAAATCCACTATTCAAAAATGGGTTGCGTTTTAACAACTCGAAAGCATTCCGGCGGTGCCCAGGATCGTGGATTGACAACGACCACGCGGGGATCACGGCGTTGTCGGGATAGCCCTTCGGTTCGATCACTGCATGGACCACATCGGGCCGGATTGCCACCGATTGCCAAAGTGTGTCGAGTTGAGTTTGAAAAACGACGTCTGAAACGTCCCAATAAGCGACGGCCGCCTCGGCAGGCAAACGCCCCGTGATCTCGGCAAATTCGTGAAGCCGCCGGACCGGGACCATCGTGCCGTTGCTGGGGCGAGCCACCACATGGACATTTGATAACTGGGTTAAACGTCTGATTTCAGACGGGTACAAACCGTAGGTGACTGCAATGACGGGGCAGGCGTTTCCCCAGGTTCGTAACGATCGCAAAAACTGATGTTCAAACCGCTGAAGATCACGACGATCAAACGCGGCGAGTACGTAGGAAGAATGGGTGAGCGGAGCATGGTTTCGAGCCTGCCTCCCTACCACAGTTGCATCATGGGGCGTTTTACCTAAGTGAGTCGCTTTTGCGATCCCGCAATAAGTAATGCCGATGCCTTGTTGCCGAAGGTCTTCGCAGCAACACGCGCATTCACATTGGTTTGCGGTAGATCGAAATTGAATCGTCTCGAGCACTTCGCCACGAAACAAGCAGGCGCCCATTCCGACGTGGCCGGCATTGGTGCTGGTTTGATTTTCAAGGTCGTAATCGGCGGCAACTGCACCAAGCGTCGGTGAGCATTTCAGCCGATGAACAAGCGTGGCAATACATTGCGGATCAAGCAGCACGTCATCGTCGACGAACATCACCCAATCGGCGGCGGCACGCTGTTTGATCCGATTGCGCGCCCGTGCGATGGTTTGCCAGCGATTTCGATCGGCGCTGTGGGGCCACCCCGTTGCGATATGTAATCGCACGTTGACATCGTTTTGGCGGTGAATTGCATCGACCACAACCGGTTGCGGTTCGCTGTGCGGGCGACACAGCATCAGCACGTCAACGGTGGGCAGGGCACAACCCTGATTCATGACGATGATGGTCCATCGACACGGTCCAAGAATCCATCGTCACACTGCGACAACGATCCACTGCTACGGTCTAGAAAACCATCGTCGCATTGGGAATGAGATAAAGATCGCAACGACGCAACATCAGCAAGGTGCGGATCGTAAAGTTCCTCGTCTGCCACCATCCCGGCCGAACGAATATAGGAATCACAGGGAGTTTCATGTTCCTGTCGTGTCGTAAACAATCCGCTTGCACCGGTTTGAGCCTGAGCCGTTAAAGAGGCTAGTTTCGTGCCTCCGGCCTGGTAATGGTCTCGCGAGCGATCACAGGGAAGGGGCGGATAATACTGCGCACTCTCGGCGGCGGTCATTCCGGTATGGACTTCCAACAGAGTTGGGCTGAACTCGGGCACGTACAGGACGCCGAGCACGCGAGGGGCATCATTGAGCTGCATCTGTAACCCGGGTAACACTTCGGATTCGAGCAGCCATGTCCCTTGATCCCAATCGAAATTTGCAGGGTTTTGAGGTAAAAACACGGCACGTACTTCCGTCACCAAAATGCTACGAATGAGCGTTACACGTGGCGAAGGACGTTCGGTAGCCCGTAACCACTTGCTGCCGGGATCGACGCCGCCGACTTCCGCCACAGGCAGTTGCTCGATCGATTGCAATGACAACTCGGCCACGCGAGGAAGGGTTGCTGGGAACGTGACGGTTCCGGCCAACAGCAATTGTCTATAGCGTTCTCGATCCATAGTTTGGTTTGTTGTCAAAAGGGAAGGATGATCATGTTGATATTTCTTGGCCCCTCGCGTTGGGCCATTGTATTCCCTGATTTGATGAGATGTATTGCCGAACGCTGAATCGATGACAAAATCGACGATTTTTCAAAAATCTAACTTAGCGATTTTCGTTTGGCATCGTGCGAGCGATTCGGAATGACAAGTAGACTCGATTGAGAAATGCCGCATGCCAATTTCGCTGCGCCGCGCGTGCGTCGAGTGGTTGGTACAGGTTTGCGCCGCCGCGAGTTGCCATGCGGGTCTCTTGGTCGATCGTTGTCAGAGAGGTTGCGGGGTCTGGCACCGGTGCATGAGGAAATGTTGGGTAGGGGGCATGCGCGGCGTGGCACCACTCCATCGCATTTCCCAGCATATCGAACAGCCCGTAATCGTTCGGTAGCAAATGGGCGGTTGGATGCATTTCGAAACTCGAATTTTCGGCGGTCCATGCATGCCAGTGCAAACGAGTCGGGTCGAATCCGAACCAACGCCCGCGACTTGAACCGCCCCGACAGGCAAATTCCCATTCGATTTCGGTGGGCAATCGGTAACCGATGCGTTTGTGATAGTCGTAGGCAAGCTGCATTCCCGGTTCTATCTCATCGATCGGCGGATAACACATTTGTGATTCGGGGATCCCTTCTTGCTCGCTGAGCCAACGACAATATTTTGCGGCATCGAACCAGTTGACTCCAATCACGGGGCAATCCGCGCTGGGAGTGTAGCGAGGCGCGAAATTGTGTTCTTGACGAAATTGCCGAAATTGGGCCGTTGTCACTTCCTGGGTGGCGATGGCGTACGGATAATCAAGCTGGAACGGAGTCTGAGGTTCTTTGCTTCCATCACGTCCAGGTTCGGTCGCTGGCGATCCGACCCAAATCAGGTCATCGGGTTGGATCACGACCATGCGATCGCCCGCCGTAGTGCGGAATTCGCCCGCAAATTCCGACATCGGCGGAAGGTCGAGCGTGACACCCCATGCGGTTGCAATCGCCTGGACCGCTGAACGCAGACCTGGGTCGGGGCTCTCTGTATACCAATGCGAAAGTCGGGAAATCACTTTTTCGCGATGCGATTCGGAAATGGAGTCGGTGGGATAGATGGCTAATGCCATCGCACAGCTACGACGCAACATGACGTCTTGGTCAATGTTTTCGAGATGGTTAATTAGCCAATCTGCCGACAAATCAAACGCTGCGAACGATTCGATCATGGCCCCGCGAGTCGCTGCGGAAAAATCGGCCTGCATTGCCGTAGCCATTTGTTGCTGATCGCCCAATCGAAACATTGCAGCCAACAGGTTTTGTAGTCGATTACACCTTTCAACTTGCTCGGAATATGGGGTTTGCGGACGCCACCAAAGCGATCCAAACTGCGGCGTCGATTCGTCGCCCGTCTGGGCGATTCCGAGTGATATCGGATAGTAACCTTGGGCCATCGCAGCGCGTGTTTGACGCAAATGTTCGCGTCGGGGTTGCGGATCGATTTTGTGCACTTCAACCGGTAATTCGGACCACCACACCGCAGTGATGTCTCGCTGGGAATTACTGAACAATCGGTCGTCGAATTGCTGCGACACCAACGTGTTGCCTCGGCCATAGTGGTTTAGGTCGTTGCACATTTGGCGACTCTGGTGCCATGCTTCGTGAAAATCGATCGAGCCTTCGACTTTCCAACGAATCGAGGAAAAGTAGTCTTCGCCGTCGTTTTTTTGCAATGTCAGATTCGTGCGTGGAATTTCAATCCCACGTTCCACCAGCGGTCCCCAGCCGTTTTCGTGATGAAGGTCGTGGTGAACGTCGACATATAAATCGGCGTCCAACAATGCCGAATCATCAGGGACACGGATCCAAACACAGCTGTATTTTTCCGAGTCGTCCTGACGATAGACGTGTAGTGTGTCTGGAAAATAACGATCGGCTCGGTGATCAAGATTTTGTTGACGAAGTTCATCCGCAGTGGCGTCGATGCAGAATCGAGACTCGGCTCCATCACGTAGCGTCAACACTGCCCAGAAACGTTTTGTCCCTATCTGATAGGGCACCAATTCTGCGATTCGGTAATCAGCCTCGGCAAGTTCGTGAAGGATGGATTGAACATCGGTCTCGGCAACCTTGTGTAGCATGATCGCGTGCAATCCGATGGCCACTTCACTCACACGAAGTCGAGCGGTCAAGGATTGGTTTAATTCTCGCGGGGCAAGTCCAGAGATTGATTCGCGTTTGCCGACACACCACCATGGCGACCCCCACGGCTGAGCGACATCAATCGCAGGAGGATGCTCGGCGACTTCCATTCGCCACTGTGCCTCGACAGCATGACGTCCAACGTCGCCGTACCTTGCGATTGCGTCAGTGTAGGCAACCAATTCGGATGGAAATGCGTGCGGTAGGTGAGTCACCAGCCTGGGCAAATCGTCCGCGGCAAATGCCACCATTAGATTCGCCGCGTTGACCGATTCCTGTTTTCGAGTTCGGTCTTTTAGATGCTTGTCCAACAACGGGACCAAGTCATTCCCGATCGGATGGAAGGCATCGCCCCAACGTTGAATCCACAACGGATTTTCGTTTAACAAGAGCTTCATCAACCGAGTCAAATCGACTTGGTTTTGCAACTGATTTTGTCGTGCCGGATCATTGGCCAACATGCACGCAGCGCGAATCAATCTGTCTCTCGACGCGCGTTGCGCGGACCACAAATCAGAGAAAAATGGGTCGCCGATGGAGGTTGTATGGACAAATTTTTTAGCGATGGTGACCACCTCGTCCACCGGAGCTTCGAGCACGTATCGGGCGAGCAGGTCGGTGGCTTTGGGATTCGAGTCGGCGAGTACGAGTGCACCACGGACTCGATCAGAGATCATCGCATCTTCGTCGTTGATCAAACGAGTGGCTTCCTCGGTTGCGAAATCGGAATCATGTAGCGACGTCGCCAATAGAACGGCGTCGTTCATTTTGGCATCGAGCAACCGTTCGATCGCCATACGACTCGCGTTCTTCTGATTGTGGTTCTGCAACAACCGGTAACCCGAGAACATGCCGACCAGCATCACCATAACGGCAACTGACCATGTCGCTACGTTGGTCAGGTGTCGCACCTTTGCCGCCTTCATCATGTTTTGCTGCGGTGTATTGCAGCGACGTAAATCGGTGTAGCGGCATATGGTCAAGTACTCGCCAAGCGTTGGTAGCGATTGCGGCAGGGGACGAACACGATACAGGTCCGAAAATTCTTCCAATCGCAAACGGGCCTTTCCCTGTTTTGTCGAACGATTTCGATACTCGATCCATTGCCGGATCGGTGCGATCAGAAAGTCATGAGTCAATTGGTAACCTCCGGACCTGTTTTCGGAGGTGTTCTTTCCGAAGGAATCACTCGAGTCACTCGCACTGCTTGGTTCCGTCGCACTTTGATGATCACTGCCCAGGGTGTCCGTTGCGACGCGGTCGGTAGGTGTGATCAGGTGCATTTCGCGGTCCAGGATCGCCAGCAGTTCTCGAAATGAACTCTTCTCGCGATACGATGCGGCTTGCGCAAGTTCCTCTTTGGTGCGAACCGATCCTTTGATCCGCGAGCTGGCTTCGGGTAAGAGGGCGCGGAGCACGCGATGAGCCCCTTCGGCATGAATCCGAGTCCGTCGCCGAGCTAACTCGCTATCAAACGTTTCGTCTAGAAAACGCATTCCAAGCCCAACGCCACCGTCATCGAACAATCCTTCGGCATGATCCCAAGGGCGGTTCTTTAGCATCTCGGTCAACAAGGCCAATTGCACACAGATCACTCGTCCATCGGCTGCCAAGTACTGTACCGCCTGGTCTAGAAACAGGTTTTGACCGGCTGATCGTTGCTCGACTTGCTCGGGCAATCGGTGGTAAGCGGCACCGAACAACGCCAATACGTTTCGCGCATGCGATTCGTCGAACAAATCGACTGCCGTTGCGTTGACATTTTCGGCAATGGTGTAGTCGAGGGCTTGCATCAATCGGGTGACACCCATCCAAAAATCGTCGCGGACCATCAGAACGCACTGCAAGTATTCACCATCACATTGCCGCAGTGCCTGGACCAATGCTTCGCGTGAACCATCGGGATTGGCGAACAACCATTGCTCGAATTGATCGATAAAGATGACAACGCGGCGACGCTGTAAACGCCGAATCGTGGCAAACGACTGGACGACATCTTGTTGTGTGGCGTTGTTGGGATCGCGAATCAGCGATAATCGAGAAACGATCTGGTCGTGCAACGTCCGTTCGGTGTCCTCGGCCGTCGCTTGGACATAGATCGCGATGACATCGTCAGCTAATCGTGGGATGATTCCAGCTCGCACGAGCGACGTTTTTCCACAACCGCTCGGACCGTAAATCACCCCAACCGGAACGGGATCCGTATCGGTGTTAGCGTCGAGTTTCGAGAGCCAAAAACGGATGATTTCTGGAACGCCATCACGATCACGTGGGCCGGGCAAAAGTTGCAAAAAGAAATCGGCATCCCGTATATCAAACGGTCTCAGCCCCTTGGGAACCACCCGTGGTAACGGTGGCGTTTTTGGGCTCTCCAACCCGCTGTCAATGGTTGAAGTAACATGGGGCAGCGAACCATTGCGTGTTTCCGGCCGAAGGCCGTCCTGGTTTCCTTGACGGGCAAGCCATTGCCGGAGGTCGGTGGCAATGGCTTCGCCCGTTGCATAGCGTTCGTTTATTGATTTGGATAAAGCTTTGAGACAGATTCGAGAAAGCTCGCTGGGAATGTGAGGGGCAAGCTTTCTCGGATGGACCGGTTGGTTGTACAGAATCTCGTCGTACAAACCGTCCTCGACCGTCGATTGAAACGGCCGCTGGCCGGTTAGCAATTCGTACATCACAACCCCGAGCGAATAGAGATCCGATCGCCCATCGACACGGTGTCCTTCGCCGCGTGCTTGTTCGGGGCTCATGTAGGCAGGCGTACCCACATAGGCGGGACCGCCACGCGGATCGACATCGCGTAGCGCCAACCCAAAGTCAGCAACGTAAGCATGCCCGTTTTCGTCGATCAAAATATTGCTGGGTTTAATGTCTCGATGCACAACGCCGTGTTGATGGGCAAACGCAATCGCGTCGGCGACCTGAGTGATCAGGTTCGCGATCGCGTCGTAGCTGGGACGCTGCTGCGTTGCCCATTGTGACAAATCGCTGCCGCGAATCCGCTTCGTCACGATGTAGCAGGCAATCCTCGCGGCGCTGGCTGCTCGGTAGACCGGGATGATATTGGGGTGGTCTAAGCTTGCGATCGCGCGGGCTTCACGCAAATATAGATTGACCGTCGTGGGTTTTGAGACCAGAGATGGATGCGGAACTTTGAGTGCCACGTCGCGTTGTAGCGTCGTGTCATAGGCAAGAAATACTGTGCCAAACCCGCCGCGTCCCAGCACTTCGCGAATCACAAACTCTTCGATCCGCTCAGGTACATCGACACTGGCAGCCTCCGAATCGGTTCCAAAAAATTCGAAGGTGAGTGATTCACTGTTTTTCGTTTTCTTGGGATCCACGTATTCACTTCCAGAGCCACTCGCCATTGTTGACACCGTCACGCCGCATGCATCGTGTCCGGCGTGCTAAACCGACGGGTTTGCCGGCGTCTTCTGTTTGTCGAGTTCTCGCCACATTGTGATTAATAACGTGCCCCGCCGCGATTGTAGCAAAAAAGTTTTGCTTTCGAGGCTGATCATAGATTCGTTTTGGGATGAATCGAGAGAAAGAACGCTGAAGGATTTCCCCCTGCATCGTGGTAGTGGCGGCGGGTAGTCTGTTGACTTAGACCGTGATCGCGATGCCCTGCCTTCGATCAGAACCAAGCCACCTGCGTTTTGTGTGTTGGTGAGTTGTGTTCAGGTGGACATGGGCCCACGTGTCAATCAAGATAGAGAAAACCGCTCCATCGTCCTCCACTTCTCGAGAATTCTTGATGCGCACCGAGCCCTTGCACTGTCTTGCCGCGATAGCCCTGTCATTGTTTGCCGTGTTGCCAACGATGGCAGACGAGGCGGAGAAAAAAACGACCGACGAATCCAAACAAGAGGAGACGGCTGTCAAGATTGATGGCGTTTTTGAGTCGTTGTCGAGTCATGAGATCGCGGCTGACTCAGAGCAAATCGATTCGTACGTCATCAAGCGAATCTTGCCACATGGAAAAAATGTGAAAAAAGGGGCCGCGGTGGTCTGGTTCGAGACCAAGGAAATCGATGAAAAAATTAGGAAGATGGAATTCGATGTTGCACTTGCTAAGTTGGCGTTTGAAGAGGCCGTCTTTAGTGATGAGCAATTTCGTGAACAACAAGAACTTGATCGCAAAGCTGCGGAATTAGCACGCAAAGAAGCGCGGCAAGCTTATGACAATTTTGTCGATGTCGATCGCCAGCAGCAAATTATGTCGGCCGAGGTACAGCTAAAGCGTTCACGAGAATCACTCGAGTATGTCGAAGAAGAGCTGAACCAGCTCGAGAAAATGTACCAAGAGGATGACTTGACCGAAGAGTCCGAAGAGATCGTGCTCAAGCGTGCACGCCGCGCTGTGGAGCAAGCAAAGTACAACCTGGAATTGACCAAAACACGAACCGAACGCACGCTCACGCAATCGATTCCAAGTCAACAAGAAAAACAGGAAGCGACTCTCGCCCGAGCAGAATTGGCGTTTGCCAAAACCGTCCAAGATCTGAAAGCCGCTCGTGTCAAGCGAGACATCGAGCGACGCCGACAGAAAACAGAACTCGAAAAACAGCAAGCCGACTTTAAACAGTTGCAAGCCGAGCGACGAGGTTTGGTGTTGACCTCACCGAGCGATGGGCTGGTCTATCATGGCAAATTGACTCGCGGGAAACTGGGCGACAAAGCCAGCAGTTTGGATGTGAAGTCGAAAGTCACACCGCGGCAGGTCTTGGCGACGATCGTTCAACCAGAACGTTTGCGGATCAGCGCCGACCTCAGCGAGGAACAGCGGAGCAAAGTTCATGTCGGAATGAAAGGGACGGCGATTCCCAAAGCGTTTCCTGAACTAAAGATCCCCGTTTCCATTGAGTCGATCGGCAAAGTGCCTTATGCCGCTAACAAAATTGAGTGCGTCGTGAAGGTCAAGGGCAAAGTCGAAAATGCAGAGTTGATGCCTGGGATGACCTGCAGCATCGAATTCGAAAAGGTGGACCAGGAATGAGCGGGGCAAGTGATTGGTTCCAAGCCGTAGTGTTGGTCGCCACCGCGATCGCAACCAGTGCGTCTGTGATGGCGCAAGAGGCCGCGCAGGTCGAACCGTCACCGACGCGGTTGCAAGAGCTTGACTTTAGCAAGCCTCCGGTGCTGCCCAACGTGGATGCTCCCCATTCCGAAGCGATCGAGCAAGCGATTCATCGAGGTATCGGCTTTTTGGTGGCTGACCAAAACCCAAATGGTTCGTGGGGCTCGCCCACGAATACCAAAGATCTGAATATCTACGCTCCCGTCCCAGGCGCCCATCATGCGTTTCGCACCGCAACCACGTCGTTGTGTCTGTCGGCGCTAATCGAATGCGCTGATGAGGACGACGAAGCAGCGCAGGCCGCGATCGAAAAAGGAGAAGCGTGGTTAGTCGAGTATCTGCCAAGACTGCGTCGCGCTGACGGTACCGCGATCTACAACGTGTGGGGGCATCTGTATTCGATCGAAGCCCTGGTTCATCTGCACAATCGACATGCGGATGATTCGGAAAAAATCGCTCAGATTCGTTCTTTGATACAACAGCAGTACGATATGCTGCGGCGATTCGAGTCGGTCGATGGCGGTTGGGGGTATTACGATTTTCGTTATCAAGCCAAACGTCCTACATCCAGCTCGATCAGCTTTGTTGGCGGCGCCGCATTGGTCGCGATGCATCAGGCAAAATCGATTGGGATCGATCCGCCCCAAGATGTCGTCGACCGCGCGGTGGCTGCAATCGAACGTCAACAAAAGCCCGACTTTACCTATCTGTATGGCGAGTAT
>NZ_ANOG01000514.1 GCF_000346295.1 Rhodopirellula maiorica SM1 | reverse complement strand
GCTCAAGGGGCGGTTCCCGAGGGGCGGTTCCATCAAATTCGTGAGAAGATGCTCAATGAAGTCGATCTCACCCAATACTCGTGCGATTGGCCGCTGACAAGCCGTGAATCTCAAGTGTTACTGCACATCGCGCTGGGGCTCAGTAACAAAGAGATCGCCAAGTCGCTAATGATCAGCGTCGAGACAGTGAAAGAGCATGTGCAAAACATCTTGCGAAAACTTGGTGCCAACGATCGCACCGACGCCGCGGTCAAAGCGGTGCGAGTGGGCTTTATCGACTAGGCGGCTCTATGGACTCGCCTGCTCTATGGACTGATCGGCTCTATGGGACTATTAGGTTCTGTTAGGCGAATGGAACAGCATCGGTTTGATCACGTTTCTCTTACGCACAACGCGATCGTCTCTAATCACGCTCGATACTCAGTCCCGCCGCCTTCCATTCGGGAACGCTGAAACGTAAACGCTGGGATTTGAATTGATTTTCTCGCAGCCAGCGATTTCCCGCGAACGCGGCCGCGCAAAATGGGCCGCGACAATACACCAACATCGATGATGATTTGGGTAGCTTTGGTGCCGCTTCGGCAAGCGAACCAAAGGGAACGTTTCTCGCTTTGGGCAAATGCCCTTGCTCAAATTCCGTTGTCGGCCGCAGGTCCAACAGGGTGAAACGTCCGCGATCGAGCTTGGCGTTGAGGTCAAGTTCGGTCAGCGGGGACAAGCCGTCATCGGCATCAAATTCTTCTCGCATGACCTCGCGAATCTCGGGAACGACAACTTCGCCAAGATCGCGAAATCGCAGCCAGAGTTCCGCGACACGCGGGTCTTTTAGCGAGCAATAAACGCTGCGTCCTCGCTTTTCTGTCGCGATCAAGTGGCAATTTCGCAGCACCTTCACGTTGGCGCTCGCGGCCGCCAGCGACTGGTTGGTCAATTTTGCCAATTCATCGATCGGTTTATCGCCCTGAGCCAACAGGCTGATCATTTTCAGCCGATGCGGATTCGAAAGTGCGCCTCCCACGTCGGCAAGTTGCCGATAAATCGCCGCTTGATTCTGTTTGTCGAGCATGGTGCCCTCGGGAGGGGGAACTGACTTGCGTTGCGATCACAGGGCCGGCGTTGCAGGTCGGCGTCGTCTGTGAGCAGCATCCGCAGAGCGATGGGAATTTCTGTTTTGCCATCATATCCGTGGTCATTGCAAAGTCAATGAACTTTTTGAGTTTGGGTTGGCGGACGCGATGGAGTTGCGTACATTAAATATTCAATGAACCTTTTGAGTGTTGTGGCGGGCAATTCATTGGACGTCCGTTCTCAGCCAAACGCAGTTCACACATCAAGGAACCAATGATGAGCACATTCAATCGACGCGAAGTCCTTCAGCACGCCGGCGCGATTGGGCTGGGAACGGCATTGCTGACCAAGTTAGGAACGATCGCCCAGGCTGGTGAGAACTCCGGTGTCACCCAACCACCCTCGCATGTCGTGTTGGAAACGATCAAGGCTGGCGGCCTATCGCACTATTCATATTTCTTAGGTGACAAAACCGCTGGCGTGGCCGTCGTGATCGATCCTCGTCGCGATGTTCAGGTCTATCTGGATCTAGCGGAAAAACATGGCATGACGATCACTCATGTGGTGGAGACACATGTGCATGCCGATTTTGTTTCGGGATCACGAGAGCTTGCCGATCGCACCGGCACAGCACGGATCGTAGCCAGTATCGAAGGCGATCCGGGGTACGGATTCAAGCTCGATCGGCCTCTACGTGATGGTGACGAATTCACCGTCGGCAGCATCAAATTGCGAGGGATTCATACTCCGGGGCACACGCCGGAGCACATGTCGTATTTG
>NZ_ANOG01000513.1 GCF_000346295.1 Rhodopirellula maiorica SM1 | reverse complement strand
GCGATGCACTTGGGCAAACCTGGCTACGCTTTTTTCACATCATCGATGGTGATTTTGGCATTCGCGACGCTGTTCAGTGTCGCAATCTTTCCCAACTTCATGCTCTCGACGATCGACCCCGCTTACAGTGTCACGCTAGACAACGCCCGCAGCAGCCAGCAAACGCTCGGTACGATGTTGATCATCGCTGCGATCGGTATCCCCTGTGTGCTCAGTTACACCGTGACGATCTACTGGATTTTCCGAGGCAAAGTCAAACTCGATCCCCATAGTTATTAGCCAAAGAGCGAACAACGTTTTGTCAGAAACGTTGCCAACTTTTTCTAATACCGTTGGTTGTTGCGAGTGAGGTGCAAAACGGAACTTCTTTGTGAGCCTGAGGATGTGCCCGTCTGTTGCCGATACTGGACTAAAGTCTTGTCGATTTAGTCGTTTAACAATCAGCCGAAGACGCACTCGGATACGTTGGCGTACGCCTATCGGCTAACGGTTAAACGAAACATGCTAAAGTCAGGCTAAATCAAATCGCAACGGCGAACCGCCAGACACCCTCGTAGTGCGTTGTGCCCGGCGGCTGACGCGTCGCGGCTCCGTAAATCGACAAGCGGCCCGCGACTTTCGCTACGCTAAAGTAGTATAAACGCTATTACAAAAATTGATTCACAACGTTTGGACGATCGGGCTGCGCCAATTCGCACAACGATGTGACCGTTCACGCACAGTCTTAGCGACGGGTGCTCGGGACAGACAACGTTGTTTCGGCGTCGGAATCGCCATCTTCACGTAGACTTTGATGGCATCGGACACAGCTAACAGTCAACTGGTTGAACGCCAATGTAACGCCGTCGATATTTTTCTGCTTTGATTGTGTGATCAATTCGTCGGTCACAACTTGAAAGGTATTTACGTGTTTTCGGTACTCTTTGTTGCGACTTCGCACAAAGCCCTCCATCGTATTGAGAACTCGCATTTTTTGGGCGTTCGCTTGGATCTCGTCAAAGTCCTGCATCGCCAGTCCACGCAAGATGGCGGTTGAGTAATCCAGTTTCTTCTCCATCCAAAAATCAATCGGTTTTTCTTCGGATTCGACAATCTCGGTCGCAGTCCGTGCGGGCTCTTGTGCAAACGAAACTGGCAGCAATACTAGGCTGGTAGCGACCCAAAATAACGTCTTCATGATCTGTCTTTCGAAGGTTGCGAATGGAAGTGAGGAACGATTCGTTTGCAACAGGGCAAACCGGGGGCCACGTTGAAAAGAATCTTGGATTGTTGCTCCACGCCAGCAGTTATTTTTCGCTGTCTTCCACTTGGAACCCTCTCTCGAAAATTATGGCCACTCCATCGCAAACGATCCCAATTTGGCAAGTTGACGCGTTTACCGAACGAGCTTTTGGTGGCAACCCCGCCGCGATTTGTTTACTCGACTCGGCGGTGGATGGTGAATGGATGCAGCAAGTGGCCGCCGAGATGAATCTTGCGGAAACGGCGTTTGTCGTTCCCAGCGACGCGAAGGATTCGTTCGACTTGCGTTGGTTTACACCGACCACCGAAGTCGACTTGTGTGGCCATGCTACCTTGGCCGCCACCCACGTGTTAATCGAACAGAGGCGTGTCGAGGCGAACTGCCCGATACGATTCCAAACACGTAGTGGTGAACTGGTGTGTCAACAAATAGGATCGAAAATCGCACTGGATTTCCCCGCCACTGCCGCCAATGAGTCACTTGATCCCGTGGTGATCGACGAATGCCAATCCGCTCTTGGGATCACGGCAACGTTTGCAGCACGAACCAAGTTCGACATCCTGTTGGTGGTGGACGATCCGCAAACGGTACGCGAATTGAAACCGAACTTCATGGCTTTAGCGAATATCGTCACTCGCGGAATCATCGTGACGGCCCGCGGGGATGAACAAGGAATCGATTTCATCTCGCGTTTCTTCGCTCCTCAATCCGGCATCAATGAAGATCCGGTAACGGGATCGGCGCATTGCTGTTTGGCACCCTATTGGTACGCGTGTCTTGGACGTGATCGACTTGTCGGTTACCAAGCTTCCTCGCGAGGCGGCATGGTGTACACCGAATTGCGGGGCGACCGCGTCCAGCTCAGCGGCAACGCCGTGACTGTGATGGAAGGCAGGCTATGGACGACGCCATGAAACCGCCGCCAATCAAACTAAGGTCCTATGAACCATCGGATGCACTTGCCCTACTCGAGTTGTTTCGCGACACGGTACACCGCATCAATTGCCGTGACTACACGTCCGAGCAAATTGCCGCCTGGGCACCGGACGATTTATCGACCGATCCTTGGGCGGAGCGTTTTGAAGGCAAGATTACCTATGTGGCTCAACGCGGGTACACCATTGTCGGTTTCGCCGACATGATGACCTCGGGATATTTGGATCGATTGTTCGTTTCTGCGGATTGTCAACGGCAAGGCGTTGCCCGAAGATTATTGCGAGCAATTTTGCACTCCGCCGCCGACTTGCAACTCACAGAGGTGACGACGGAAGCCAGCATCACAGCGAAACCCTTCTTTCTCGCCCAATCGTTCGTGGTGGTGCAAAAGCAAACCGTGGTTTGCCGTGGAAAAGAGTTCACGAACTATTTGATGCGATACGTTCTTTCCTAGCGTCGTCACGATGATCGCTTCGTCGGAACCCACGATTCTTGTGACGAGGATTCGGCAGGCGTGCGAACCTCAACGAAAATCCACAATTACGGGACGATGGTCCGAGCCAATATCGGGGCCAACAAAATGTCTGGCAACGTTGATTCGTGAACCTATCAAGACATGATCAATCATCAGGCCGGGCAATGGTAGCGAAGTCGGATTCCAAGTGCTGTGCAGCCCGTGCCCCAAAGCGGATTCACGCAAGCCCGATTGTTCTCGCAATCGGCGAAACCAATAGGACCAGGGCGTGCAATTCAAATCGCCCGCCACGATGCTTCGCTGACTTCCTTGTTGCTGCACTTGTTCGGCGAGCCCAGCAAACGCCCGATTGCGGTCTTGCCACGTCGATTTTTGCATCGGGGGCAGCGGATGTGTCGCGATTAGCTGGATTGGATCGCCATCGGACAGCGGGAACTCCATCAGCAACGAAGGCAGTCGTGTTTCTTCCGAAAATGAAAC
>NZ_ANOG01000512.1 GCF_000346295.1 Rhodopirellula maiorica SM1 | reverse complement strand
AAAACACGGAGATGTAAATGCTGAACTCAATGGTAGTCACTAACATGTTTGCAGACAAGAGCTTGCGTTCGAAAGGGGGTGGGAAATGATAATCGCCCCCATCCTGTATTTGGTTGACGCGTATCGGCAGGATCGAGAGATTCCATGGAGCGCAATCGACTCCATGGACATAAGCTCGGACTTACTCGAGCCTGAAGAGCACCGACGAGTCATCGCGTCTCGTTTGCGTCGTGTCCAGGGCGGACTATCCCCTCTGACACTACTGCACCGAGCTGTTGATCGCATGGGATTGAGCCGAGATCTCGACTCACGAGTGTCCGGCGATAACTCGCTGGCATCGCTGATCGCGGCGATAAAACGCCTAATCGACGAGCAAGAGCACGAGTAGCGAGCGATTCAAGGCCAACGGGACGGTGCCTTCAAGATCTATGGGGGCACTGCGGTCACACGTTCGCTGACACTCTTGGTCACCCTAAGGTGCAGGCGCGACGCGTCTGCACCTTCCTCTTTCCTTTAAAAGTTCACCACAAAACGCGAGGCCAGCTACGCGTTTTAGATATTCGGAGATAATAGCTTTGAAAAACGATCAACCAAATTCGGGTGATGGATCTCATGGAGAATCGCCCGTCATTCCCATCCAATCACTTGGCAGTCCCAAGCCTATAGACGAGGCAACTCCTGATCCATTCAATCCAGCAGCATTGCGATTGAGCAACGCGGATTCAGCTGGACTCGGTGTGAAGCGGGTGATTACCAGCATTCGCGTAGGAAAACCGAACAAGCAGGAGTTTGTCCGGGTGCACCCGAGCGAGGATTACCGTATCGATACGACGATACTCGAGGACTTGCACGATCGAGAGTCCTATCTCGTCGCTCCCACGCTATGGAGCGAATTGGCGGGCGAGGTCAAGCCCGTACGGTTAGTGACTAGCGTGACACGTCATGGAACGTTGTTTTTGTGGCCAGGAACGCTACCACCGTCGGAGGGACGCACCAACCGCTGGCATGAATCAATGCTGGAAGCGCAGGTCCTTGCAGTTAAGACATGGATTCGTGTGCAAAGTGATATGGCAGCAGGCGAATATGCCGTCTTTCGAGCTACATCGCCGCTGTCCGAACCTGAGTGGGGAGAGCTGACGTTCCCCGAAATTCTCAAACTGGCATTTGGCGGTAGGTTCATCGATTCGATGGACCACCCCATTTTGCGTTCGCTACGTGGAGAGGTGTAGTAGTGAGCGATTGGCTAAGCCGATTTGACGCGGTTTGGTCGATTGATTTTGAATTCTCTTGCCCACCAGGTGAACGGCCACGTGTCGCTTGCATGGTGGCAAGAGAGTTTCATTCAGACAGGATTGTCCGCATCGGGATAAAAGAACTCGTGTCACTCGACAGGCCCCCGTTCAAAATGGATGAAAGCGTCTTGTTCGTCGCCTATTTTTCCTCCGCCGAATGGAGTTGCTTTCTTTCGCTCGGATGGCCATTGCCCGAACGAGTACTTGACCTGTGGTGTGAATTTAGAAATTTGCTCAACGGAACCCACCCTACTGCCGGCTTCTCACTCTTGGGATGCCTTGCCTATTTCGGTATGGATTCAATCAACACGACTGAAAAACAAGCGATGAGGGAGCTTGCAATGAGCGGCGGCCCTTATACCGAGCAGCAGATGGAGTCGCTGCTCGACTACTGCCAATCAGATGTCGACGCGTTACACAGGCTGCTGCCCAAGATGATGCCAAGTATTGACTTTCCGCGCGCCTTGCTTCG
The DNA here is from genome assembly GCF_000346295.1 of Rhodopirellula maiorica SM1. Classification (GTDB taxonomy): domain Bacteria; phylum Planctomycetota; class Planctomycetia; order Pirellulales; family Pirellulaceae; genus Novipirellula; species Novipirellula maiorica. The sequence goes on along the minus strand of NZ_ANOG01000512.1, from coordinate 19,600 downwards.
AGGACGATATATGTGTGCAGTAGCGAAAATGGAACATGTCGGCATCCCGATCGACATGCAAATGCTTTCTTTGCTTCGGCGGCAATGGGAGGCTATACGCGAAGGGCTTATCGAATCAATCAACGGACCATTTGGGGTTTATGAAGGGCAGTCGTTTAAGCGTGATCGGTTCGCGACCTACTTGACACAAAACGAGATCCCATGGCCTCGCACGGAACGAGGACAGCTTCGACTCGACAATGAGACATTCCGCGAACAGGCAAAAATGTTCCCGCAAATCAATCCACTACGGGAATTACGGCATACGCTGAGCGAGCTTAAATTGGAGAAACTCAGTGTAGGAGAAGATGGTCGCAATCGCACATTGCTACGGCCGTTTGCCAGCCGTTCTGGACGAAACCAGCCGTCCAACAATCAGTTTATTTTTGGCCCATCGGTCTGGTTGCGTAGCCTTATTCGACCCGAAAAAGGAACTTCGATCGCATATGTTGATTGGTCGCAACAAGAATTGGGCATTGCAGCAGCCCTTTCGGGCGACAAGGGGCTTCAAAAGGCGTACGACAGTGGCGATCCCTATTTGGAGTTTGCAAAGATGGCCGGTGCAGTACCGACCAACGCTACCAAGCAATCGCATTCGGCAGAGCGGACTGCATTCAAGGTCTGCATGCTCGCAACTCAATATGGGATGAGTGAGCACGGTTTAGCGAAGAAGCTAAACAAACCTCTTGCTTTCGCTCGGAATTTGCTGCGTCAACATCGTGAGGCTTTTCCCGTGTTTTGGCGATGGTCTCAGTCCCAGGTGGATTCGGCGATGCTGAGCAAAAAACTACAAACGGTATTTGGATGGACGCTGCGGACAGTCGGCGGCGACAACGCCCGTTCATTAGCAAACTTTCCCATGCAAGCCAATGGTGCCGAGATGATGCGACTTGCGTGCTCGATGGCAACCGAAGCAGAGATTCGAGTTTGCTGCCCCGTACATGATGCGATTCTCGTCGAAGCACCAACGAGTGAAATCGACGACGTCGTGAAGAAAACGCAAAGCATAATGCGAGAGGCGAGTCGGCTCGTCCTCGACGGTTACGACTTGGAATCAGATGCCAAGGTCATCCGGTATCCCGACCGATATGCGGACGAAGGCCGCGGAACAGCGATGTGGGAGAAGGTGATTGGTCTGGCAAAGGAGTCAGAGCGATCGGCACAAGTTGTCTCAAGCTAAGGCACGGGATGTCCCACCTGTTCTTCTAATTACTTATATCTGCTTACTAATCAATACTAGAGTTAAAGGAGAGTTATGGATCTGAGCAACTACGCGATCAAGCCAGGAGGGAATCAAAACAAGGGAGCAGAGAAGCAAAACCCTTCTGGGTTCAAGAAAACAACAAAAACGCGATCGATAGCGGAGGATGTCCCAAGACATTTACCCGGGGAAAGTTTCATCAAGGGACCAATTCCCTTTGAGTGGATGCGGGCAGCAGCCACATGCGGCGGGCGTGGCACGGAGGTAGGCCTCCTGCTTTGGTACGTCGCGGGATGGCAACGAAAACGCCCAATGGAGCTGTCAAAGTCTATTTGTGGACAATTTGGTGTGCACACGAAGACCGCCAAACGCGTTCTGGTGCGAATGGCCGAGTTGGGATTGATCGATGCCGAATTCCATCGGGGGCGAGCACCCCGCTTCACTCTGAAAAGACTTTCTGAGTCACCGGTAAATACTGAAAATAATTGAACATCTGACAAACCGTACCGCCATGTACCCCCGGAAACCGTTTCCCATGACACAACGTAAGGAATTTACTGCAATGACAGCCGAGTTGAATAAATCTGCAACGAACCAGCGCCCCAGGACCAAGAAGGAGATAGCGGCGTATTTCAGTGTTAGCGAGCGGACGATAGATCGCTGGCTACTCGAAGGCACACTGCCTAGAGATGCAAAGGTCGTGATCGGCGGCGTCGTTCGCTTTAACATGGATGTGCTCGAACGACACATGAGAGAACGATCCGAGTAGAACGCATGACCTGCGAACATATCGTCAAATGATTTGCATTTACAAGATTTGCGGCGATCGCATCTGATCATGATGTACATCGCTGCTGGATGAGCGGTTGTAGCCAATGCATCCAAGAACCGCAACCGAGCCTCGCGTGTCTGCGTGAGGGGCTTCTTTGAACGCTCGCCAGTAATCGATGTTGGCGAGCGGTAGAAAGTGTCCTTAGCCGGCATCTAGGCTTAGCGATTAGCAGCCCGGGCCGCAGCGAGGCTATGGTTACTACTTTGCATTTTGAAACAACATGGAGACAACATAGTGGCATCGATTATCCTGAAGAAAAACAAGAGCATCGAAATTCGGTTTACGAATTCCAGTGGCAAAAAACAAAGCATTTACCCGGGGAAGATTGCCAAGCGAACCGCTGAATCGATGGGGCGCAAGATCGACCACATTGTCAGTCGGCAGATTGTGCGTAGCGAGCCCGACCGAGACGTGACTGAATGGCTCGCGGATCTGCCGGACAAGCTCTATAGAAAGCTCGTCAAGAAAGGACTCGCGCCGCCGCGGATTGTTGCAGTGCCAGAACCGGAACCGGATCTGGCACCGACGATCAAGCAGTGGACCGACGATTATATTAAAAAGCACCCTGGCAAACCGAGTACGATCGAGCAGCTGAAAATCACGGCGAGAAGTCTGTGCAGGAAGTTCGGCGATGATCGACGTATTGACGCCATCAACGCCGGTGACGCAGAGGATTATCGAAAATGGCTGCAAACCGAAGGGAATGAGCGAAGGAAATTCAAATTTCCCCTAGCAGAGGGAACTGTTCGGCGGCGGATTGGGCGGTCGAAACAGTTTTTTAAAGCTGCTATCAAGCACCAGATTATCACGCAGAATCCATTCGCTGACGAGGCATCTGCGGTAAGTGGAAATCCTAATCGGCTTTTCATGGTGCCAGCCGACTGGATCGAGGAATGCATCCGAAAGGCTCCCTGCGAAGATTGGCGAATTATTTTGGCATTTGCTAGATACGCGGGAATGCGTAGTCACGAGACGCGAATCCAAAAGTGGGAGGACATTGATCTTCCCAACAACGTGATGATGGTGCGAAGCCACAAATCGCCGCCAGTCCGCCGATGTCCAATTTTTCCGGAGTTAAGGCCGCACCTGTTGAGAGCAAAAGAGTACGCCAAAAGCGGTGCCGAGTACGTTCAGAGCCGGTACGCTAGCGACGCAAACATCCTCACCACGATGGAAAAAATCGTCACGCATGCAGGTTATACTCCTTGGCCGAAGTTGATGCAGAACCTTCGTGCGACCCGCGAAACGGAATTGTTAGCCCATTACCCTTGTAAGGACGTGACGAGCTGGCTTGGGAATTCACCCGCGGTTGCCAACAAGCATTACGCAATGGCAATGCAATCGAGTTTCGATCGAGCAATCACCAACGGCGCCAAGATCGTCGGCGTAACGTCTACCCCGCCAGCCGAAAAGAAGAGGCTTTCAGACGAGGAGGTGGTGGATTCAGAAACACCACCAAATCCACCACCGACGGTGCAAGATAAGGGAAGAGAATCGGAGACAAGAAATAGGGTGGATGAAGAAAACCCCGCAAATAACTGGTTATGTCTTCAATCGGCTCTAGCTGACTTGCCCTTAAGCTGCCCCACTAGGACTTGAACCTAGAATAACAGAGTCAGAATCTGTCGTGTTGCCAATTACACTATGGGGCAGTGTTGACGCGGAATGGGCGTCGAGACAGTAAACGCAAATTCAAATGCTGTGATTTGGATTTACCTCCTCGCGTCGCCTTTTTCTGCAGCTGCGATGCTCATCATAAGCGAAATTGCTTTCTTCGCTACTGCTGGCTGCTGTGCTTATTTGGATCGTTTTTTGATTCGCAGTCAAGATGGTGTTCCGATTCCTTCGTTGTTGTTTGGCCTCTATTGGCATAGAATGTGCTTCCGGCGCCACCCGCAGCGAGAACTTGACAACGATTGATGTGGGAAAACCGTGACGAAACGCCAGCGATCCTGGTTTACCGGTGCTGGTCGACGGGTGATCGCTCGTCGTTGTCCCACCCTTTGCTTTATTCGATTCCGAGGCATTTCCTATGGCTTTCTTGTCGACAAGTTCGATCGGAGATGACGGCAGCGCAGAACGTTTTCGTCTGCAAGATGGCGAGACTGTGATCGGCCGGCACCCGGATTGCCATATCGTGGTCGATGCGGGGGCGGTCAGCCGCTATCACGCCAAGGTGGTGCAGCGTGATGGCGACTTCCTTGTCGAAGACTCCGGCAGCCGCAATGGCACCTTCTTGAATGGGCAATTGTTGTCCGAGCCCGAGGTACTGCGGGAAGGAGACCGCGTTCGCATTAGCGATGTGGAGCTGGTGTTTCATCAAGACGCGGTGCCTGAATTTGCCCAAGACCACAATTTGATGACGTTCGATGGATCGAACTTTGGCATCATGATGGTCGAGGACGCCGAGGCCGAGAAGATCAGCTCATCAAAAGTCGAATTCCGCAGCAGCAGTGAAGGGCTGAAGTTGTCGGCAACGGCTGAGGCGAAACTCGAAGCGTTGATGCGAATCAACAGCAACCTCAGCAATGCATTGGGGCTCGATGAGGTGCTTCCCAAGGTGCTAAATAGTTTGTTTGACATTTTTCCGGCGGCCGACCGTGGTTTTGTCGTGATGGAAGACGCTAACGGCAATTTGGTCCCCCGTTGGGTCAAGACACGGCAAACGCGTGATGAAAGCGAGACGGTGCGGATCAGTCGGACGATTATTCGCGAAGTGATGAAGACCGGCGAAGCCATTTTGTCGCTCGACGCTTCCGAAGACACGCGGTTTGACAGCAGCCAATCGATTGCCGATTTTTCGATTCGCTCGATGATTTGCGCTCCGCTGATCGATGGCAGCGGCCAATCATTTGGTGCGTTACAAATTGATTCGCTGAAAGGCCGCGGGCAGTTCCGCGAGGAAGACACGGATTTACTTAGCGGGGTGGCGGCCCAAGCCGGGGTGGTGATCAATAATGCTCGCTTGCACGAGCAAGCGCTGCATCAACGCGAAGTCGAACAAGATCTAAAATTGGCGACCGAAGTTCAGCAGGCTTTCTTGCCACAATCTCCCCCAGACGCTCCGGGATATCAGGTTTGCAGTTTTTATCAGGCCGCGAATCATATCGGTGGCGACTACTTTGACTACATCCATTTGGCCGACGGGCGTGTGGCGGTGGTCGTGGCCGATGTTGTTGGTCACGGTGTGGCGGCGGCGATGTTCATGGCCAAGTTGTCTGCGGAAACACGGTTTTGTTTGGCAAGCGATGCCAATGTCGCTCAAGCGGTGGAACGGCTGAATGATCGCATGAGCCGGTTGCATGTTGAACGCTTTGTCACGTTCTTGTTGGTCGTGATCGATCCGACCAGCGATTCGGTGACCATCGTCAATGCGGGCCATATGGCTCCCGTCGTGCGGCTCGCTCGAGACGGGAAAATTGTCGAACCGGGCGAAGAAGAATCGGGATTGCCGATCGCGATCGATGACGGAATGTCGTACGAATCGGTTGAGTTTCCCATGGCGGTCGGTGATGTCGCCGTCTTGTACACCGATGGGATCAACGAGGCTATGGACGAAGAGGACAACGAATTCGGTATCGACAAGGTCCGTGAGTTGACAGCGATTGGTGGCAGCGCCGAAGAGATCAAGGACCGCTTGGTCAAAGCGGTGCTGGAGCATGTCGGCGAGGCTCCGCCGTTTGACGACATGTGTTTGGTCGTGATCGAGCGTCTCGCCGCCGCGGGGGAAACGGTCACTGGACTAACCGATACCGCGGACCAGGATATGGTGGGGCAATTGGCGGATGAAGACACGGGATTCTAAACCATGAACGATTCGCAGACTCGATACGTTGTGCACTTTCACGGTCAAGTCCAAGGCGTTGGTTTTCGCGCGAACGCACTTTCACAAAGCAGAGGACTCCGCGTGCGTGGGTTTGTGCGAAACCGCCCCGATGGATCTGTTGAATTGGACGTGGTTGGTGCTGAATCCGAACTGCGGGAATTGTTAAAACGGATCGACGAATCGATGAAAGGCAACATCGATGACACCGTGATCGAAACGTTGCCGGCCGAAGAGCGTGCGGACGAGTTTCGGATTCGATATTCCTGACCGCAGCGGGGATTTTATGAAGACACGACGGTCGTTCGACCCCCACGCCCCTTTTGATAATGAACGAGCTTTGATGAAACGCGACCGGATCTATTCGTTGCCGCACGACCGTGTGGGCAGCTTCGCCTTTGACGAACAAGTGGTCGAGGTGTTTCCCGATATGATTGCGAGATCGGTTCCGGGCTACGCGTCGATCTTGGCGATGATCCAACAGTTGGCTGCCCGGTTCGCTCAGGCGAAAACGAATGTCTACGATTTGGGATGTTCCCTCGGTGCCGCCACTTTATTGATTCAGCGGCAAGTGCCGCAGGACTGCGTCATTCACGCTGTCGACAATGCTCCGGCGATGGTCGAGCGTTTGCAAATGAAGCTGCAACACAGCGAGCGACAAACCGGGGTGGCCGAGGTTCGCGTGCATCAAGCGGATGTGTGTCAATTCCCGATGACCAACGCCTCCTTTGTGGTGCTGAATTTGACGCTTCAGTTCATCCCCAAGGATCAGCGAGCGGCTCTATTGACCGCGATCGCGGACGCCATCGTTCCCGGCGGCGCGTTGTTGCTGTCTGAAAAAATTTGTTTCGATGATCTCGGACAGCAGTCGCTGCTAAATGATCTGCACCATGACTTTAAACGGGCCAATGGGTACAGTGATCTCGAAATTGCCCAGAAACGTACTGCATTAGAAGATCGTTTGCTGCCCGAAACCATGCAAACGCACATCGATCGACTTGAAACCGCAGGTTTTGATTGTGTCGCGCCGTGGTTCCAGTGCTTCAACTTTGCCTCGATTTTGGCAGTCAAAGCGGAGTCGGCAGCGTGACGTTACTTGATCGAGAGCCACTTTTTGAGCAATTGTGTCGTCAAGGTTTAGCCGATTGGGCAAGCGAATTGCGGCAACTTTGTAGCGAGCGATTTCATCCTTCCAAACACGGTAATCTGGAAAAATGGAAATCGGCGTGGCAGTCGCTGCCGGATTGCCAGGACGCGACGATCGATGCCAGCGGCGACGCCGTAGCGGTTCACGGTTCGCTCGCCGAAGACGTCGCCAATACCGATTCGCTAACATCGACACTGATGCAGATGCATCCTTGGCGGAAAGGCCCCTTTGATGTCTTTGGCGTTTCGTTGGATACCGAATGGCGATCGAATTTGAAATGGGATCGGCTGGCCGAATCGCTCGACTTTCGCGGCAAAGCGGTCCTCGATGTAGGGTGTGGAAACGGCTACTACGGATGGCGGATGATCGATGCAGGAGCCGAGTGGGTGCTCGGATGTGATCCGTATCTTTTGTACGTGATGCAGTTCGAAGCAATCCGTCGCTATGCGCGACAACCCGAGAAACACTTTATTGTGCCATTGGCCGACACCGATCTTCCCAGCCAACTGCAAGCGTTCGATCTGACGCTATCGATGGGCGTGTTGTATCACCGCACCAGCCCGATTGACCACCTGCAAACGCTGGCGGAAACCCTCAAGGTTGGCGGACAAGTGGTGGTCGAGACATTGGTGATCCAGTCGGATGCGGCCGAGGTACTGGTGCCCGAGGACCGTTATGCCAAGATGCGAAACGTTTGGTTCATCCCATCGGTCCCCATGTTGATTCGGTGGTTGAGTCGGACTGGTTTTGAAAATATCGAAGTCATCGACGTGTCCCCGACCACACCCGCAGAACAGCGGGCAACCCCGTGGATGACATTTCATTCGCTCGTCGATTTCTTGGATCCCGTCGACCGATCACGCACAGTCGAAGGGTACCCGTCGCCGGTTCGAGCGATCGTTAAGGCAACAAAGTCCTAAGTCGTCATTTTTCCCGCGATCCGTGACGCGTCAGCGGCCGGGTACCTGCGGACCACGGTCAGCAAACTGAATTTCGTAACGAGCATCAAGATCCGCTGCATCAATACGAATGCGGTCTACGGATGATGTTGCTTGGTGATTTCCAACATGGCCTCGTGCAGTTTGCCATTGCTGGCGACAAGGCTAGTGGTTTCCAGCGGCAAATCGGCACCCTTGGCGTCGCTGACTTGGCCGCCTGCTTCGGTGACAAACAAGCGTCCCGCCGCAAAGTCCCAAGGGGAAAGTTGGTATTCAAAAAAGCCGCCGAATTGACCGCAGCCGACTTGGCAGAGATCGAGCGACGCGGTGCCGAAGCGACGAATGCCGTGGATGTCCTGGCCGAAAAAGTCTTCGATTGCTGCGAGCGTACTTCGCATCATGTCGCCACGATCGTAATAGAATCCGCAACCGATCAAAACTTTGCCTAAACTCTCGGCATTACAAACGGATGCTGCGACGCCGTTGATCGCCGCCCCGGAACCCTTGATTGCCGTGAACATCTCGTCACGAACTGGATTAAACACCGCACCGACAACCGGTTCGCCGCGGTGATAATAGGCAATGGAAACGGCAAAATGTGGCAAACGGTGCGCGAAATTATTCGTACCGTCCAAAGGATCGATGATCCACAAATGTTCGGCATCGGTGGCGCCACCGGCGAGCGATTCTTCGCCCAACAATTCGTGGTCGGGATAGCGGGTTCTCAGAAAGTTCGCAATCGCTTGTTCGCTTTCCAAGTCTGCGTCACTGACCAAATCATAGGTCTTGCCGCCCGATTCGGACTTGTCGCGGATCGTCACGCCATCGCGGAAATAGCGAAGCAGGATCTCGCCACCCGCACGTGCTGCACTCGTGGCAGATAGTAAAAGTTCGTTTCGGTCGAGCATCAGTTGGTCTCAGTTGCGAAGAAACAGTGGAACGAGAAACTACATTACCAAGGGAACCCCGGATTACCGAAGCCCCCAATCACGAGACCACGCGACAAGTTTGCCGGTTTTTCGACGGTTCGTTTGCCTGGTAACCTAGCGGAAAGGGGATGCCAGCGATGATGAAGTCAGACAAGGGAGGGGCCAAATGAAAATTTCCGCCGTGACGATCGTGACAAAACGGATGGTGACCGCGGTTCGTTTTTATCAGCAAGTGGGGTTTGAACTGCACCGTGGTGGCGAGAATGCGAGATTCAGTACGTTTCGCGTGGGCGATCATCATTTGAATTTGCGTCTAGCCGACGCGGACGAACCGGCAGCGAGCAGCACGCTGATCATCTTTGCTGTTGATGATGTTGACGAAACGTACCGCTTGTTAGTCGAGCGTGGGTTGCAGCCCGAATTTGCCCCACGTGATGCCGTTTGGGGTGAACGCTATTTCCATATTCGCGATCCCGACGGACACCCAATTAGTTTCGCCGAGCCATTGCAGTAGGCCCCCGCGGTCGCATCGTCATGCCTCCCTGCATGAATGGTTCTGCTTCGCAATCAACGCTTCGCAATCAGCGATGACCTCGGCAATCGCTTAACGATCCACCATTCATGCCGAGCGAAGCGATTGCATCGGAATGATCCGCAGCGCCAACAAACGCTCGATCGCCATTGCACCGCGACCTTCATGGACCACACGTTGTAGGTCACTTCTACTAATCATCCCTACAACCGATCCGCCGCTGGACACTAGGAACTTTTCCAATGAGTGGTTGCACAGCCATCCCAAGGCACTTTTTGCGTTCCATTGGCTGCTGATGATCGGAAGCGAGCGAACGTCCGGAAAGTTAGGGCCGGGCTGGTTTCGCAGCCTCGCTTTGACCGCATCGACGGATTCGTCGTTCGTGGGCGGCACGCCAGCCACATCGTGCCGATCCGGCATGTTGGCCATCATTGCTTCACCACGCGCGGCAAGGAAGATAAATCCAGCAATGAAGACCAGCATCAAATTGCCGCTGATCAACCCGAGCAATCCGAAGCCGACTGCGGTGATTTGGCCTACGTTCGCGGCGATCCGAGTTGCCGAGGTGTAAGGCATTGTCATCGCCAGCAGCGATCGCAACACGCGGCCACCGTCCATCGGGAACGCAGGCAGCATGTTAAACAGCACCAACGCAACATTGACGACCGCCAAGCGGCTCAAGAACGAAGTGGTGGCGCCGGCGGTGGGATCAACGATCGCAAAGCCAATGAAAATCGCAGCTGCAATCACCACGTTTACCGCAGGGCCCGCAACGGCAATTGCCAATTCATGCACCGGTCGACGCGGCATCCGCTCGAGACTGGCAACGCCTCCGATCGGCAGCAACGTGATGTCTCGCGTGGGAATGCCAAAGCGGCGTGCCATCAACGCGTGTCCATATTCATGAAACAGCACACAGGCAAAAATCGAGAGCACGAACAGAACCGAAACCGTCGCGCTAGCGACGCCAAGCCCCGCAGCCAAACTCGAAAAATAGATCCACAGGGGGACGAGTAAAAACGTCCAGTGAATGCGAACGTCGATATCGGCGAATCGCCCCAAATGCCATGAACCCCTCATCTATCAATCTCCTCGAAAAAGGTGAACTCAAGGCATTTCATAGATGCATACGCTGTGCCAATGTACTGAGACTGCCAATTCGGCGGTGAATATCGGTCTACAGTTCACTCTGTAACTACTGCATCGGGGAAACAGCACCCCAGTGGGGCAATTTGCCTCGATCACTACCACCACGGTTGGTGGTTCGAAAGCAGTTTGGCGATTGGGACAGTCGAAACGTGAAACGGGAGTCAGGGACGAGGCGGCGGCAAATGCAGCCAGCATGTCATGCGGCGGGCAATCCATTGCCGCGGAGCTCTTGGATTGCCTCGTAGGCAGCAATCGGAGCGGACAGTCGCGGTTCAACCCCTTCGAGCGTTTCCATCACTTTTGCCACCACGTCGCGATGTTTGCCATGTTTGCGAATTTCCTTCAAGGCATGGTGAGCGACTTTATAGAACGACCCTGAGCGGCTCGAGTGCGTCAGTCCGCTAAGCACAGCCTGCAGTCCCTTTTCACCCATTTCAGCGACACCTTCGGCGGCGACCCAGGCAACGTCGTGGTCGTCGTCGCCCATCGCATGAACCAAAGGCAACGCGGCGACGGGGTCTCCGATCTGCGACAATGCCTTTGCTGCTTCCCAGCGGACTTGGTGCCGGTAATCGACTAATTCGGCAATTAGGGCTTCGGTCACCTCGCGACTCTCTGCTGCGACCAACGCGTTCCGAGCTTTCTCGCGAGCCACGCCATCATCCGAAGCAAGTTGTTTGATGGCCGAACTGATTTCATTCGTCTTCATTGTTTGCTGTTCCTGACGTTGGAGGTCGTTGGGGGCTAGGCCGGTAGCGTCAAGCAAAGCAAAAATCAAAAGACAGAGAGAGCCGATAGATTGGCGCGACCCGGCTTTGGTTCAGTATACCAAGGGAGGACGGCGAAGACCAAATTCATGACAGTGCAATGACCGACAATGGCGGATTCGTGATCGTCATCGAACCAGCTTCAAAAAGCCTGCCGCATCAAACCGGTGCTGTACCGTGGGTTCGTTTGTATCGATCGACCTTAATCGATGAACCACATGGCGGTCAGACGTAGCGATTGAAGCAATGCAGGTTTGGGAAGACGCGGTGATTCTAGGTACGCAATCTCAAGGGCACGAGGTTTGCCAATGGATTGATTGCCGTCGGCGGCTGCTGGCATTACGTTTGTGCCGATGCTCGATTTCCCAGCTTCGCTGCACCTTAACCAGCTTCGCTGCACCGCTTTCAGTGGCCACGCTATCGTGCGAAGGCGAATTTACTGTTTTCCGGCCAATATTCATCCAATTTCACTCCGAGACCGGTCCGATGAGGTTACGAAATAAGCTAGGCGTCTTTTTGCCCGCAACCGGATTTCTCTTGTTGTGCTTGGGGTTTTCAGGAGCTTGGTATGTGTTGCAATTGCAACGCCAAAACTCGCAGATTCTTGACGTCAACGTGGCGAGCATTCGGGCGGCCGAAGAGATGGAATTGATTGTTCGAGAGATGCGGCACGAATTAGGGGTGTTTTTGTTGAGCCTGGATCGAGACCATTTGGTGTCGGCGGTCAACAAACAGCAGGAAGCGACAAATTGGCTGGCTGCCGCCTCGGCCCTCACCGGTTCGCAGGAAGAGAGCGACTGTTTGGCGGAAGTATCCGAGGGGTTAGATGAATATTTCGCCAAGCTCCACCAGCTTGTCGATGATCCAATGACTGAGATTACGTTTGCGAGCGTCCGAAGACTTCAAGACGAGTTGCTTTCGCAGCGAGTCTTAGCGGCGGCGCACCGCTATCTCGATCTGAATGAAAAAGAGCTTGAGCAGAGTAACCAACAAAACCAAGCGATGGCTCAGAAATTGGCATTGGTGATGGCACTGCTCGGTGCTTGCGGCGGCGTCGTCGGGTTAGAGGCGGGCTATGGCGTTGCTCGGGCCATCAATCAATCGATGTTTCTGTTGACCGTGCCGATTCGTGATGTTGCTGGAAAGCTTGACACCGTGGTGGGACCGATCGAAATTTCGGCCGATCCGACGCTGCAAGATCTGCAATTGGTGCTGGAGAATGTTTCCAGTCGAGTGGGCGCAGTGGTCGAACAATTGCAACAACGTCACCACGAAGTGATCCGCGCCGATCAATTGGTTGCCGTGGGCCAATTGGCGGCTGGTTTGGCGCACGAGATCCGCAATCCGCTGATGTGCATGAAAACGCTTGTCCAATCGGCGCGGCGAAAAAATGATTCGGCAAATTTGAATGCGACCGACTTGGCGGTTTTGGACGAAGAGATCACTCGCGTGGATCGTTTGTTGCAAACGTTTCTCGATTTTGCGCGTCCCACACCATTGCAACGTGAGCCGGTCGAACTTGCTCCGATCGTGCGACAAACGCTTGATCTTGTCGCCAGTCGTGCGACGACACGGCAAATTGAGATTGAGTGTAGAATGCCCGCTGAACCGATCACGGTCCAGGGCGATGCAACCCAATTGAGGCAAGTTCTATTGAATCTGCTGCTCAATGCTTTTGATGCGGTTGCGAACCAGGGCCAGATCACGGTTGAGCTGCAGAGTCAAAAGGGCGAGCAGTGCGGGGGGGAACTTTCATCGGTTGCAAACGATTGGGTATGTTTAAGCGTGGCGGACAATGGCTGCGGGTTACCAAACGCACAGCGAGCTCGTATCTTTGAACCTTTCTTCAGCACGAAGGATCCCGGCGTGGGACTTGGGCTGGCCGTTTCGAAACGAATCATCGAAGCTCACCAAGGCGATTTGTCGGCCGAGGATCGAGATCCTGCAGGGACCGTGTTCAAGGTGATGTTGCCGCTGTCCGGCGTGCTTGCGGAAACTCGATAGTCGATCTTATTGCTGTTGGAATTTGAAGTGTCAAAACTGCTAATCATTGATGATGAACCCAACCTGCTGTACTCGCTCAAGAAAAGCTTGGAAACCGATGAACTAGAGGTGATTACCGCGGCGACCGCTGAGCAAGGGATTGCGGCTTTTGAAACCCATCGCCCCGATGCTGTCATTTTGGATGTGCGGCTCCCGGACATGTCAGGGCTGGATGCCTTTAATTGTTTGCATCAGCTTGAATCGCGAATTCCCGTCATCATTATCACCGCGTTTTCGACAACGGAAACGGCGATCGAAGCCATGAAGCGAGGTGCATTTGAATACCTTCTAAAGCCGGTTGAGTTTGATGAATTGGTTTTAACCGTTCAACGCGCCATCGAGATGCGGCAATTGGGGCAGGCGGCGACAACGTTTTCAGTCCCGATAGACGGGGATGCAACGGCGGAACAGATCGTCGGTCGTTCGCCTGCGATGCAAGAGGTTTACAAGGCGATTGGACAGGTCGCTCCCCAAGACGTGAACGCGTTGATTTTAGGCGAGAGCGGAACCGGAAAAGAGATGATTGCACGTGCGATCCTACAGCACAGTCGCCGCGCCGATCTCCCTTTCTTGGCCATCAATTGTGCTGCGTTACCGGAAAATCTGCTTGAAAGCGAATTGTTTGGTCATGAGCGTGGGGCTTTTACGGGGGCTGAAAAACGCCGGGTAGGAAAGTTTGAACAAGTCGACGGGGGGACGATCTTTCTCGACGAAATTGGCGATATGACTCCGGCAACCCAAGCCAAAGTGTTGCGGTTACTACAGGACGGAAGTTTTGAACGCGTCGGCAATAACGAAACAATCCAAGTCGATGTGCGTGTGATCGCGGCCACGAATCGAAATCTTTTGGAAATGGTCAAAGCGGGCGATTTTCGCGAAGACTTGTACTATCGGCTCAGCGTGTTCACGATCCAATTGCCTCCGCTGCGAGAACGTGTTGAGGATATTCCGATCTTCGTCGAACATTTCGTCAAACTGTTCAACCAAGAATTGCGAAAGCAAGTCCGCTCGATTGCTCCGGATGCAATGTTACAGCTGAAGCAATACTCTTGGCCAGGAAATGTTCGCGAACTGCAAAGTGCGGTGAAGCATGCGTTGGTGCGAAACGTGGGTGAGGTTTTGACACTCAATTCACTGCCGCAATCGTGTCGTGGTGAAACGTCAACAGCCCCAGCGACGGGGCCTTCGAAATTAGATGCGGCCAATCTTCAACAGTTTGTCAATGAACTGCTTTCAGAAGAGCAACCTAATCTGTATCAAAAATTGCACAATGAAATCGATCGAATTGTATTGCCCGAAGTGCTAAGTCATGCCGGAGGAAACCAAGCCCAGGCCAGCGAGATTTTGGGAATCGCGCGGAGCACGTTGCGAACGAAAATTACGGACTTGGGATTGACGTTCGAAAAACGGCTGAGACCGGAAACGGAACATCAAGATTGATGTTCCGGATATTTCAAACACTTTGTGTGATTACGCCAATACTCGTAACACAGTGAAGCGACGTCGACGGCCATTCGCATCGTCCACAACGATTTCGTCGCCCACGCGGCATCCAAGAACTTGGGCGCCAAGTGGCGACAAGATGGACAAATCGTTTGCCGAATAGCCGGCGGCATCGGGGTAACAGAGCCACTGTTTGATGACTTCGCCGGTCGTTTGGTCTTGTAGATAGAACGGCGAATTCATTGACACCAATTCGCCCGATACCTGGGACGCTTCGACACTCGCAGCACGCTGCAATCGGTCGCGTAGCAAACGCTGTGCGTCGGCCGAGGCGTGATTGCAGACCTGAGGATCATTTAGTAGTTCCGTGATCTTCGTGCGATCGCGAGTGGTCACCGTGTACTTTGTGGCGACGGATTTCATGGCGTGTTTCTCCACTGCGGGTCATCTTCCTCGGAAAGTTCCGGCGCTTCCGCAAGAGCCATTTCCGGAATGTATCGATGAGAGATCTTTTTGACCCGACGGTCTTGTCGTGACTTCACTCGCTTCGTCATTGCATAACCAGCACGCCGAATCGCTTTGGATACCGATGCCCCGACGCTTGCGCCTGTTTCTGTGACCACCACCGTTTCCGCTCCGTTTAACGTCACGACAAGTCGACATTGTTTACAGACGCCGCCGCGTGGACCGTTGATGTCGTCCAGACACACCGACACTTTTTGTACCCACCGGTCAAGTCGCTGGAAAGATTGCTGCAAACGTGATTCGATGTAATTGCGAAGCTTGTTGCCTACTGCGACTCGGTTACTGCTGATTACTAACTTCATCTGGCGAGTTCCTTGAACGTGGAAACAGAGAAACGATCTTCGAACGAAGCGGTGGACACGCATCCTCGACTCGGGATGACAAAAGAGGAATTAGTGAAGCAGTCGCCACCACACGACCGCTCCTAATGTGATACAGCCGCTGACCAAAATGGACAGCGTGACTCGGAACGTTCGCAGTCGCTGATCAAATCGGCTACTGCGATCCATCGATATCAATATTTTACTCCGATCGATTGCGCTCGTGTTGAATTCGCCGGGGGCGGGATCGTTTTCTGTTGCCTGCGGTTCGGAGGTGCGAAAGGCAGCCTGGAAGGGGATGTTGGTTTTTGTGCCGTCAATTTTTTTTTGATAGTTCACATCAACACTCTCTGACGATTCACGCCTGCGGACGATGCCGGGCATCACAATCGATCTAATCGTTTTCGAAGGAACAGGGGTAGGAACATCGTTATGCGAGCAATTTGCATGTCTTATCTAGTTTTTTGCGGGAAAATGATCGCATCGTCGCGGGATGGCAAAACCGCATTGCGGTTGCAAGCAAGCTCAGTAGTAGACGTTGGCAAAGAGTGTGCCAACGGATGCATCCGGATCACGCTCCATCGCATCGCCGGGGGCGGGAACGCTGGTTTTCACGGCAAAAAGAAACGAGATCCTCCGGCGATTTTTAGGGCTCGGTAGGCCTGACAAAGCCGCAGACGAGGGGGCGACAAAATGATGCTGCGCCGGATTAACAGTCGCCAAGGTTGAAATTTGGACTTCGCAAAAAATTGTGGTCCGAGCGAATTACAGGCGGGAAATCCCACTTCGGCGTTCTGCGGATGAAGACGCAAGCGGTTGTGGTGACCGGTCCTCCACGCTGTGGTTTTCAATTAAAATCGTCGTTCACCGCATTGTCAGTGGGACGCATTAGACAAGGGAAATCGCTTGTCCTTTGTCATCAGGATCGGCGATGCGGCTCGCCCCCCTTTCAGCAATTTGTTCACGATAGGAATTCAACATGCTTCTCTTCACTGTGGATCGGTCGACCGCGGGTCGCTGGCGATCGGTTCGTCCATTGCGTTGTCTGATTTGGATAGCGCTGTTTGGTCTGTTCGTTTCGGCGGTTCCAGTAACGTTGAGTGCTGCGGATCCAGAACGTCCGAACATTGTCTTGATCATGGCCGATGACATGGGGTTTTCGGACATCGGATGTTATGGCGGAGAGATAGAAACGCCGCACCTGGATCGTTTGGCCAGGGGTGGTTTGCGTTTTCGCACCTTTTACAACAACGCAAAATGCGAGCACACCCGCGCCTCGATTTTGACGGGGCGTTGGTGGCATCATGTGGGAGCGTCGCCCACGGTTCACTACTCGGATGCGACGTTTGGCGAACGAATGCGCGAGGCGGGCTATCGAACGTTGATGACGGGAAAATGGCATGCGGGGCAAACGCCGTTTGAACGTGGGTTTGATCGCTACTACGGGCTGACCGATGGTTGCTGTAATTTTTGGAATCCTGGACATGCGAGGGACGGCGAACCGGAGCCAGCGAAAAAGCGAGTGCGTCGCTGGGCAATTGATGACCAGGAGTTCCTGCCGTTTACACCAGAGTCGAAGGGCTTCTATACCACGGATGCCTTCACCGATCATGCGATTGGTTATCTCGATCAATACCAGGACGAATCTAAGCCATTCCTGTTGTACCTCGCCTACACGGCGCCTCACTATCCGATGCACGCCAGCAAAGAGGATGTCGCGAAGTATCGAGGCAAGTACAAGGCGATCGGCTGGGACGATTTGCGAGTGCAGCGTTTTAAGAAACAGCAATCGCTCGGGGTCTTACCCGCCAATGCGACGTTGTCACCACGCGACGCGCAGTTGCCGGCTTGGGATTCGATCCCTGCCGAGCAGCGGGATCACTGGGATTTGCGGATGGCCACCTATGCTGCGATGATCGATCGATTGGATCGCAACATCGGCCGCGTGCTGGCCAAGATTGACGAGCTTGGCGAAGCAGAAAACACCGTTGTCTTTTTCTTGTCCGACAATGGGGCCTGCGAAGATTCCGCCGATCGATCGACTGTCGAGGGAGCCATGCCGTGGGAGGTCACGAGTTACTTGACGCAAGGCCGGGTGTGGGCCAATGCCTCGAACACACCGTATCGGAAATACAAAACGACGGACTACGAAGGCGGCACGCGGACGCCCATGATCGCGTATTGGCCAGGCAAGATTCAAGCGGGATCGGTCACCGATCATGTGGGCCATCTCGTCGATTTCACTCCCACGATGTTGGATTTAGCAAACGTCGAAGTGCCCGATCGGTTAGCAGGGCACTCGCTGGTTCCCACACTGCACGGCGAAGCGAGCGAGCGTCCTTGGCCGCTGTTTTGGCAGTTTGGGAAATATCAAGCGATCCGTGATCGCGATTGGAAATGCATCCGCCGCGTTAACGGCGACTGGGAGCTTTACGATCTGCAGTCCGATCCCACCGAAACGGTAAATCGGGCGACCGAGAAACCGGAGTTGGTCGAGCAGATGGCCGCCGCTTGGGAAGCATGGTGGGCGACGAAGCCCCAATAGCCGAAGGTGGGGCGAGAATCGTGAAATGTTTTGCGATGCGAGCATTCGGATGGCGGAACGAGCGGATGACGGAGCGTGCATCGAGAATCAAGACGTGAATAAATGAGAATCGAGGCGTGAATAAAAAACGTCGCTCGTGCCAATGCGGGCGACGTTCTTTCGATTTTTCGCGAAACCTTTACCTCAATTCCTGGGTTAATTCTTGAGGTAACTGGGGATGGTATCCCCAACTGTCGTTGAGACACTAAACTAACACCTAGAAGACTCAATCTCGTTCCTTTTAATCTCAACAGGCTGGTTTGGCTGTAAGCGATTCGACCGCGATGCGATATCAACAGTCCGATCCGGACGTTCGTTTGATGCTGCGCGTTCGCGACGATGATGCGGGAGCCTTTGAGGAATTGGTACGTCGATATGAGGCAAGATTGGTGCGATTGATGCACACGCTCGGTCCTAGCCATGAATTGGCAGAAGACTTAACGCAAGAAGTTTTTCTGCGTGTCTATCGTGCGCGGAAACGCTATGAACCGGGAGCAAAGTTTTCGACTTGGCTGTTTACGATCGCCGGTAATGTGGCACGTAACTCGGCACGCACGATGTCGCGTCGTCGCGAAGTGAGCGAAGTCGATGCACCACGCAGCCAAGATGCACCTAGCAACGCCCAATTGCTGGCCTCCACCGCACTGGATGCCAGCGGGTTGATGCCGGCACGTGTTAGCGAAGGCAGTGAACGTGCCCAGATCGTGCGTCAGGCGGTCGAATCGCTGAGCGAGCGGCAACGGATGGCTTTAATGTTGTCGCGATTCGAGAGCATGAGCTACGCCGAAATTGCTGAAACGATGGATCTCACGCCCAAGGCGGTGAAGTCGCTGCTGAGTCGAGCGAGAGTCAACTTGAAAGAAATACTGCAACCTTACATCGACTCGGGACTCATCCCCAAGGAGGTGGGCCCATGAGTTTGAAACTGTTGACCGATGATGCACCGCTGGATCCAGACGACGAATTGCTCGTCGCCTATGTCGATGGGGAACTGGATCATGAATCACGGACACAACTCGAAGATCGATTGTTGGACGACGAAGAGCTGCGACGACGACTGCAATCGTTGCAGCAAGGCTGGGACTATTTAGACGATTTTCCTGCGGTGACGCCGTGTGAAAAACTGGTCGAATCGACGCTTGAGTTAGTCGTTTCTGATATCGTCAAACCGACCGCGGACACATCGGCTTCGCGAGCGCTCGTCAATCGGTTCCGATGGCCGCTAATCACTGCGGGATTGTGCGTGTTGGGCGTTTTGGCAGCTGCGGCGACGATCTATGGAATCCGTACATCACGCTACCAATCGCAGCTAGAAGATCTGGCGATCG
>NZ_ANOG01000511.1 GCF_000346295.1 Rhodopirellula maiorica SM1 | reverse complement strand
CGAACGTTTCACTCGCCTCAACTGGGCGGGCCCCGCGCCCAATGCCATCTACTTTCGTAGTGGGACTCGCCAGAGTTCCTGGTGTTTCAAAAGCAATGATGGGAATTCTGGCGAATCCCACTACTTGAGCATCTCCAGTGGTTGCCAAAGTAGATGGCATTGGGCTCGCGCCGTGCCGCTACCAAGGCAGGCGGCGCTGGGCTTGCGCCTTGCCGCCTAACATTCGTGGGGGATCACTGCTGGATCACCCGTGGGCTCGCCAATTACTTGGCGGCGTCGAAGCGATAGATGCATTCGCCGCGAACACTGTTAGTCAGGTAATAGACCTCTCCCGATGCGTCTTGTCCGAACGCCAGCACAGGGATGCTGTCGGGTAGGACTTGATCGTTGCGGGTCGCTTTGCCTGTTTCCGGATCGTACGACAATGCCCATACGCTGCCGGTGACGTAGTCAGCGTAAATGTATTTGCCCGTCAATTCTGCGTTGCGATCGCTACGATAGACTCGGCCGCCGGTGATCGATTTACCGATTGCGTGGTCGTATTCCCAGACCGGTTCGATCGGTTCACTAACGCTTTCGGGCACAGGTTGGCTGCCGAACGGATGGGTTCCTTCGCGGCTGCTCCAGCCGTAGTTGCCGCCTTTGGTGATCACGTCAACTTCTTCCCATGATTCTTGACCGACATCGCCGGCCCACAGGCGACCTGAGGCAGGGTCAAACGCAATTCGCCATGGATTACGAAGTCCATAAGCATAGATTTCGGGTAGTGCGCCCGAGGTGTTAACGAACGGATTGTCTGCGGGAATTGCATAGTTTTTGCCATTGGCTGCGTTGTCGACATCGATCCGCAAGATTTTGCCCAGGATCTTGCCGAGATCTTGGCCGGCTTCGTAGGGATCGTTGCGAAGTCCGCCGTCACCGAGTCCGATGTACAGATAGCCATCGGGACCAAATTCGATACTGCCGCCATTGTGATTTTGAAACGGTTGGTCGATCTCCATCAGCACCACTTCGGATTTTGGATCGGCTTGATGAGGATTGTCTTTGGACATCGTGAAGCAAGAAAGGATCGACTTTTCCGCATCCGCTAACGAGTAGTAAACGTAAAACTTTTGGTTGGATTTGAAGTCGGGGTGTAGCGCCAGTCCAAGCAGCCCTTGTTCGTTTGCACCACGTTTTTTCCAGTCGTAAACCTTTTCTCGTAAATCCAGCACCAGTTGGGACTCGGTCACGTCCGGCTTGTTTTCAAACGACCAAATCATGCCACGTTGCGAGATGGCGTAGAGCCGTTCGGGAGCGTCTTTGGCGTAGGTCAATTCGATCAAACGCAGTGGACGCACTTGTCCGGCGTCGTCGACCGCTTGCCATTGATCCCACTGCAAATTGGGAAACGCCAGGACGCTCTTCATGCCAAGTTTACCGTCGATCGGTTGTTTGACAGGTTGGTCGTCTTCGAGTCGACGGATCTTTATATTCCGGTAAGAAACCAAGTCGCCGTGGTCCTGTAGGCAGATATGGCCTTTGCCAGCCTCGCCGAAGCCTTCCCATTGGGCGAACTTGCTCGCGGCCACTCGGTCCTTCCATGTTTTGTCGCCGATTTTGAAATTGTAGTAGCGTACGCCGTTCATACAGACGCTGCACTGATCGTTACCGATACGCAAGTACAGTTCATTCCATTGGCCAGCCGGCCGGGTGGCGTCAATCGGTGTCTCTTCGCCCCGCGCCGTGCCCGGTTTGTACAGCTGGTACAGCCAGCCAGCCTTTTGCGGATCGTGGCCGTCTTTGTTGTCTTGGATCTGGATTTCGGGGCCGCTGTAGTAGGGACGTCCCTCGCTTTCGACGACATGGAACATCAGCCCGCTGTTGCCCTCTTTGCTGATCTTGTACTGCAGCGAAAGTTCAAACGTGTCGAATTTTTCCTCGGTAATCAAATCGCCGGCGCCTTTGCCGTGGCGAACCAAGGCTCCGTCTTGGACTTTCCAGCCGTCCGATACGTCGTCGCGTTTGTAGTTTCGCCAACCTTCGGTGCTCGATCCATCAAACAATAACTCCCATCCGCTGCGCTTCTCGGACTCGGTCAATTGATTGGCGTCGTCCGCTGGGGCGGATTCCGCGGCATCAGCGGGCCGCGAACCGAAAGGGAGGCATGCCAGACAAAGGCCGGCGATCGTGAGGCTAAGCCGCATTTTCATTTTTGAATCTTGGGTCAAGGGAAAGGGTTGAGTTTCAGGTAGGGTTTCTGGAGCCAACAACATTTTGGGCCAAGGTTGAATGTGGATCCCGCACGCCCGATAACAGGCAAACGATATCGCTAAGGGAACCGTGACCGAGGACGTGCCGTGTTCCTCGAACCATTTTTTTGCTCAAGGTCGGTTCCTAGTATCGTTCGGCTGCGGACTGCCGACAACATGTCGGACGCAGCCAGCCGCATTCTTTCCTGTCGGGCGGCGATTGGGGGATGTCGTTCAGGGGATTGGCTGCGTTGACGACGCATTCGTGCTGGCGATGCGGCGTGAGACGGTCGCCGGTATGCCGTTTGCATTTATGCCGTTTGCATTCGAATCATGCCGTTTTGAGGTTTCGATTGCAGTGTAAACTAGCGATGCGATCCTCGCGTAACTGACACGTCGCTGCGTCCATTCCGATTGCTCCAATTTAGTCGAGCAATCGATTTGCGTCCTGTTAGACTGGGGGTTCCTAATCCCCTGCACACATTTGCCGCTCTGCGTGTTAAACTACTCTCGCCCGAACGGATGCAAGAAACTCATCGTTCCTACCGCGAATCTATGAAAACGACTCAGCAAGTCTACGACTTTCTCGCTCCTGCATCCCAGCCTGATGATCTGGGACATGCTCGGTTCGTATCGAGTGATCAGCGAGTTGGGTAAGGGGGGCATGGGGTACGTTTTCCGCGCCGAGGACACGCGTCTTAAACGCACCGTCGCCTTGAAGGTGATGAACAAAAAGATTGCCGCGACTCCCAACAGTCGTGCTCGATTTATCGAAGAAGCACGAGCGATGGCCGCGGTCCATCACGACAACGTGGTGGTGATCTTTGAAGTCGGCGAACGCAACGGCACGCCTTTTATGGCGATGGAATTGCTCAACGGTCAGACGCTTGAATCCTTGAATCTGAGCAAAACGCAGCTGGGTTTCGAAAAGATCCTCGACTTTGCCAAACAGATCACACGCGGACTTGCCGCGGCACATGCCAAGGAAATTGTCCATCGCGATATCAAGCCGGCGAATATTTGGATCGAAGAAGGGAACGATCGAATCAAAATTCTCGATTTCGGTTTGGCGCTTGCTCAGACTCCGGTGGATCGAATTGCAGGAAGCGGTTCGGTAATTGGCACGCCGGGGTATCTATCACCCGAACAAGCACGTACCGATCCGCTGGATGATCGCAGCGATTTGTACAGTTTGGGTGTGGTGTTGTACGAGTTATGTACCGGACGTTTGCCGCTTGCCTCGTCGTCGGTCTCGGGGCAATTGGTCGCCATCCTATCGCACAAACCTAAGCCGATCCGTGAACTGAATCCTGAGATTCCCACGCCGCTTGCTGATCTTGTTCATCGCTTGTTAGCGAAAGAGGCTCGCGAGCGACCTGCGTCAGCCAATTTGTTGCTCGAAGAATTACAGCGTGTCGAGGTCGAGTGCCACGCGAAATCCGAGGTGGCTCAAGCGATCAATAAGTTGCAGCTGGGGTTGAGCGAAGTCGTCAGCAAAAAACAAAACCACGATATCTTTGACGATCGTTTGGTCGATGCGGCTGCCGAAGACGTTCCGGATCCGTTTGCGTTTCCCTCGGTACCAGCGACTCCGGCGGCGATGCCAAGCCCGTTAGCCGCTCCGGCGGCACCCATGGCACCTCAACGCCCGCTTGGTACCCCGGTGAAGCAACCGGCTGCGGCGAAGAAAAAGGAACCCACAGCATCGGTGGACTGGAAACGGTATGCACCCTTCATCGCCATCGGCGTGTTGGCATTGCTGTTGATCGTCGTTGCGATTTTTGCGTTAGTAACAAGCGGATCGAGTTCCTCACCGCCGATTGCACAATCCGCTCCGGTCAGTTCCTCGGTTACTGAATCGTCCAATGCGTCCCAACCGAATGCCAACCGCGGTAATCCGCCAGCCAAACCCACGGTGAAAAAAGCCGATTCACCCGCTGAAAAGAAACAGACATCCGCGAAGAAGTCGAACAAG
>NZ_ANOG01000510.1 GCF_000346295.1 Rhodopirellula maiorica SM1 | reverse complement strand
CCCAGCGACCATGACGTCCCGGTGCTCGCCGTTCGCGACGCTGACGAAAACCTGACCGCCGTGCTGTTCGGATACGCGTGCCACGCGACGACCCTGAGCGGCTATCAATGGTCGGGGGATTACCCAGGATACGCTCAAATTGAACTCGAAAAAAGCCATCCCGGCTGTGTCGCACTATTCTTTGCGGGTTGCGGCGCTGACCAAAATCCACTGCCACGCCGAACGGTAAGCTTGGCACAGCATTATGGCCAACGATTAGCAACCGCCGTGGATTCGGTCTTGATGACGTCGCTGATGCAACCCGTCGAGGGACCGCTGCGGACGGCGTACGCAGAGATCGACCTGCGCCTGGATACGCTGCCGACGCGGGAAGAAATCGAGTTGAATTCAAAGTCCGACAATCGCTACGAGGTTGCCCGGGCTACCATGCTGCTCGAACAAATTGATGACGGTGTCCCGCTCAGCCAGACGTATCCGTACCCCGTCAGTGCTTGGTCGATCGGCGATGATCTTCAATTGGTCACACTCGGCGGCGAAGTCGTCGTGGATTACGCGATTCGGTTGAAAAGCGAATTGGCAGGAACTCGAACATGGGTGGCCGGTTACGCCAACGACGTGATGGCATACATTCCATCGCGACGGGTGTTGGGCGAAGGCGGCTATGAAGGGGGTGGAGCAATGGTTTACTACGGGTTGCCCACCGTGTGGTCGCCAGAAATCGAGACCGACATCATCAACGAAGTCCATCGACTGATCGATACAGAATCAGTGGAAAGTACCAATCCGCAACTGACTAACCGACCGCAATAACATCGTTCTGGCACGAAAGAAAACCAGAACCAAGCCGTGCAACTTCGGATCCGCTCGGCAATAAGTTCGTCGTTAAAATTTCATTACGAATCATTTGAGAAAGAAGTGTTTTCACCGTAGTGGACGACAAATGCGTGGGCTCAATTGTGCTCATTCAGCGTCGCGATGGCGAGTTCGTCAAGGAAGCTCGCGTTTGACAGCAGTTCATCCGCAACGCTCGTTGAAGTTGCCGCGTCAGAATGTAACAACACCTCGGTATCCCCAGCGGACAACGTTGCACGGGAAGCGGCGTCGGCCGAAATCGACGAATCGATGCCTGGCAACCGAAGTTCGCCATCCCGCTGGGCCACTGGTTCATCGAATCGATGCGACGCGGCTACGCGAAGTGGACTTGTCTTGACAAAATCGGCTGCCACCGCTTCGCCATCGGCTGTGCTTTGGATAAACGTTTGAAACGGCAATTCATTGATCACTTTCAAGGCGTCCGCGGCTGTGATGACGCCGTTGCCATCGGTATCGAAATAAGTGCCGGGCCAAGACTCCATCCCCATAGGATCAATCAACTGTCCTTGAAGGCTGGAGTATCGGCGTTGATTCAGTTCATTGATAACATCCAGTGCATCGGCAGCCGTGATGCCGCCGTCATTATTCACGTCGGCCGGGTTCAGAAAATTCTTAAACGGACGCTGAGATTCAACAAGAATCGATTCCTCACCATTTTGATTTTGTGCCTGCAACATAAATGTGCCATCGACCACAACCGAATCAATCATCCGCCATTGGTCGGCCTGTTTGACCTCGACTACGTCGGCGACGCCCGTTGACACCATGACCGTTTTTTGAATCGGCGATAACCGCTGAATCGTCGCTGCATCCAAAGTGACTCGGTTGACATTGACGACCGAGAGCGAGATGTGGCTGATGTCGGTCGCATCGACCAGCGGATCGGTCAAGTCAAGATTTCCGTCACCAAGAATGGAGAGCAGGTTGTTTCCTGTGCTACCTGCGATGACCAGCCCGCGACTTGGGATGGTGAATCCACTTCCAAGATCAATCGAGATATCGTCATCGGATGCAGTCCCGTTGATGGTCAGCGATCCGACAAGGCTCGACGATGCCCGAAACAATTCGGTCACTCCGCTGCGAACCACATCGTCGGACTCATCCCGTGAAATGGCGACTGCACCGTTGATGACGTTGATAATAACGTCCGAGCCAAGATCGCCATCGAGAATGGTTTCCATATAGTCTTCGACCTCGCCGTCGGCAGCAGCCCCGGTGACGCCGAGTCCACCGGCACTGCTGATCCGGAATCGAGCGTATGTCTCGCCCGCCGTGGCACCTTGGGGAACCGAGTAGCTGAGAATGTTTTCACCGGCGGTCACTGAGATGCTGTTGAAGATTTGCTCACCAACATCACTCCAATCGCCGTCGGCATTAAAATCGATCCAACCATCGAGAAATCCATCCTGCGAAGCCGTGAGATGAATACTCGCCCGTGTCGAATCTGCTGCGCTCGCTACCGGGCTGGCCACTGCAAACACACCGTCATCGTCACTGCCGTCATTGTCGGCCGCTTCGCTGTGGGTGCCATCGATTTCGAAGTCCACGGAATCGCCTAGAAAGAGTGGACTTTCGGCGTGCCGAGCACCGTCCTGCTGCCGCGTGACCGGGTAATTAGCTGGAGCATCACCGAAATCCAACTCAATATCGTCATTGAGGATCGTGCCGAGAGCCGTGGCGGTCGAAATCGTCGCAGTGCCACTGCCACTTGAACTAGGCGAAGTGAGGGTGACAACAAAACCTTCATCCGATTCCACTTCCATGTCATCACTGACATTGAACGTGATTGTCTTGCTGACATCACCGACGTCAAAGCTGATTGTGCCGGAGGGAACGTACCAGCAAAATCGTCGGCGGTCGCACCGTCGACCTGACTGCCAGTGACCTCGAAATCCACGGTGCCAGTGACACTCGTCAACCCACTGCGTGTCACCGTGAACGTGAACGGAGTCGTTGCAGCATCACTTTCGGAATTCACGCCCTCCGTAGCGACAATCGCATAGCTAAGATCGTCATTCTGAATCGTGCCGGTGGCCGTTGCGGTTGTGATGGTGCCGATACCACTGGGCGAATTAAGCGTGACGATGAAACCTTCGTCCGATTCCACGTCCACGTCATCAATGACGTCAACCGTGATTGTCTTGCTGATCTCATCCTCGGCAAAGTCGATGGTGCCCGATGGGAACGTACCGCCGAAATCGTCGGCGGTTGCTCCATTCGACCGGCACTCGGCCGGT
>NZ_ANOG01000509.1 GCF_000346295.1 Rhodopirellula maiorica SM1 | reverse complement strand
TCGGAAATATGAAAACCACAACCGAATCCCGATCCAAAACCGTGACTACCGTCGCGACCAGGATCGCTGGCGAAGACATCGCCAAAGGTGACTACGTCACCATCCTCAGCGAGATCATCGAGCTTCCGTCCTACTTATGGGACTGCTCAGGAATCTCGCAACCCATCGACGAACTCGTACGACTTCGCTACCTGCCGCGCGCAGCCGGCGAACCGCACAAAGTCGTTGCCGTTTGCTTGCCGTTCGTTTACGCGAAGCGACCCAAGGGAAACCTGATCGCCTTCGACACACGACAGCAACAACTCGTCCGGCTGGACCGAGCCAACGGCCGTTCCCTTTGGAAACAATTGGGAATGACCACCAAGAAGAAAACGAAATAGAAAGCGCACACGATCGACTGCCGATTCGGAGTACATGCTTCAGGAGCCGGGTGTCGTGGGTTCAAGTCCCACCGGCGCAACTGCCATTCGTAAGAACGCAGCGCCGTAGCTCAGTGGTAGAGCACCGTAAAACCCTCTGGTCACAACTTCGTCGATCGTGCCCTTTATCAAGGCAAACACAGTGCATCACTACTTCGAAAGATAATAGAACATCGAAACACACTCGGCTGCCGGTTCGGAGTACATGGCACGACCGAAAGGTCCAGCGGGTTCGAGCCCCGCCCCGCCAGCTTTCTCGAAAGCGACACGGGTCTCTGACCAACACTTCGCCGAGTGCTTTTTCGTTTCAACAACACGAAACCATCGTGCTGCGAAACGGCCCCACTTCGTTCGGGGCGTTTCCACGCGGTGGCAAGACACACGATCCGACTGCCGGAGTGGAGTACATAAGAGTTCGATTCCCTTCGTCGCCGCTTTCCATTTCGCCCCAGCCCAATTGGCTGGTCAAAACCGGCGACGTGGCTCATTTGGGAGCCACCTCTGCACCAAACCTCGTCGGATCGTTTACTTCGTCGTAGCGTGGCTTTATCGCCTGCCGCGACTGCACACGCAGGCAAACAACCTGCATTACTCAGGAGGTCAAACATGGCCAACAAGTCTCTATTCCAAAGCATCACCAGCGTCCTGCCACGAGCGACTGTCGTCAACGAAGCAGGCGGCCCAGCGTACAAGATGTCAGCGAAGCACGCGCTCGCCCAAATGGCGGCGACTGGTACGTTCGGCAACGTCTACTACGCGTCCGCGCAAAACCAACTCGACGCGATGCGAAAGCTGATCGACGAGATCGACGACAACGAGTTCCTGGCAAAGCTGGCCGTCTACTCACGTGAGCGTGCTTACATGAAGGACATGCCAGCAGCGTTGCTGGTCGTACTGTCGACGCGAGACACCAAGCTCATGCACCAAGTCTTCGATCGAGTCGCGGACAACGGTCGCGTTCTGCGCACCGTTTTCCAGATGACTCGTTCAGGACAGTTCGGTCGCAAGGGCCTGTCGTCTTCGCTGCAGCGTGCGTTCCAACGTTGGCTCAACGACGCGTCTGTTGGCAAGTTGCTCTCAGCTTCGATCGGAAACGATCCAAGCCTGCGAGACGTCTTGCGAATGGCACGTCCAACGCCAAAGGATGACGCGCGTCGAGCGTTGTTCGGATGGTTGACCGACAAGCCAGTCGAGAAGTGGGCACCAGCTACGGCTGACAACCTGCCTTCGACGGTTCAGTCACTGGTCGCTTACCGAGCAGCCGAGACGGCCGAAGCCCAAACGCTGATCGCCGGCGACCTGCAAGTTCGATGGGACTTGCTAGCCGACGCAGCCAAGGGTCCGTTGGTTTGGAAGGCGATCGCTCGACAAATGGGACCGCAAGCACTGCGCATGAACCTCAATACGCTATTGCGTCACGACGTGTTCAAGAAGCCTGGAATCCTTGGATTCGCAGGAACCGACAACGCGATGATCGACTACGTGGCCGGCCAACTGGCTGACCGCGACGCGATCGCACGCAGCCGTCAGTTCCCGTACCAGTTCCTGGCGGCTTACATGAACGCATCGGACGAGGTTCCAAGCAAGATCAAGACGGCGTTGCATGACGCTGCCGAGATCGCGTGCGGAAACGTACCAACGCTGCCTGGACCAGTCATCATTGGACTCGACACGTCAGGTTCGATGGGATGCTCAGTCACGGGAAACCGTGGTCGCGGTGGAACGTCGAAGATGCGATGCGTCGATGTTGCGGCACTGTTCGCAGCAGCGATCCTGCGTCGCAACCCAGACAGCGTCGTGATCCCATTCGATACGCAAGCTTACAAGGTCAAGGTCGATCCAAGCGATACGATCCTGTCACTGTCAGCACGCTTGTCGAAGTACGGAGGCGGAGGAACGGACTGCTCGTTGCCATTTGTCGAAGCCAACACACGTTACGCGAAGCAAGCCTTCGCCGGCATCGTGCTTGTCAGCGACAACGAAAGCTGGATCGCCTCGGGACGTCGTTACGGCTACGGTCGAAACGGTTCAACCGGAGTGATGACGCAGTGGGAGAAGTTCAAGAAGACCCAGCGTGGACTCGGCGTTGTCGATCCAAAGCTAGTCTGCATCGACATTCAACCCTACGGAACCACGCAAGCACCCGAGCGAGACGACATCCTAAACATCGGCGGCTTCAGTGACGCCGTGTTCAACGTAGTCTCATCGTTCCTGGAAAACGACGCATCCCGCTTCGTCCGCGAAGTCGAATCTGTCGAACTGTAATGAATTTTCCCTGTGAAAAATTCGTAAAACATCAAAACGCTCGCGGTGGAGCAAACTACCGCGGGCGTTTTTTGTTAGCTACTGCTGGATGTGAAGTTCACACATCGAGTGTGAAAGCAGTTTGACTGCGGAACGTGACTCCGAAACGTCGTATTCCTGCCAATTCGCACTTGGCTCACCGGCAAGTTTTAAGATGCGGATGGCATGTGACGGTGCGGGAAATGTAAATCGAATCTTTTCCGATTCGTGATCCGCGATAACCACTTCGTTCTTGCCACTCTGATGGCCAAGGGCGATCAACAGCCAGTTCCTCAACTCGTATGTGGCCGTCGCATCATTTCGGCAGTTGAGAGAGACGGATTTGCTCTGACTTCCGTCGATTCTGAGCAATATGGGAATCCAGTGTTGCTGATTCTGACCAGGTCCAGCTCCAATGTAGATGCCTTCGCCAAGCTGAGTCGGTGACGTCCATCTGCCCCCTTCGGGTACTCGCACCTTGCCAAAGAAGCCTCCCGGCGAATGGTCAATCGCGAAGACTTTCGTTTCATCGAGAAACAACGGAAGTCCCTCTTGGTCCAGTTTCGCAATCTGCCACTCAAGAAGGTCGGCAAGCGATTCAATGCCATCCGTTGGCTCGACGAGGGATTTCCAGCTCGGTTCTCCTAGCCAATCTTCAAATGACTGTTCGTTCACACCGATTTGAGTTAGGTCCGTGACAATCGAGTCAGATGGGCGAAACCTTCTCAAGAATTGGTTGGGGTGAAAAGACGAGAAACGATGCGTCTCCGTTGCCGTTGTTCCCAGTAACACTGCATCCGTGTCGCTCAGCTTTATCCAACGCGAAGGCATGGCAGAATAGCCGCGTTGGTTTTCGACCTTCAAGTCAGCGAGCTCCCCGACGTCCACCATGCGTCCAGCGACCAATTGAATGGCTTTGTTTACATCTCCTTCAAAACCGGCGGCGACTAGGAAAGGTTCGATCGCCTTTCTTAATTCACGTCGAGTCGCCAGGCCATGACGACGGACTTCACGACGAATCAACCTGGCGATGCCCCATGGCGACGGATTCGCTCGGTCTTTATCGGATTCCAGGTGATCGGCAAGTCCGAGCTCGCTAGCGAAAGCCGCCGGCACAAACATCTTGATTGGATCCATGATTGTTATTTTCTCAACAGCGAAACTGTGTGGAAGCTACACCTAGTCACATGACTATCCCATGTAAGACCACAGCGAGGGAACGAGCTTGTCTTCTTGCACGGCCGCTGCAAGCAACTCACCCTTAGTAGTCATCTTTACCTCAAAACATGTGTCGAAATTAAAACAAAGGTAAGGAGAGTCTCCATAGTAAACGAGGTCGCAAGGAACACATGGAAGAACGAGGCGCGCAAGGCATCGGAGCAATTGAGGCTCAATCGCCTGCTCACGGTCTTTGAAGCTTTCGGGATTTTCATCCGGCGGTAACGCTCGCGAAATGATCGAGACCGCGTCCTCAATACTGTTGGAGCAACGCAGCAGCGAAAGGATACATCGACAATGAGACTCATGTTCAGTGTCTCCTTCGTTGCTGTAACAACTTAGGAACAGCCTAGCAGCATCGCAGCGAATTCCTTCCAGATGAACTGGCTTGAAAAGCTTGCAAAACTTTTCAAAGGAAACCATGGTCCCATGATTTGCGTGTGGTTCGTACGACATTCAACGTCCTTTAACGACAGGGCCTTCGTGTTTTGAAAGAAAAGTTCGAGCTTGGTCTGACATTTTGCATGAGCTTGAAAGAAAAAGCGTTCCTATGTGATTTGAAAGAATCTCTGCAACCGAATCTGACAGGTCAACGAGTCCCAACAGGGAAAGGCTGAGCCTGGATCTCGCCAGGTCGGACGCATCTCGCTCAGTCAATTCGGTCATCGCCGAAACTTCACTATTCCACATTGGGTAAAGCAAGTACCGTTTTGCAATGGTGAGATTTTCTTCCGAGCAGTCCTGTTTGTTCGCTCGCAGAGAGTCGCTCAGGAATGTGTTGGGACGAGTTGACAACAATAGAAAAGCATAATCAGAACTTTCCCTCACCCCCTCTAGACGCAATTCCTCCGGCTCATCTAAACCGATCCCGAAGCAACTTAAGTGCTCAGCAACTTCGTCAGAAATGACTGATAAACCATTTAGGTGCAACCAGCCATCAAACAATGCAAGTTCTTTCGCTGCTCCGGATGAAAGTTCGCGTAAACTGTCAAACTCCAATATTTCGTTCTGAAGACGGCCACGAGCCAACATGGCTGCGAAAGCAACGTCAGCATCGCTATCGGTCAATGATTTAATCGTCTTGATGTACTCGTTCAAGGACGCGCCACGCTGCATTCGTGAAAAACTACTTCTGGCTGATTCCGACAGTGTGTCTACACTGTTTAGCGAGAGAAAACCTTTGTATTTGCTTAGGTTCTCCGCTGCCTCATCTGACAGCGACTTTAGTCCGTTGAGGCTGAGCTCATCGACTCTTACGGTCAATTTATAGAGCTCATCAATTGTCAGCTCACGTACTGCGTCGTCAAATGGTTCTGGTTTGCATAGCTCCGCGTAATCCTCCAAGTAACTTTGACCGACGATCTCGCCTAAGCTTTTGGCCACTGACTCCGTGAGGTCGGTCAGGCCATCGAGTGACAGAGATTGTCTGTGGCGACTCAGGCTTGCCGCCGCTGAATCAGAAAGGGTTTTCAAGCCGCCGAGCGAAAGATTTCCCCTGTGGTTGCTGAGGACTTCCGCCACTGCAGCGGATAAATGCTCCAGAGCATCCAGGTAGACAGATCCTCCCTCTCCCGCAATGCCGACAAGGATTTTGGCGACCGCCTCGGAGAGCTCTGTCAATCCACGGAGTGAAAGATCGCCTCGGTTGTGTCTAAGCTTTTCGACCACAGTATCGGATGCCACTTCGATGCCGTCGAGGGACAACCGGCCCTCATGTTTACCGAGGCTTTCCGCCGCCGTCTCAGAAAGACGTTTTAGACCGTTGAGCGAAAGGTGTCCTGTGTGTTTGCTAAGGCTTTTTGCTGCGGCATCGGATAGACTGTCAAGGCCGCCTAGATCGAGATCTCCCTCGTGTTTGCTGAGGCTTTCTGCTGCGTCATCCGAAAGATGTTCTAGGCTGCAGAGCATCAGGTTTCCGGCGTGTTTGCCAAGACTATCTGCTGCGGTATTCGATAGGCATTTCAAGCCGTCGAGCCTGAGCCAATCAGCCAGCTGGCTCAAAAGTTCCGCAGCGTCGTCCTCGATTGCCACGTATTCGTGGAGCTGGTATGAATTGCCTTCGCGTAGGCAACCTTCAGCTAACTCTTTGGTAATCACCTGCTTATTCAATTTTTAGCATCCCTCTTGGTTGGACGATTGGACGTTGTTTTGCGATTGCTGTTAGCCAACCCATGTTGGCCACAATCTCTATCGCGACGATTTTTCAGCAACATATTGTGATTGGTCATTTTCCGTCACCCAGTTCCTTTTCAGCATTCTGAATCGCGGCTTTGATGTCGGCGAGCATTTCTTTGCCTGCGACAAGGAAGTGAACGTGCGAACGGGCTCGGGTACAGGCAACGTACAAGTCAACATGCGAAAAGCCCTTCGAGATTCCGTCCAAGTCGTAAACCACCACAACGTCGGCTTCCAGCCCTTTGAAGCTTCGGGCCGTCGTGACCAAAATTCCTTCGTTACGGTTCCATGCTCTCGTGTCAGTCGTTAAAGCGATGCCAGCAATATCGGAGACATCTGCAAGCGATCCGTTCTCATGACCGCGTGGGCCGATCAGCACCATTTGCGATGGCTTGATGTCGTGTTGCTCGAGCAGGTTTTCAACCGCCTTCAATACAATGCCTTTCATCGCTCCAAGAGTGGGTACTGTGCTAATCGCCGGCTTGCCACCAAGCGGTGATCGCTTGAAAAACTTTGCTTCAGTCTTAGCAATCGTGGTACTGGTGCGTGCAATCCAGCGACTGTTTCGACAGTTGCGACGCAGGTTGTATTTGGTTTGAAACGCGACCGGAGGTTTGGTCGGTGCCCAGTCCCACAATCGTTGGACTGGATCGGCGAATGCTAATAACGTTCCCGCCTCTGCTTCCTTCAGTAGGGTGCATTGCAGTACTTCCCACCAACGCGAATGAAAGTCCTGTGCCTCGTCCATTACGATCGCATCGTACTGGACATCTTCGCCTTCCTCCATCGTGAGATAGGCGGCTTGCTCGATCAGGTCCGGCACATCATCGACAAAAAAATCCGATCCTGGTTGAGGAGACTCTGGCGGATCCCAATCAACACCAGCATCTTCGATGATTTCGCGAGCGAGTTGGTGAAAGTGGGTGATCTTCAATCGCTTGTCGAGCAGCCCTCTGTCGGGATGTTGATCCAGGCTCCGACGTAGATGGTCGGCCAGATGCCGGTTGTAGCAAACGAATAACGTGCGATTATCATTTTTAGCGAGATGAATCGCTCGGTCAAACGCGATCTGTGTTTTTCCCGAACCCGCGACGCCGGAGACGTAGACTCGACTATTGTCATCGTAGAGCCCCTCAAGTAATTCAATCTGCTCGTCGGTCATTTCTTGGATTTGTTCAAAAACGTCGCTGGCGCTGCCAGCGATGGGACGAAATAATTTGAATTCAGGCAACAATGCAGTTGCCATTCGACGCCACTGATGATTGGTCAGTGGCGTTTCTCGTTGGGGCCAACTGGCCATCGCATTTGCGATGGCCACATCCATCGTATCCATTTGGCGGCGAGATAGAATCAACGACTCTTCAGCTCCAGGCGGGATGGCTCCGGTGTAGTTGTCGTGCGGGAACACCACAGCATGACCATAGCTGTAGTGGTGCCCACATACATCGCCGGCGGTTTGCTTCTCGATCCGGTCAACAAGGTAGTGCATACTGTCGCGAGCCTGTTTGAACGGATCGGTAATAGGTTCGTAACCGTGTTTCTTTTTTCGCTGCCAAGTTGCATTCTGGTAACGAAGTTCGCCGCCTTTGACCTCCAGCACCAACATTCCCTTGTCTTGGTGAAGTACGATAAAATCTGCTTCTCCCTCACGCAGCGCCCCGTCGCGATCGGGACGCAACCAAGGGTACGAATGTAGAACGACGAATTCATTGCTCAA
>NZ_ANOG01000508.1 GCF_000346295.1 Rhodopirellula maiorica SM1 | reverse complement strand
GCGAACTGTCCATCTTCCAAAACTACGCGTCCCAAAGCATGGATGCGGTGCAGCACAGCGACCGCGTGGTTGATGTCGTCATTTGGCCCGAATCGATGTTCACCGGCGGGTTGCCCTGGATGATTGCGGACGCCGATGCAGTCGTGCCCGAGCAGTACGAGGGACCACCCGATTCGTTTGTCGCGATGGTGGGACAGAACCAAAACTATTTCCGGGGTCGCGCCGACGAATTGATCCGCACCCTTGCACAATTCCAACCCCAGCAACGGGCACCTCATTTGGTGGTCGGTTGTGGTGTCGTGCGTTATGGAAAACTACCGCAAGCGTACAGCGGGATGGTCCACGTTTCGCCCACCGCAGAGGTGAGTGGATGGTACGGTAAAAATCATTTGGTCATGTTCGGCGAATACGTTCCGCTATTACCACGTATTCCCGGTTTGCGATCGCTGATCCCCGCTGGCTTGGGCGTGACACCAGGCGAAGGACCGACAGTGTTCGAAGTCGACGACACCGCCATCGTGCCAAGTGTCTGTATCGAGACCGCCGTCGAACGAGTCATGGTCAATCACCTGAGTCGCTTACGTCAAAACGAGACACGTGCGGATGTCATCGTCACGGTGACCAATGATGGATGGTTTGATGATTCAAGTATTCTGAAACACCATCAACGTTGTGCGCAATTGGTGGCCGTGGGAACGCGGCGGCCGGTTTTGTCGTCAGCCAATAACGGTCCAACCGCATCGATCGATAGCTGTGGCCGGGTAGTGGAATCGTTGTCGTCGGGGACCAACGGTGCGATCATCGCGACGCCGCTGCGTGATGATCGAACCAGTCTGTATGTTCGCATCGGTGACCTTCCGGCAAAGCTGCTAGGGCTGGCGTGCCTGATCGTCCTGACCTCGATCGTGGCACAGGCCTACACAAGACGCAGGGCACGACATCGTTCTGAACCAAGCTAATTTTGGAGCTAATTTTGAGCTAATTTTTGGACGCCTGGTCTTGAACGAGCAAATTTCCATTCGGTCGGCGCAAGCCCAATGCCATCGACTCTGGTAGTGGGACTCGCCAGAGTTCCTGGTGTTTCAACAGCAAAGAGGGGAATTCTGGCGAATCCCACTACTTGAGCATCCCCCAATGGTCGTCAAAGTAGATGGCATTGGGCGCGGGGCCCCGCTGAATCGGTATCCCCCGTTGCTTCCTGCAACAACCAGGGCTTCCTGCAACAACCAGGAATCGGTCCTCGCAATCGACGCTTCTTTTCAAAACAGCCTCTTTCGAGTCCCGATTCTTCGTCGATGGCCCTATAAATGGGCCGGATGACCAATGAAGAACGCCGAGCCCCCCCACCTTAGGATTTGCGATTTTCGCTGCAAGTCCCCAGAAACCGACCGCTGTCTCTGAACCACAAACCGCATTCGTAGGAGATGTTTTTGAAAGTTCTGTGAATGTGAGGCTGCTACGGCTGTGGTTTTATCCACTAATTTCCGCAAATTTGCGTTTGACCTCGCATGCGATGCGGGTTGTGGTTGTCGATCTTGGGCAGTTTTGTTCACATACAACCCCGCGACCATGCTGCGAGCACCATCGCAGGTGGATCGCCCCTTGTATGCACCACGCAGCTGGAACGTTTTGGCCCAATCATTTGGCAAAAAACGTTTTCAACTATGCCTTAGGAAGTAGACCCATTGAGTGCCAATTGCATTGAATCCGATACGGAAATCGAATCGTGGCAACCGCCTGTTAACGTAGAAACCGAGACACAATCCTCGGCACAACAGCGAAGCTTGGATCGCGAGCTATTGATTGCCAGTCGTGAGTTTGCCGTCGAACATCGAGGCAAGAGCTGGTGGCATCTGGGCAGCACTGTTGCGGCGGTTCTGTTTTTCGCCACGGTCGCCGGGATGACCGAACCGCTTTGGTTGCGAACGCTTGCCAGTTTGTTGACCGGGCTGACGCTGGTTCGCATGTTCATTTTGTATCACGACTACCAACACAACACGATCTTAACCCGATCTCGGTTCGCCAAGCTGATTCTTAGCTTGTACGGCAATTTAATGCTGACGCCGCCAAGTGCGTGGAAGCATTCGCACGACCATCATCATCACCACAATTCCAAGTTGTTCGGTACCGACCTTGGATCGTTTCCGATCATGACGACGGAAAACTATCGCAAGGCATCGAAGATCGAGCGATTGAGTTACCGCATCGCTCGCAATCCCTTTGTCATCTTGTTGGGTTACTTTCCCGTTTTCTTGTACGGGATGTGCATTTACACCGCCCATCGCGACCCACGACGCCACTGGGATGCATTCACCTCGATGCTGCTGCACTTCGGCTTTATCGCGGCCTGTGTTTGGTTTAGCGGATGGATGACCACGGCGTTTGTGTTTTTGTTGCCAACATGGATCGCCACTTGCTTGGGAACGTACCTGTTTTACATCCAACACAATTTCCCCGATGCAAAGATCCGTGATGGCGACGATTGGAGCTACACGAATGCAGCGCTGCAATCGTCGAGCTATCTTGAGATGGGACCGCTGATGCACTGGATGACAGGCAACATTGGCTACCATCACGTCCATCACTTGAACGCAAAGATCCCGTTTTATCGGTTGCCCGAAGCGATGCAGGCGTTGCCGCCGCTGCAAGCCCCCAAGAAGACGTCGCTGAAGATTCGCGACATCATCAGCTGCCTGCAGCTAAAGTTTTGGGATGAGGACCGCGATCGCTTGATCACCTACGCCGAACTGGACGCCGCCTAAGCAGGTCCTCAGGAGTGTCTCGGCAGGTTTTAAGGTTCATCCGTTTTAGCAAACGCAAACAGCGGATCGGTGTTTACGTCTGTCTTTAAGGGCCGCGGCGGCGAGAAGACGGTGTCAATCGGTCGATCGCCTGCTTGGCGGGCAACAAGTCGATCAGTTCACGGTCGCGTGGTTCCAGTTGTTGGTAGCGATCCACCAACGTTGTATCATTTTCATTTCGCGACCAAGCCTTGCGGCGCACGGTTTCTTCGGCCCAGTAACGAAGCGTGACCGCTTCCATGATCGGGTCGCGAGGATCACCCGCGATCGAATCCAGCACGTCGCGGTCGGCGTCCGTGAGGATAATCTCGATCATTGACAACTCTTCGATGGTCATGGGGGCGGGACGATCGTTGGGTGGATTGCCCGGAGAGTTCCGGTCGCCCGAATTACGGTCCCCCGGACCGCGGCCAAAACCAAACCGGCCGCCTCGCCCATCGCCTCGTCCATCAGGTCGCCCGACGT
>NZ_ANOG01000507.1 GCF_000346295.1 Rhodopirellula maiorica SM1 | reverse complement strand
AAGCGAGGCAAGACACCGGCAGACCTACCACCGGTGCTCAAGCGACTGGGCTTGGACACCAAGACATGGTGCGAATTGGTCAGCGACTTTGGCCGGTTGTTTTGCACGGTCGCCGGACGCCCCGAGAGCATCGATCCGCTGCGCAGCCACCGCACCCACCGCCGCTATCATTTGCGGCGACGAGCCCGAGAGCTACTCACCCAAGCGGATTAGCTTACGAGGGCTCTTCTTTTTTAGCTGTTAAGTGTGGCGACGTGTCGCCGATAAAAGCACTGCGTACGCTCAGTCGCATTTGTCACGAGTTTGGCAAGAAGAATCGCGATTGGCGACGTTTTGATGTAGCGCGCGTTTGAGGGCACGCCGCATCTCCTGTCTTAACTCTTCGGCGCTATGTTTGTACTCCCCAGAAACATGCTCCGTCCCTGTTTTGGGGAGTGTCCGTGGCCACGGGGTTTGGTTTTGTTTTCTGTTGACTTGTCAGGGTGGCTGCAAGCATCGGATTCGTTAAATTCGGCACAAATTATCATGTTGCGCACGGATTTAGCGGATTGCAGGGCGGCGTTCGACGATGAGATTTGAGCAGACGCAAGATTATCGGTTCAGTTGTTGAAAGGGCGTTGCCTTGAATCTAGTAAATACTAAATCGTGCCTTTTCGTGATCGTGCTTTGTGTGCCTCTGTTTCAAGGGTGTGCCACGATTGCAAGTAACCAAGAGTACCCAGTCAGCTTCGAGAACAGTGGCGGCAAAACTTATTTCGCGGTTCACGATCAACAGAACCAACTTGTTCATCAGGGGATGACGCCGGAGCAGGTCACGTTGCCGGCCAAGTCCGCCCCATTTCGACGTGCAAAATACAATGTAACATTCGCAGGCGCCGGTGAATCTACTCAACATCGTGAACTGCAGGCGGGCATCGATCCATGGACTGCCGGGAATATTTTCGTAGGTGGCGGCTTGGGGGCCATCGTTGATGGCGTCACCGGAGCAATGTTCAGGCTTCCCGCCAGTGTGACTGCTGATGTTCCGGCTCAGTATGCGATTGCCGATCCTGCTCAGGGTGCCAGGATTGCGATGCTCCAGTCGAGTTCGCTGAAACAGGACGATGCTGCGCCGTCAGCCGTACGTCACGTCGGGTACCAATCGAATTCTGAATCAGCCCGTTAGTGTCTCGTGTTCTAATCGAAAGCAGTCGTTCCGCTGCTTAAATGTGAGCCCCGCTAAATGATTCCCCGCCACACAAGAAGAGTGCGGGCGAATGAGGGATTGCTGGGCTGCTGGGTAGAGCCAACCCCGGACTTCTGGCTGTTTCCAACCGAATGTCGTTGTTCAGGCCAGTCATTGTTCGGGTCGCCAGCTCTGTAAATCGCCCAAAGCGAGCAAGTCGGAGATCAAACGCGCAAAAAAAAAGCCCGAACTCTTTCGAGTCGGGCTTTTTCAGAAGCGACGCGGACGGGACTCGAACCCGCAACCTCCGGATCGACAGACTGGGGTTAAAGTCGCTCAAACACGGTGTTTCTTGCCTTTTTTCTTCTCGTGGGTACTATTCGGGTACTAAACTGCGAGAATCCAATGGGAAGAAAAAACAAGCTGTGGTATCGCAAGGACCGAAAGGTCTGGATGGTGACCATCAACGGAAAACGCCACAACCTCGGTCCCGACAAAAAAGAAGCCGAAGAGGAATTCTATCGGCTCATGGCGGCTAAGGATCCAAACACCAGCGAAGAGGACTTAGTCGAGGACGTGATCTGCGATTTCATCCTTTGGTGCAAGGAGCATCGCGCCAAGAAAACGACTGAGCGATACAAAGAGATCCTGGAAACGTTTACCGACAAGTATCCCGATGTGACGGTGGGGAAAATGACTCCCGCCTACGTCACCCGGTGGATGCAAGACGCGACGACCTGGAACGCTACTACCAAACGCAACGCGATGACCGCGGTCATTCGTGTGTTCAATTGGGCGGTAAAAAATAGGGGACTGAGGTTCAATCCGATCGCCGGCATGGAGAAGCCCAAGGCCAAGAGAAGGACCAAGGTTGTGTCTGACCAAGATTTTAAGTGGCTTCTTGAGAACGTTTCTCCGGCCTTCAGGGATCTCATGATTGTTTCGTGGGATTGCGGGTGCCGACCGCAAGAAACGAAGCGTCTAGAGGCCAAACAAATCGATTTTGAAAGGCAGTTGGCCTTGATCAAGGTAGAGGAAGGAGCGAAAGGCGGAAAAACTCGCTTATTCTACATTCCTACCGAGCGGGCGTTGGAGGTCGTTAAGCGTCTATCGGAGGAGAACCCCGAGGGTCCAATTTTCAGAAACCGACTCGGTAACGCCTGGACGAAAGACGCGGTAAAATGTCAGTTCCAGCGTATTCGTGAAAAACACGGCCGAGACTTCACGCACTACGCCATGCGACACACCAACATCACCAAGAAACTGATGGCCGGGGTCGATAGCCATGTTGTAGCAAAGTTGGCTGGTCATAGCTCAACCCGAATGATCGACGAAGTGTACAGTCACGTCGCGCAAGACCACGATTACATGCTCCGACAAGCCAAAAGGGGAGCATGAAAAAACCCGCTACCGAAGTAACGGGTTTCTTATTTAGAGTTCGATGTCTCGGAGCCTTTGGTTTCTACGCCTCTTAGGCTTCGGGGCATCGTTCTTTTTCGATTCCAAGTACGATTTCAGCTGTTCGTCAGAGACGCGAATCGCACTGCCGAATCGGTAACAGCTAAGCAGACCTTGATTGATCAACTTGTAGATCAGACTTAGGCTGACGTTCATGCGTTCCGCTACTTGCTTCGGACTGTGCATTGGCGGCTTTCTCCTTGAATGCTAGAAGCTTGCGAATCATCACCCATGAAAGAAACTCTCTCACGACTGACTTGTCGGCAAACGAAACAACTGCACCCTCGGCGGTCTTACCGCTGAAACTGCACTTTTGCTTGCCAATACTGTAAACTACACACACGGGTTTCATGGTTTCCACTTCATTCTCCTTTACTCTCGTAAACGAACCAACATTGCTGTGGCAAGAAACGCTCTCACCAAAGCGAAACTCTGCTTGCTTTTAAAACTGATTCCCGGCAGATCAGAGGAAGCCTTTCGCTCGATAGGCACTTTCAAGCTTGTGCCGTAGCTCTTGTTCACTGAACGGCGGCTGTGACCGCTCGTTATAGTCCCGTAGTATTGGCATGGCTTCATCGACACTCAAAAAAGAACCGACAAACTCGGCAATCTTGCAAGCCGCTCGAAAGCATGTGTTGTGTCCACCCGATCCAGAAATAGCAGGGTCAATTTTTCTGACGTAGTTGACACAACTCGCCACCGCGATGTCGTAGTTCAGCCCACTACTCATGATGGCTTTGAGCTGTCTGTTCGTGCCTTCGAACCAGTTTCGATCAAAGGGCGTCATCGAACCAGT
The DNA here is from genome assembly GCF_000346295.1 of Rhodopirellula maiorica SM1. GTDB lineage: Bacteria > Planctomycetota > Planctomycetia > Pirellulales > Pirellulaceae > Novipirellula > Novipirellula maiorica. The sequence continues at coordinate 8,752 of NZ_ANOG01000507.1, read as the reverse complement.
TTCGTCGTAAACGTATTCGTGGCCGTTCTCATGTACGCTTCCGACACCCAGCACGTAGCCGCCATCGTTACGCAAATCCAGACCGCCCTTTGCCTTGTTTCCACTCGGTGAATAAGAGTGGTAAAAGTGGAAGCCTCTGCTTGTCTTGACCGACAAACCCGACGGGTTACAGCGGAACTGGTACTCATCCATTGCATTCGGGTTATCGACATCGACAACGGTGATGCCACTGATAGCACCGGTCACAATCCCAATATTAAGCGGCTTATCTCCAAACCACTTTTTGACCAATTCCAGACTCGGTCGTTCTTTCTGAAACCGCTTCCACGAGACTGCTGCACGCTTACTTTTGTACAGAACCGGAATAACGCTGTACCCCATTTCCAATGCTCGAATTGCGTGACTGAGAGTATCCACTTTTCTGTTTTGCCAGAGACTTGTGCTTTGTGGTACTGTCTTATCGACAGGTTCAATCTTGTCAAAAAGGGGGAGCGTTCCACAAAACGCTCTCCTCGTTGCTTACACCCGCTGCAATGCAATGGATGCTTGTTTGAAGCATCGTTGAATTGCTTGTTGCATATCCGTGCAGTTCTCAAGAGGTATTTCACCAATCTGGCGATACTTCTTGCCGTCTCGCTTTAAGAGCTTCACTACAGTCTTGTGACTATTGCCTTTTGATTCGGAAATCATTTGACATTGAATTAGTCCGTAGTTTTCAGCGAACATGATTCGCTTTCGCTTTCCAAAATAGAGTTTCATCATGAAAGGGGGTAAGTAGCTACTTGCCCGAAGGCAGCAACTCGTTGTGGCGAGCTGTACGATTACACAGGGTCAAGTGAAATTTCTTCCAGACATGTAACCCGCTTAATCACCGTACCGTCAGGTTGAGTAATAATCTCAATCGTTGGTTCCCGCTTGTAATCCAAGCCAGCACCGTTGGCAGCTTGAATAATGTCGGCGGCATCACTGAGCTTTTCTCGCATCATGGCGAGTGCATCTTCAACGATCTTGTTCGTTGAAATCTCAGTTGCATCAATTCGAGTAATCTCATTCATCTTCTAAATCTTTCGTAGAGTGAAAAACCCAAAAAGGCATCCTTGCCACTTTCTCCTATCAGTCGACCCAGCCATACAAGCACAGATCGCCGACCAAAATACAAGGATCAGCCGCAAAGGTCGCAGGCAACGCAGCAAGAGCCGCACCACCAGTGACGATAGCTGTTCCGACCGCAGCAGCACCCGCAAGAATCGCAGCACCACTACTATCAATAAACGAACCAAATGCAGTTCGCTCTTTCCATTCCTTGACCTTCCGCACGTCTTCACCGATCAAGTCACCAGTGACAATGCGAATTTGGCGTTGTAGACCAGCTTCACACAACGTGTCGATGATTTGTTGCCCCTTCTTTGGTATCGAACCATGGAACGGGTAACGTCGATCTTTCGGACGTGCGATCACATGCGTATGCCGAACATTGCGGTACGTGTGATTCATAATCCCGAAATCCTTTTCTTTATCAAAGAACGTGCAACGCAATCCCTGCGGTACGATCTCTGCTCGACCGATATTGTCGCCGATCAATTGCTCAGCAATCTTTTCAGCGATCAGTAGAGCGTTTGCATCAACGTCATCTTTTGAATGAACCGCTGGTACAGACGGAGGTTTGACTTCTGCGACCATGCTTAACGCTTTGGTTACATTGTCTACCTTGGTCATCATTTCCGCATTCTTGCGGTGCATCTTGCGATCGCTAACGATTCCCCGAGGGGCAATAGCTTCGTAGACTGCTTGCTTGGCAGGTATTAAAGTCTGCATAAGTTTTCTCACTGGTTGTGGGTTAAGTGCCGAGTATCTCGACCAATTTATCTACAGGTACGGCGTACCCTTTGAGGTCGTAGATCGTGTCCGACCCATCGACCATCATGAGCGTGTTGCTTGTCGGTGCAGCTCCTTCAAGTAGGTTGAAACGGTTGGCGTTCTGGAACACCCAGAGCACCCAAGAATTCGTTTTGGTGTATCGCTTGGCTTGTCGCTGTACTTGCTTCTTGCCCTCGGTGCCCATGTCGTATTCGACCATCATCTTTTCAATTTCAGCGTCTGGTTTCAGTTCGCTGTTTGTGTTCATGCCACGCTTCCAATTCAGCATTGGTAAACCAAGTTGGAGCAATGCACTTGTCAGTTTCACGTCGTGCAATAAATGGCGAGGTCTCCACCCACAAATAACGTTTGCTTCACGTCCAGTCATGTGTAAGGCAACACTGCCGACAGTCCGTAGCTTTCGCCCACGTTTACGCTTCTTTATTCGTGTCACTCTTCTAGAGGCGACTTTGTAGTTTGGAAAGATTCCAGCGGTGACGAGTTGCGAGGTGGTTGAGGGGTGGATGTCGGTGAATCCAAAGAGTTTTTCATCTCTTCTACGTGCGAGAGCCATGGCTGACATTTTCTTGCCTCTTCTGCATGTTCATCAGTAATGGGGTTGTGAATTTCCACTGTTCGGCAAAAGCGAACGGTTCCATCGACTTTTACAAAGCATTCGCCGACTTCTAGTTTCGATAACCACCGCATGATCAACGCTAGTTGTTCTTGAGGTGTGTACGATTCAATTTTTCGTTCTAAGAACTCGTCGTCGCCGACAAGATTCGTACGTTCATAAATCTGTTTCGTTAAACGAGGGTTAAAGAGCACTGCGAGTATGTCTTTCGCTGCAATCTCCGCTGCTTCTGGCGACCCCTGACACATCCATACGTGAGACGTGTTTTGCATTACGATTGTTGTTATTCGTCCCATGCTGGCTCCTGACAAACGATGATCCAACGAAGACCGGTTTTGCGTAGCGTTTGAATTGCGATTGCTTCTTGTGGTCCGATCATGCCCATCGCTTCCGATTCTTCAATTACTACTGTTAGCTCTCGCTTTCCGCCTTGCTGCTTGTATCGAATGATCTCTTTGAGTCTGGTTGCGTTGATGAACCGTAACTCGCTTTGGGTGATCGATCTCCCACCGTCACTTAAGTAGTTAAATCCTGCGTCGATGAGGTCGATAAAGTCACTGGAACGTGACAGACGAACTCCCACTGCGGGCATCCGTAGGGGTTGCAACAAACGGCTTGTTGCTCCAACGATCCGTTCAAAACTCGCTGGGTGACTCGGTTGACTTTGCCACCATGCCCGAACTTCACCGTCTGTGCAGTCGAGGATGAACTCGTTGAGCATGTCTCGGTTGTGGAATATCTGTAGTGCATCTTTTAAGCTCCGTTCGTTTGCGTAGACCAATCGACACCAGTACTCGGTGACCTGTTCAATAAGCGGGTTCGCATCCGTCGAAGCACTCCCACGTCTGCGTATAAGGGTTTCTAGGAGTGACTCTATATGTTTCTGTTCTTCCGCCCTGCGTTGTGTGGCACCCGTTGCAAGCGGTAACACTCTGAGGGGAATAAAGCGTTCGTAGTCGTCCAGATTCTCGTAGGCCGTTCGTATTCGGTTGAGCAGGCAATGTTTCCAATAGCTGTGGGCTGTTGCGTTCGGTTGTCCGTCCAGAATCACTACCTGACCATCCAGTAACGTCTTGATAAGTTCGCTCTTGCCTGATCCCGTCTTGCCCCCGATCAGAACGTTGCCATCCATTGATAACCCCCATTAAGACTGAGTAACCGATAAATAAGATGACTGCCCGCCAAGTCCAACGTTCAATTGTTTGCATGATTCGTTGCCTCAACGTGAATTGTTGCTCTGGTTCGATAACACGAGGATCACCCTCGAAACGACGGCTGAATTCTTCCAAGTCCATTGATCGAACTAGGGTTAGTGGGTTCAGAGTGAACCAAAGAGGCTCACAGGTAATACCTGTGGCAAAAGATAGATGCATTAAAAAGCGAGCCAGCCGTCGCTTAGGGCTAACTGACTCGCCAGGCAAGCAGCTTTGGTCAGTATTGCCTTCCCCATGAACCTAAGCTTCATGGAGAGACCTGCCAAAGCCGCCAATTCGAATAAGTGCATCTGTCGATTGCCGACAGACACAACACTGACCAAAGTGCAATTGAAGGATACGCAAGTGTCCCCATGGAATTCAAGAGGCTAGTTCTAAAAAAAATCTTGAAAATTAGCTTTTGGGTGCAGGCAAACCCTGTAGAAAAACCCCAGCTCATTTCCTGAGCTGAGGCTGTTTTTCACTGGTTTTTTTGATTTTCCCGAGTGAAGTTTACTTTCACGTCACAGTGACGAAAAAAATTGTGAAGCCGTACCAACTCGGATGCAACCTCAATCGGTGATCGCTTAAACCGGTCATCAAACACTTGAATGAACGATTGGAATAGGTGGTACTGTGACTGTCCACGATGCTTTCGATGGGACGGTCGCCGCCACTCAGAGAGAATTTTTGGCACGTAACGCCAAGGTATCGCCGATGCCTCCGCAGCGTGAACGATAATCGCTTCCGGTTCGCACACGCTAAAGAATCTATTTTTCATCGCGGAAAATTGGATCGACTGATCCTCCGCAAATGATTTTAGTTGATGTACAGCAGCGTCGATTTCATCGGCATAAACGGTGTCTGCATTCGGTGTATGCCGTCTGCGTGTGACTGCATCAACAGCGAAAGAAACGCATTTGGAAACTCGAGAACGAGTTCCGTAATAGAGACCCATCGAAAACGATTTGTCATGGCTGTTGCGAACACCGACGATAAGACGCTCTGTTTCACCAACCTTGATGTTTAGATCCAGAGTGGCAAATAGTCGGTTCCCAGCTTTCGAAACAAGGATTGTTTCGCTAGTTGCTTTGAAGCCTGCATTAGCTATGGCAGTATCAAGCATTTGAAGCACGGAAAGATGAGACACTGGATTCCAGGTCTCCGAAGATGCTTCTTTAGGCAATGCACTTAACGCACATCGCTTGATTTCAATCGCGGGTTGCATTGAATGCTCCTGAGTAGTGAAAGTGAAAGAACTACTCGGAGACTAAAACTGGATAGATTGACGCGCAACAATTTTGATGTCTTTTTACGTTCTCTTGCGATCCACGCTTGAAGTTTGATTGACATAGTCACGACTTATGCTTGAATCGCTTTCTGGTTCGATGACTTTCGTGTATTCTTTTTTGCATCTGATAACGTCCTTTATCAGATGCATTTAGAAAATCACTTCCCCTCAAAGAAATGGAATTCCCCAAGAGCGATCAAGACATCGGATTCACTTCGCGTCAAGTGACGCACTCGATCACTGAAGCGGCGACCGTGCCGGCACTGATTGAGAATGCTGGCCACGACACAAAACGACGATTTGTCGAATTCTTCACCGCTCAAATTCGCAACAAGCACACGCGACGTGCTTACGTTCGAGCCGTCGATCGTTTCTGCCACTGGATCGACCAGCGTGGCCTCACGCGGCTGGCCGACATCGAACCGACCATGATCGCGTTCTACGTCGAAGAGCTTTTGGACGGGTACAGCAAAGCATCGGTCAAACAGCACTTGGCCGCGATCCGAATGATGTTTGACTACTTCGTGACCGGCGGATTGCTGCGCCAGAACCCAGCGTTGTCGGTCAAAGGGCCGCGACTGAGTATCGTCAAAGGAAACGACCCCCGTCCTGCAACCACAAGATGCTCGGCACTTGCTTGACTCGATCGAGACCGACAAGATCGGTGGCCTCCGCGACAAGGCGTTGATTTCACTTATGCTGTTCACATTCGCCCGCATCGGAGCAGCCGTCGCTATGAACGTGGACGACGTGTATCAGAACGGTCGACGATACTGGGTTCGACTTCACGAGAAGAACGGTCGGCACCATGAAATGCCACTTAACCACCATGCGGAAGAGGCCATGATCGCCTACTTGGACGGCGGCAATCTCTGGGGCCAAAACGGCACACCGTTGTTCCGCTCACTTGATCGGCGGCGCAATCTTTCGGAGAACCGGATGCAAACCGAATACGCTCGTTGGATGGTCAAACGCCGTTCGAGAGCAGCCGGCCTGGGAACAACGATCTGCAATCATACGATGCGAGCGACAGGCATCACCGCGTTCCTGATGGCTGGTGGAACACTCGAAAAGGCACAGCAAATGGCCGCCCACGCATCGTCTAAAACGACGAATCTCTATAACCGAACAAGCGATGCGGTTACGCTAGATGAAGTTGAACGCATCTTGATATAACCCATTCAAGTAGCCGGCATCTGCTCGCTGCCGGTTCAACCGAGGTGTCTGCTACACGCACTCAACGCTGCTTTGATCTAGCCAATGATGACCAGAGAGTAAGGTCGGATTTACAAATTCTGCTACTGCGATCAATAGAGGAAGCTGCGTGAACGAATCCGGAACAAAGGCTGTAGACAAAGATCCAATGCACGCAAAACGTCGTCGTCGGTCGCTGTCAGACACGTATCCATGGTGAGTATTTCTCGCTGCACGCACGTACTCCCCGACGAAATCGTCCAGGTCGTACGGATTGGCCCGTGTAACAAATTCACGAGTATTGTTGTCATAGTTCCTGTAAACGTGAACACCATTTGCTTGCACCAAGTGTGACGGCCAGACGCCACGATCTGATTCAACTACGGCGTAGAGATCGTCGTATAGATTAGTGGCAGTCGTCGTGAAGAAATCTCGCCAAACTTGAGGCATCTGAGCAAAACTAGGCGTCAACACATCCGTCAAGAACTGTCGTGTGCACATGAAATGGAAATTGCGAGTGTGCTGAACGCCAGGAAAACGGCAGAGTTCCTGGAACTTATCCAAAACTGCAAAAGTCATCAAACGTGCTGTTGCGGCATCCGTAGCCGTCGCAATCATTAAGCACTCCAGCAGTATGCGATCGATGGTCAGATATTTCTCAAACGCGGATATAAAGTCCACTTGGTCGTTGTCCGTGAAGTTGCACACCTCTAGTCGGTTTTCTGCATGCAAATTAAACCGATCGAGAAAGAATCTGATTAGGTCAATCACACTCTGGTCACCAGGATACGTCCCGTTCCTATACCGTCCTGACCAACCACCAAGCGCGTCAGTTGGAGAGGCAAAATCTGCCGGATCGTCGCCGCGTAGAAAAAAGTCGGTTTCTGCAGTTCGATCTCTTCCCGTGGGTGTGGGCCACGGTCAATGACGGAAGGATTGTCCTCCCCGAAAAGATAGACAACGCGAAGCTGCATTGTCCCACCAATCACATGTGTTCTGAGTGGAAGAAGATTCGCCATAAGCACGGACAGTGCGTTATCCAAGGCTAGGACACCTGAAAGATGTAGGGCAGACGCGGTTGCTGGTGAGCTAACGTTGTGTGCTCTCATGTCATCGATGGCCTGGCGTCCGTTGATTTGGTAGAAATTCCCATGGCGTAAAAGCGGAAGGCGTTCATCTAAATCGTAGTTCGTGCCAATGAATACGATTCGTCCCTCCGGAAATCGATTCATGAATGCTGGCAGATAGTCGTTAGCAATGAAATCACGACGCTGTTCGCGACGACACAGCATTAATGCTGCATCGAGCCAATGAAGAAACTTGTAATCAGGATCAGACGCAGCTTTCTGAAATAGCTCACGGCATTCATCTGCACTAGCGGTTTGACCAACACCGTCATATCTCGCATCAAGCTCATGCAGCCAAGCGAAATCGCCTGAAACGCCCTCGAACGATGAGAAAGTATTGACGATTCGAGCGTAGTTATTTGGAAATGGTCCGTTGCAGCGATTTGCATACCTGACCCAGATGTCACTGCCTTGAACTTCATGCTCATATCCGCGTGCTTCAAGTAAGTTTCGCAACGCTCGATATATCGGATCGGTTTCCGGACCTAGCCTCGCAAACCCACGATCACGATTCGAGACGGTGACAATACTGCTCATAGTTGTGCCCAAGAATTAGGTCGGTTTACGCGGCAGAAACGACCGGGAACGCTCCGGATTCGCTTCGTTGCCAGATGTATTGGTAGATTTGTTCGGCGTAGGTTTTTGCGTCGTCTTCGCTGTACGGTGGCATGGGGATTACGTTGAAGATCTGGTCTAGGATCTCGACTTCGATCTCGGCACGGGTTTGCTCTTTTTCCCACCATTCGTGCATTGGTCCGATCAATGTCTTGAGCGATTCGAGTAGCTGGCGGCTGCCTTGCTTGAGTCGTTCACGGTCGGCTTTGGTTAAGTCATCGCGTTGAAGTAGCTGGAACAGGAACTGTTCTTCGTCTTTGAGGCCTTCCGATACTAGCTTCTTTTCCTCGTCGTCCAATTCTGCGTTCAACTCCATCAAGCGGCGGAACGTTTCTTCGATCGTCGTTCGGTCTTTCTCTCGGTTGTAGTCGGCGATGATCTCTTGATACTTCTTGTAATAATCCATTTGCAGCGGGTTGGTCGCTACCATCGCGGCCAAACGCTGTTCAAGTAGGTCGGCAATGTCTTGGACGGTGGATCGTTTGCGTGTACCTTTCTTCTCGAACTCATCGGCGAGTTTCTCGAAGTCGATTTTGCTTAGGTCGAGCGTCAATCCTTCAGCGTGATCTGAGCCAGGGCCAGCGGTAGCAATTGATTCGCTGACGATCTTTTGCAACTCCTTCAAGATGGCCGTCACATCGGCGACGGTTCGCTTCTGCAACACCTTCTTATAGATCGCTTCCAGGTTGTCACGGCGTTCAGCAAACTGGTAAACGCTCGGCTCCATGTTCAACGCTCGGAAGCGCTTGATAACTTCCGTCGCCAAAATCTCAAAAGTGCGTTTAATTTGTTCGGTTGCTCTAACTGCCTCGGCCCCATCCTTGATCGCCTCAATCCGATC
>NZ_ANOG01000506.1 GCF_000346295.1 Rhodopirellula maiorica SM1 | reverse complement strand
CACTTGGCACATCGACCTCCATCATCCGGACGAGGGATTCTCGGATGATGCGGTTGAAGAGCCGTTTATTTCGCGTGCGACTGACAGCAAGGAATACCACTATCAAGGACCATATTGGGCACCATACCGAACGCTTTATAGTCGCAACGTCAACAACCTATTCATGGCTGGTCGAGATGTCAGTTGCACTCACGATGGATTGGGCGCCATCCGCGTGATGCGAACGTGCGGGATGATGGGTGAGACCGTAGGGCGCGCCGCGTGGGTCGCCGTGCGATACAACACTACACCCCGAGGAGTTTACCAACATCATCTGCCAAAACTTAAGGAATTGATTAGGCAACCCGGAGCTTTGCGACGCGACTCCGTTGCCGGTGATCTTTACGTTCCCGAAGGTGTTACCGTTGCAAACCGCGGATCGCTTTTGGCCAGTGATATCGACGGAATAGTGATCGACGACGAGCAAGCGACCTTGGTTGGCGATTGGCGATCCGATGGCGACTTGCCGAACTACGTTGGCCAGGGCTACCTGTACTCATGGGGCGGAGGAGCAAAGGCGACTTATCCAGTCAACGTCGAAAAACCGGGCTTCTATGAAGTGCAAATCAACTGGCATCCTCATGGAAACCGAGCACGCCAACTTGCCGTCTTAGTGACCGATGCCACTGGAGAACATCGCATCACGATCGATCAAACCGGGAAGCCCGACGATGAGACACACTTTCGGTCTTTGGGGGTTTACCAGTTCAAGGCCAATGACTCCGGAAAAGTGCTCATCGATTCGGATGGTGCCCGCGGCGTGACGCATATCGATGCTGTGGTGCTACGTCCGTCCGAGAAGAAAGTGGCTCCCAAGTCGCCTCAAAACGGCGATCAAACCAATCGATCAAAGCCGGATATCATTTGGATTTTGGCGGAGGATATCAGCAACGAGCTTTCCTGCTACGGCGAGCCCGGAGTGCAAACGCCTAATATCGATTTACTAGCGGACGACGGGGTGAGGTACCAGCGTGCCTATTGCACTGGGCCGGCGTGTTCGATCTCGCGTAGCGCGATGATGTCCGGTGTCTACCAAACGCGGATCGATGCACATGATCATCGTCGCATTGGCAGTTTCACTTTCCCCGCGATCACTCAGTACTTGCGGTCGGCCGGCTACTTTTCCGCCAAGGGCTGCGGGTATTCCGGAAAGACCGACTTGAACTTCACGCCCGCAGAAAAACTGTTTGATGGAAACGATTGGGCAGAAGCCGATCCCGAAAAACCCGTATTCGCTCAGATTACTTTGGCTGCAACCCACCGAATGGACACCCGAGGAAAGAAGTGGGATGAAATCAGGGATCAATCGAAAGATCCGGTCCCGCTCGATGACGTTCGACTACCACCTTATTTTCCAGATGTCCCGGAAGTTCGACGCGACTGGGCGGTCTATTTGGACCAAATCGAATACGTCGACACGCAAGTGGGTGAGATCCTCGCCCGACTCGAAAGCGAAGGCCGCTACGACAACGCCATGATCATCTTTTGTGGCGATAATGGACGCTGTCATCTACGCGGAAAGAACTGGTTGTACGAACCTGGCCTGAAAGTGCCCCTGGTCATCAAATGGCCCGGCGGAAAACGGTCCGGTGACGTCGTCGACGGCATGGTCAGCATGTTGGATGTGACAGCGACGGTGGTTGACGTGGCAAATGCAACGCCGACAGAGAAACTGGACGGGCAAAGCTTGACGAACGATCGTTTCACTCGCGAGCTAATTTTTGCTGCGCGAGACGCTGGCGGTGAGGTGAAGGACCACATTCGCAGCGTTTGCAACGGACGCTGGAAATACATTCGCAACTATGTCCCTGAATTGGGATACACCGAGAGCAAGTACACTCGAGAGCACCGGCCAATGCGTAATATCATGTTGAAATTGAGGGAACGAGGAGAGCTGACTCAAACTCAGTTGCTGGTTTTGGCCGGGACTAAACCTGAGGAAGAGCTTTACGATCTGAAAGCTGACCCGCACGAAATCAACAATCTTGCCGATGACGCACAGCATGAAGATGTCAAAGGGCGTTTGGTAATACAGCTGAACCAATGGATCGAATCTTGTAATGACACAGGACTCAAAGAGTTGGGCACTAAATTGGTGAGCCAATGACGCAATATGTGTTGTCTTCGTTTCCTGCGATTCGTTTGTACGGTGTTTTGATCCTCGCGATTCTGCCGCTTGTTGCATCGCGCGCTGCTGACCCTCCCAACTTGATCATCATTCTCGCTGACGACATGGGCTACGGCGACTTGAGTTGTTTCGGTTCCAAGCAAATTCAGACGCCTAACATCGATGCGCTGGCGGACGGCGGTGTCCGATGCACACAGGGATACGTTTCCGGAGTCGTCTGTGCACCGTCTCGAGCAGGATTGATGACCGGTCGATACCAGAATCGATTCGGATTCGAGCACAACATTGTTGGAGCTGCTGACTACTACCACTTCGACCACATCGGACTTCCGACTGAAGAAGTCACGATCGCAGATCGGTTGAAGGCACTCGGCTACGCAACGGCGTGCATCGGGAAGTGGCACCTGGGGAACCGCGAAGCGATGCATCCAAACCAGCGTGGCTTCGATTACTACTTTGGCCGATACAAAGGCCACGGCTACTTCCCGAAGGTGGCGGACAATGCGATCTATCGGCAAAGTGAACCGGTGAAATCGATCGATGTTCCGTACACGACCGACTGGTATACCAAGGAAGCAATTGAATTCATCCAACGCACTCAGGATGACCAGCCTTTCTTCTTGTACCTCGCTCACGATACACCACACACGCCGCTGCAGGCAAAGGATGAGGACCTTGCGAAGTTCCAACACATCGAAAGCAAGAAGCGCCGAACAATCTGTGCGATGCAGCACTGTCTTGATGAAAATATTGGGCGACTGGTTCAAAGCCTGAAAGACACCGATCGTTTTGAGAATACATTAATCGTTTTCTTTAGCGACAACGGAGGTGTCACCAACGGCATTGACCATTCGATCAACGCCCCGCTTCGTGGTCAAAAGGCTATGTTTTTTGACGGTGGCATGCACGTGCCATTTATTTTCTCGTGGCCTGCTGGCGGATTGAAAGCGAACATCACCTACGAGCAACCCTTTATCTCTCTCGATCTTGTTCCGACATTCTTAGCCGCCGCTGGAAATCCCTGGCAATTGACGGGCGGCAAGGAAGGAAAACGAATCTACGATGGCGTTAATCTCCTGCCGTTTTTGAGGGGAGAGCGAGGTGATGATTTTCCGCATGAAACGCTCTACTGGCGGATCACGCATCGCGGCGCAGCAATCCGCGATCGCGATTGGAAACTGATTCGTACTCCGCATCTGCCAGCAATGCTGTTTGACCTGTCAACAGATCCCAGCGAGCAAAGTGATTTGGCGTGCGAGCGCCCCGAACAAGTCGCCAAGCTGATGCGAAAGCTAGCGCACTGGGAATCCAGTTTTGAGCATACTCCTCGTTGGTTCAGTAGCAATCGTTGGATGAAAAGCATCTTTTCCGCCTATGACGCATCCTATTCAATTGTCCAACCCGAATGACGTCGAGATCTTTTCCACTGAGACGTGCCGTCTTACTCAGTATGATTCGCTTTTTTTACCGGATAGTCCCGTCGGTTGTTTTAGCTCGGTCACCGTTTCTAACGACAGGACAGAATTTGATGACGAGACCAACTTTGGCGGCGCGTCTGTTTCGCGTGACCCTTGTTCCCGCAATCATGGTGTGTGCCCTGACCATGGTTGGATGTTCTAAAAATACTCAAGCAAGAAAACTGCCCCCTCCGAGTGACGTTGACTGGGATGCAATCAACGCTCAAAACGAGGCAGAAAATGATGCGTCGAGTGTAACCGAGGAGTGACAAAGAGCTTGGTATCTATCGTTGGTCCATTAATCCTCTCATGCGAGTTGAAAAGGTCATGATCCGTTTCTCGATTTGCCTGGTGATACTGCTCGGCTCCGTGTACTCGGTTCCTGCCGATGAGCCGAACCAGGTTCAACAAATTGGCTCACCCAATATCGTCTTTATACTGACAGACGATCATCGCTGGGACAGCTACGGAGCTCCCGATCTCCGGCGCATACACACGCCGAATCTCGATAGCATCACCCACGATGGCACTCGTTTTGAGAACGCGTTTGTCACCCTGGCGATCTGCTCGCCCAGCGGAGCCGCTTGTCTTACCGGGCGATACGGAAGCGCCAACGGAGTGACTTCCTTTGGCAGCGTTTCGCTCAATGAAGGCGAAACGACCTTCGCCCAGTCGCTTCGTAAGGCGGGCTATGCAACCGGAGTCACCGGTAAATGGCACCTTAAGACGACGCCACGGGAATGTGGCTTCGACTTCGTATCGACCTGCTGCTCTAACGGAACGTGGTACAACCGCCGATTCACGATCGACGGTGAGACCAGAACCATGCCCGGATTTGTCGACGATGTGACGGCGGATGAATCCATCCGCTTCATTCGCCAGGCAGCAGACGCAGATAAGCCGTTCGTGTTGTGGATGTGCACGCAGGTCCCTCACATGGATAGCAAGCACACGTGGCCCGCAAAGCCGGAGTACCTCGATCGCTACAAGGTCGATGAAATGCCTCTGCCTAAAACGTGGAATGACGATCTCGATGGTAAACCCGAGTATCTGAAGTCGGCCCGCAATCGCACACGGGCATTGGAATACGGTTACGACGATCCGTCGAATATTCGCAACCACATCCGCGACTATCGGGCCAGTGTCGAACAGATGGATGCTGCGGTCGGTCGCGTGTTGAATGAACTCGAAGTCAAGAATCGGAAGGAGAATACATGGGTCATCTTCATGGGCGATAATGGATGGTTTCTTGGAGAACATGGCACGACCAGCAAAGTCCTGCCCTATGAGGAATCCATGCGAGTTCCGATGGCGATCGCCGGACCTAAGACATCGGCAATGGTCTCTGATGAACTGGTGCTGAATATCGATTTGACGGCAACGATCTACGAGTTAGCCGGTTTGACTGTTCCCGCAGCACTGCACGGTCGCAGCCTATTGCCAATCGTCGCAGGTGATTCGGTGGACGACTGGCGAACGAGTTTTCTTTACGAAGCACCGACACCGCAACTGGGTAGTCAACCTTTGTGGGCGGTGCGCAACGAACGCTGGAAGTACATCGAAACCAAGCCGGAACAAGATCCCACGAATCAGCTTGTCGAATTGTATGACCTCCAATCCGATGCGGTCGAAATGGAGAATCTGGCGGGCAAGCCAGAACACCGCCAAACAGTGGACCGGCTGGCAACCGAGTTGCAGTCCTCCAAGAGAAAGATCGCAGCACAACCCGATCCGACGACGCTCGCCGCTGGCCCCGTCAGCCAAGGCGACCAGTCCAAACACGATCCTCCGAAGACAACCGCGGCTAGCGCCGCCGAATCACGGGAGACAGTCGCCACGGCAGTGTCAACTCCGCGTACCGATATTCATATCAGCGGCGTCTACCCACACGTGACGACCTACGGTGTCTACAGCCAAAACGGTGGTCACTACAAAGACGGCCATAACGAATGTGGCATCGGAGCCATTGTTCCGTGGGCAGGAAAATTGTGGATGGTCAATTACGCGCCGCACATGCCCCGCGGCAGCGAGCACAAACTGTTTTCGGTGGACCCGGATCTCAGCAAGCCAATGACCGTGCATCCCGAAAGCGTCGGTGGTACGCCAGCCGGACGTATGATCCATGCCGAATCAAACCAACTTTTGATCGGTCATCATCTGATCGATGCAGATCGAAACGTGCGCACGATTCAGCCCAAGGACATGCCCATCCGTGTCACGGCGATCGCGCGTCACCTGAAAGATCCCGCGAACATGGTTTACTACATCGATATGGAAGGCTCCATCTGGGAAGCCAACATTCACACGCTCTCTGTGACGCGACTATTCAAGAAGCCCGTCCCCGGTTGGCACGGCAAAGGCGGCTATACATCGCAGGGACGACTTGTCATTTCGAATAACGGCGAGCTCCATGTGGGTGATTACAACGATGTGCTCGTTGGAGGAAAAGCAAAGTCACCCGAAGAACGCGGTGTCCTCGCAGAATTTGACGGAACGAACTGGAACATTGTGGAACGCCGACAGTTCACCGAAGTAACCGGCCCCCAAGGAATCACCGGTGGCAGCGATGGCGACGATCCGATCTGGACGATGGGCTGGGATCGCCGCAGCGTACGACTGAAGGTTCTTGATGACGGAAAGTGGCACACGTATCTGCTGCCCAAAGCTGCCTACTGCAACGATGCCAGTCATGGGTGGTACACCGAATGGCCACGTATTCGTGAGATCACCGATGGCCGTTGGATGATGGACATGCATGGGATGTTTTACGACTTTCCAAAAACATTCTCCGCCACCAACTCAGCCGGCATCAAACCGATCGGAAGCCACCTGCGATACGTTCCGGACTTCTGTGACTGGAACGGAAAACTGGTCTTGGCCACCGATGAAACCAGTATTCAAGGCAACCCGCTTGCCGGCCAACCGCAAAGCAATCTCTGGTTTGGCGAATACGAGGAATTGAAGAACTGGGGGCCCGCAAGCGGGTATGGCGGACCTTGGATCGAAGACGACGTGAAAGCGAACACACCGTCGGACCCATTTCTGGTATCTGGATTTGATCGGCGCATCGTGCACCTTGCCGTCGGAAGAAAGAGTCCCATCGAAGCGAAGGCTTTCCGAACAACCGAGGACTTCGAGATCACCGGGCTACCGAACGAACTCGCCGAGCTACCACGAGTGACCATTGATCGCGGCAACTGGCGCGAACCTGCGAAGGGTTACGAGTTTGTGATCGACCGACCCGCAACGGTCTACCTTGCGGTTGACGGGCGGCTTGACAGTGGAGGCGACCCGCCACTGCCGCCATCGTGGAAGCCAACGGACTATTCGATAACTTGGGGTAAGAACGTGCGGGATTCAGTTTATGCACGGCAGTTTCCAGCGGGCAAAATTGTAATACCCGGCAATGCGGTCCAGCACGGCAAAGGCGCCTACAGCCTACCTCACATCGCGTTTGTGAAATCTCAAGACGAAACATTTGTTGGAGTCTCCGCCCTGGGCACAACCAGCGTCGCCACTGCATCGGCCGGCGTGGCCGACATCGCGGACAATGCTGCCCCGGTTCGGTTCAATCTTCAAGTCGATCGAAACGGCGACGGTTCGTGGACCGACCTTGAGACCATCGAGGTGCCCGGAAACGGATACGTCGGAAAAGTTTTGCCGAACGATTTTGATGCAGTCTGGATGCGACTGAGCACCGACCGCGATTGCGTCGCTACTGCCTTCTTGCATCAAACGACGGCAAAATACGCGGACGCAGGCAAGCCAGAAAACAAAGCGTTGTTCGCTGGGCTGGCGGACGTTCGAGACACGGGCGTGCTGACCGGTCTCGCATACCCGGCAAAACGCAACCGTGATCTGCGAGTCATCACCGACGACGATCGCTTCTTCGACTTTAGCAAAGCCGAATTCGAATTTGAACCGGTGCAACCTGACGCAACTCTGGCTGAAAAACTACACATCGAACCTGAATTCACGGTCGACGATGCATCGGTGGTTGTGAACTATCAAGGACAAACGTATCGACTGCCCAAAGGTGACGTCGCCTACGACAAGCCGTTCGCCTCGGGATGGCCGCGAGCGTCACGCGAAGTTCAATCGGAACGCCATTTCGCGAACATCCACGGCACGTTCTACGAAATCCCACTGGTCACAAACGGTGCGCCCCCTGCTTGGAACCTCATGCGACCAGTCTCTAGCCATTCAAAGCAAATCACGGACTTCTGTTCTTGGAACGGCCTGCTTGTCTTGTCTGGAATTCGGCCTGATGCAAAGAACGGCGGTCACATTTTCCGCGACGAAACACACAACACAGGTTTGTGGTTCGGTGGAATCGACGACCTCTGGAAATTCGGCAAGCCCATCGGGAAGGGTGCCCCGTGGTTGAAAACGAACGTCAAAGCCGGCGTCCCTTCGGATCCGTACCTGATGAAAGGTTACGATCAGAAGACCGCCTCAATTTCCCACGCCCACTCCGGTGCAGCCACCATCACTCTGCAGATTGATCTGGACGGAAATGGCCTGTGGGTGAATTACAAGAGCTTCACTGTCCCAGAGGGAACTGCAGCTCGTCACGAGTTTCCGGCAGCGTTCTCGGCCTGCTGGGTTCGAGCTGTCTGCGATAGTGATACCTCTGCAACCGTTCAATTCGACTATCAATAGGCCCTGTCGAAGATTTATGCAGTTTTGAGGCGTTTGCGGGTGGCCCTTGTGTTGACACACAGAGACCGGGCCACCCGCCACGTTTCTTGGCCTCACTCGACTCTGGAAGACGCAGTTAGTGACGGGCCTTTTAGGGACGAATGCAAGCTCAACTGTTAACCCACAAATACGCGAGAACCATTTCTCGGGTTCGGATATCGGCAGATTCTTCAGGTCTCATGCGCGCGGAGATCCTTTCACCGATGTCACGAATGTCGATTTGTTCGTGCAGGCGGGTGCATCGCCCGAGGCGGATTACGCTCCAGGCTAATTGCGGTCGGTGTAACCGACCGAAGCCGCGAAGGCGGTGTCCCGCAGGAGGCCTGGCACTGGGGACAACTTGGGGACATAGTTGGGATCGGGGGCTGAATTAATTCATCCCGGCACAGACGGAGTCCAATCCGAATTAAGCGTAACTTAAACGGGCGAAAACCGCTTCAGGATTTAGGTTCTCGATTCTTGCATTCTGAGTTAAGTCAAATTGAGAGTCTTCACGAAAACCGTTGTTTCCGGTGTATCCGAAGCAACCACCCGCATTCGCTTGTCACCTCTTGCTTTAAATCGTTCATTCAAGCTTCGGATGAAATTTGAAGCTGCTAACGTGGAATGGTGGGGGACAACTGGAGGTCATCTTCCATCAGGAGTAAAGTGTAATTAATACTGCCCCATTTGCTTGAATTGCAGGTAATTAGCCCGGAAATAGAATCACCGAGGATCGCAAAAGAACCGTGCATTTCTCAGTGGTTTTTTGAGGTCGAAGCCGTGCACTAGCCCTGATCGTCGGCTGAGGTGAATTACATGAAACCTCGTTGAAGAATCGCAGCGGCTGATTGTTGTTCATGGCTAGACCCTGCCCTGGGAAGGCGCTTCAATACGAGGACTCGCCGGATGTTAAAGCGATTCGCATTGCCCTGCCTATTCGAGGCGTGAACATTTGGTGCGTTCGTCGCTGAAAGCTTCCATGAATACTTAAACGTCTCGCGATGGCTGCGATCGTTACTCGCTTGATGTTTAGCTCCGACTGATAAACGGAGTTTCGCCCGCTTCCTTAAACACGGGCTGCAGATATTCTTGAACGTCTCGAATCGCGGTGAACACGCGACCAAATGGACGATTGCTGTACGCATCGGTTAGGGCGTCACTCTTGACGGGTTGCCCATGACAATCGAATACCCCCATGATCTCTCCGTCAGAGAAACGTTTAATAAGTTGACTGCCAGTCTTGCGGAGCTTTCCAAACGACAACGGCCGAATATCGTGGCTATCGACTTGAATGCGTTTGATCAACCGATCAAAGTGATTCGGGATCATTTGGTTTGCGTTGCCGGCTTTGGTGGGCTGATCGAGGGCGGTGCCCGCTTTATTGACTACGAGAACGGCAT
The DNA here is from genome assembly GCF_000346295.1 of Rhodopirellula maiorica SM1. Taxonomy (GTDB): domain Bacteria; phylum Planctomycetota; class Planctomycetia; order Pirellulales; family Pirellulaceae; genus Novipirellula; species Novipirellula maiorica. The sequence goes on along the minus strand of NZ_ANOG01000506.1, from coordinate 1,376 downwards.
GATCTCCGTAACCAGGGAATGCTTTGCGACGCTTCATTGCCCACTGGATGCCCTTGACGGTCAATGGGAAGAGAATGTGTTCTCCATAAACGCCGCTCTTGCGACGTACCCGCTTGATGAAGGAATCCTCTGCCGTCGATTTGAAGTCTAGGATTTCCTGGTGACGGGGCGAGTGTGCTGAGAATAGATGAACTTCGCCTACCAGTATTGACGCGATCTCTGCACGACCGAAGCCGCAGTTGAGCCCCAGCAGGAGCAGGAGCCGATCGAACGGCTGGCCGTAACGCATCAGCAGTTTCAATTCATCAAGTGAGAAGGTGTCTACCTGCTCCAGGCTTTTTCGTGCGTGGTCGACAGCAAGTCGTCTGATTCGCGTGTCCATGTCGCCGAAGGCAATGGGTTTCGTCCAATCGAACCGCGAACTGGTGTCCAGCCATTTCAAGAAGCGAGTGAGTGCGCTCAGATAGTTTTTGCAACTTTTCGCCGTCATCGGAGTCGTCGTTCTGAGCTTGCAGGGGCGACGACGCCAGTACCCGATTAGTTCGTTTATTTCGGATGCGTCCAACTCGCCAATTGAGCGGTCCCCGTGATGTTGAATCAGGGTATCTACCTGCTTTACCTGGGTTTTGCCCCAGGGGGAAATTTGGTTCGTTTCTGGGCGGTGGAACTCACGTTCTAGGTACTCCTGGTATTGCTTCATTGCTTGGTGCAATGACACTGCGGTCGCGATGGCGCCCGGCGGTTTCACGCAAGAAGTCGCCCCTGGCCGAGGCGACTGATGCCGTTCGCTGGCAGGCACTTCGTCGCCAACGAAAGGTTGGACGGTCGAGGAACCTGTTTGGGATGCGGTGAGCGGTATACCAGCAGCAACGAGTACCCTCTCAGACTCTCGCATCGCCAGAATTTTTGCTGGCTCCACGTTGTCGAGCAGTGTGTCGATGGTCGCGAGCTGGCCATTGTCATCGATTGCTTCCAATCTCGCCAGATTCTCGTCTCCGATTCGCCAGGCGCGTCGATCTTCCGGTGTCACCACGATGCCAGTAACGCGTTTCTGGAACCTCCGCAGTCGCTGCGCATAGTTCGTCGGCGATTCACCGACGTTACGCGTCAAGATAAATTCACTAGCCCCCTTGGCCGCGGCTCGGGCTACCTCCAGGTCGGTTCCAGACCAGAGCGGGTTCGGTTCACGGGAACGGTTTGCGATCGCCGTCCAGATCTCCCGGAGCTTAACCTCGCGAATCTCAGCTTGGCGAAGGTCGGTACCTAAGATGAATTTATGCTGCTGCCGGACGCCGGATTTGCTCAGCTTCCAGCCGATTTGGCGGGTGTAGTAACCCCGGCTGTCGGGCTTCCATTGACGACGCGCTCGCGTGACC
>NZ_ANOG01000505.1 GCF_000346295.1 Rhodopirellula maiorica SM1 | reverse complement strand
GCGACTGGACTTGGGCTGGGCCCCATACGTTGATCAGCGGCAGCGAGGTGTGGATGTCGGTGGTCGGATCATCAAGGACCGGCATCAGACTGCGTCCATCCATGTTGCTGGGCGGCGTGATGCCGGCCAAGGCAAGAATGGTCGGAGCAAAATCGATATTGCCGGTTAGCGAGTCGGTTCGCAGTTGTTTTCCACGGTTTGGGTGCCGAGGATCGTAAACGATCAACGGGACGCGGGACGCTTCTTCGTACGGCAGCACCTTGGAACCATAGCCATGCGAACCGCACAAAAACCCATTGTCCGAAGTGTAGAAAATCACGGTATTCTCACTGGCTCCATGTTCTTCCAACGCTTCACGGATCATTCCCACGGCCACGTCGATGGCGTAAATCTGTTGATGGTACTTTGCCATGACTTTGTCGTAATCGTCCGAGTAGTGCCAGGAATGAAACCGCTCGTATTGACGCCCTTGACGACTTTGCTTGGAAAAGTGCGTGCCATGTTCGCGACCGAAGTTGGCCGGTTTTTTGAATGTCATCCCTGCATAGACATCATTAAAACGAGGATCGGGTGTCGCGGGCATGTGAGGTGCTTTGAAGCTGATCGACAAGCAGAACGGCTGCTCCTTGGCAGCCGAATCACGAACAAAGTCGCGACCGAAGGCACCGTAGGACAATGTTGAGTGCGGATACTCGTCGGCGTACTTTGCCATCGACTTATTTTGTCGGGTGTTGTAACTCGTTTGGCCTGGACCTCCGCCCCACACATCAAAATCGTCGCTGGGAAGTCGCAAGTCTTTGCTCCCCGGTGCATCGACTACCTCGAATCCTAGCTTTCCTGCAAAACCGGTTCGGTAACCGTTTCCGCGAAGCAGCATTGGGTAACTCTGCTGCCACTTGTCTTGCGTCATCGGCCCGTGATCAAAATTGCAGCCGGTTTTGTATTCCAACATCCCGGTCATCACATTGGCACGACTGGCCATACAGATGGCGGTCGTATCATAGTGATTGTCAAACACCATCCCGTCGGCGGCCAATTGGTCTAGATTGGGCGTTTTCACATCCTCGTTACCATAGCAGCCCAGCGAGTAAAAACTCTGATCATCGGACATCAAAAAAATAATATTCGGTCGTTCACCGGCGAATGCCGTAGTGACGCACAGCAGCGAGAACAACGTGGCCCAAATTCGCGATGATTTCGAGAATCGTCGAAGGAGATCCATGGATTATTTTGGGGGGTTAGGAGGTGAACGTTCGACAAGAATAGAGGACGCCTAGCGCGGCCATCAGAGATTATCATCGAAGGGATCGCGTCCAGCCACACCTAAATTCGGCTCTTCTCGACAGTGGCCCAGGTGGCGAGATTCAAGGTATTAAACCAAATTCGCAAGTATTCTCGCGACCGATTGGTGTTTGACGAGTCGTTCATGACCGAATTAGCCGACCTTCCGGTCCACGACTTGAATCGTCTGACGGCCCGCGGCTCATCCGATTAACGCGAGTGCTGCATTTTGCGTCGAGTGTCATGCTTGTTTTTCAGCGACGATGGCTCCGTACTGCATCGCTCCGCTGCGATAAGCATTCAGAAGCGTGTCGAAACCGTCGATGAAATCGACTTGTTCTCGGTCAAGCACTTTGGCGATGTGGCGAACCCCGCTCCGCTGGACACGCTGTTTACAGATTTCCCACGTTCGTGCGACGCGGTCGGTCCAGTCTTCGTTATAAGTGACTCGCAATCCGCCATCGGTCATCCAGCGAGCGTAGTCTGCTCGCGTGGCCAACGACGGGCACACAAAACGCTGGCACACCTCTTCGCATTGTCGGCGATGATCCCCGTGGTTGTGTCTTCCCCTTCGAACCAAACACAGATCGCGATCCGGCCGCCCGGTCGCAACCATCCGGCCGCTCGTTGAAAAAACTGTGATTTGTCAAACAGATGTTCGGTACATTCGACGCTCCACACGACATCGAAGCTGGCAGGATCAAAGCTGACTTGCTCGGCATCATCGGCGATGAACCGAGTCCGTTTGCCCACGCGTTTCAGCTTTGATGAAACCATAGCCCAACGTCGTTGTACGGGACTGAGTGTGACGCCGGTCACGTCACAACTACGAAGCTTGGCCAACCGGATCGACGAACCGCCCATTCCACAACCAATATCGACGACCTTGTCGCCGCTGCGAATGCGAGCTCTATCAGCAAGCGTGTCCGTCAATTGACACTGTGCAACGTAGGGCGTTTCGTCACCATGCCAAAGCCCATGATGAATGTGAGGCCCCCACAGCAACCGATAGAAAAGCGTACCAAGTTGATAGTGACTGCGAATGGAGTCCTTGCGGACGCCTTCGATAGCGATCATGGTTTCCGCCCTCAACTAGGAATGAAGCAAACGCTCGAACCCTATCCATCGTGACGTGTGCGGGTGCCGCTGCAAAGCATTTAAATCTCGATTTCCAGCGAGAAAACTTGTCTGTCTCCCCCAGCGTCGCCGCCGGGATTCACTTGGCTCCGCTTGCGTCACGCTGTACAAGTTCTTGTTGCGGGATGAAGGCTGGATAGTCTGTGTAGCCTTCGGCGTCGAAAGTGTAGAACGTTTCTTGATTCGGTTCAGCCAGCGGCCAACCGTTGGCAAAACGATTGACTAAATCGGGGTTGCTTATAAACGGGCGTGCAAACGCAACCAAATCGGCTTCGCCATTTCCGATTGCCTGTTCCGCTGATTCTTGGTCGAAACCGTTGTTGGCGATGATCGTACCGCTGTAGACATTGCGGAATTCGGACAACCTCATCGGTTCGCCCATTTCGTGAAAGCCTCCGAAATCGGCGCCGATGACGAGATGCAAATAGGCCAGATCGTATGAATCCAGGGCCTCGGCAACATACAAAAACTGCTCACGAAAATCTTCGGATCCCATGTCGTTGAACTTGCCATTGGGGCTGAGACGTACACCAATGCGATTCGAAGGAAACACGGTTAAGGTCGCTTCAATTACTTCTTTAAGAAATTGGAACCGCTTTTTGATGCTACCGCCATATGCGTCATCACGTTTGTTTGTTCGCGATTGCAAGAACTCGTCGACTAAGTAGCCGTTTGCACCATGAATTTCGATACCGTCAAAACCAACCCCCTTGGCTCGCTCGGCAGCTTGATGATATTCATGAACCACGCCGGGAACTTCATGCGTTTCTAAAGCCCGAGGCGTCTGACGAGGTACCTCTTTGCCGTCGGACTTTGGCGTCGGGGTGCCGGACCCTTGATGCCGGACGGCCGAAGGGGCAATCGGCAACTTGCCATCAAGAAAATCGCTGTGCGATGTGCGACCGGTATGCCACAACTGCATAAAAACTGGTGTTTCATGGCGATGGACCGCATGAACCACCGGTCGCCACGCCTCTGCCATTTCGTCGGTGTAGATCCCCGGAGCGTGTAGCCATCCCACTCCCATTCGCGAAGGAAACGTGCCCTCGGTGATGACCAAACCCGCACCGGCACGCTGCTCGTAATACGTCGCCATCAGCTCGTTGGCGGTCATCTCCTGTCCCGCACGTCCACGCGTCATCGGCGCCATCACGACACGACTGCTCAGCTGCAAATCACCGAGCCGGTAAGTGGAAAGAAGCTTGTTTTCGGTGGACATCGGTTTCTACTTTGGGGGGAGACGATTGATTCGAGTTCCTAACGTCAAACGATTAAGTACTTTTCAAGCAAGGCAAGGGGCAATGCTCGTCAAATCGACCCAACGCACAGCGAGTCTGAACCGCTGATGCCATCAACCCCACTCCACCGCAGGGCGGATGCAAATACCGCGCCGCATCAATTTTGGTGGACTTTCCGAGCCTGCACGCGGCCGTGGGAATCCAGGTCGGTCAATAAGATGCCGTAGTGATACGGCAGCCAACCGGCGGCAAAGAAGTGGACGCCACATGGGCGTCCCATGAAAAAGAACAGCATTAAGCTGCGAATCCGATACGGTAGTCGCGGGCTTAAGGAATCGTCAATGGAATGTCGTTGACTTTCCCTTCAAACACTTTGGCGGTTAAATTCGCGACCGTTCCTGGACCGCCCGTCAAGGACGAATCCGCCGTCGCTGACGTCTCTTCGGTCTCTTCGGTCTCTTCGGTCTCTTCGGTCGCTTCGGTCGCTTCGGTCGCTTCGGTCGCTTCGGACTGCGTGGCGCTGGCCCCGTCGCCACCTTTCACACGTCCCCCGATCACGTGGACGGCGTGTTTGCCAGGCACGGCTCCTGGATCGCCGGTGGAGTAACGGAGAGTGAATCGACCCGTTTCGTCTGTGGTTCCGTACGAGGCCGCGCCGGGCTGCTCGGGATAGAACTCGACTGTCGCGCCAATATAAGGCTGGTTGTTTTTGGTCAGCGTTCCTGTGACGACCGCTAGATCGGGTTTATCATTTGGCCGACAGCCCACACTCATTGACGCAGTCAATAGCACTAAAACAGCTGCGACCCGCGAGACGTTCGCATGGATCTCAATCATTTGTATCATCTTCATACTAAAATCAAAGTGTTACTGAAATAAAAGCGAAGTAGTGGTTTGGCGAGTGAATCCCCCATCACTGTTGGGATAAAACTAACGCCGGCTCAAAACCAACTCTGGCTCCCAAAGCAAAGACGGCCACGAATGGCCGTCGTACAAGATAGCAAGTTCAGCTTCGATCGCCCCGACGAGAACTAAATTTCTTCGATCGTTTCGCCATCACGTCGGTTAACCAGTTTCGAGAGAGTCTCGAAATTGAGGTTTTCCGTCACAAACTGGACCGAACCATCCATGCGAAGGAATTGGGCTCCACCGGGGTGAGTCGAATTGAAGATCGAGTGATTTCCAGGCCACCCTCCGTTCTGACCAGTTCCCCAAGGATTATTCGAAGCGGTAGCGGCTCCGATTCTACTCTTCGTTCAACCAGGCATTGTCCCCTCAAGGACAACCGACGGGCGGACGAGATTAAAACGGTTCGTCAATGACCTCTTTACCCGCGCGGGTTCCTAGCATTCCCCACAAACCAAACGGGCTTGGGGACCCAGGAGTGGTTGCGAATACGGGGTCAGCCGAGGTGCCACCCTGTCGCACCGTGGCGTGACTGCTTTGACCTGCTTCGATCGAATCAGTCACGAACTTGACCGCACCGTCGCCCATCAACACGTGCACTCCGCCTTGATGGCGACTGCTTGTCGAATACACACCTTCGCCCCAATACGCGCCGTTTGAAGAGCCACCACTCGCGTTCACCCAATTCGACGCACAAATCTCACTGTTGGGTGGAAGGATCGTATGAAACCCAGTATTCATCGCGTTTCCGAAGCTCCACGCATAGCCTCGTCGACGCTCGGCTCCACCGGTGAATGCAAAACCGCTGCCAAGCGATTGCAACCAAAATGCAGGCCGCTCAGGGTCTCGCTGTGATCCACAAACCCCAGGATTGGTGCGCAGAATATTCTCAGTGGTGCTTTTGATGAGCTCGGTCGATGCATCCCGGTCTCCGAGATCCGTTTTGATCTCGCCCATCACGACCGTGTTGGCAAGCCCATCTAAGATATCGCGGAACCGCATCGTTTTTCGAGGGACGAATGCGCCTCGACATGACTCGCGAGCCCGCTGGGCGCGGGTACTGTTTTTGAAACCCGATACGCTGGTATACCCTTCGTCGGTTTGCTGAATCGCGTCTCCGAGACAGAACGCATAATTTGTACGGCCTTGCGCAGGCAGACCGTCGCCGGGATCGCTTGGACAACGCAATGTCCCAATCGTGGTCAACCATGGCCGATACATGCTCTCGCCATGACCTTGTGTTCCTGTGCCAAGTCCTTTGCCGGGTAGGGGCCCATTGCTGAAAACAATAGCCCTTCTCCAGGATCCCCTGCGGGAATCAGATAGGGGTTGCTGATCTGTTCCCAAAGGGATTGCTGTTCAAAAAAGGAGTCAGCCCCACCAACGCACTTAACCAGAAACGATTGTTCCCCTTCGGGATCGTCGCAGTTCCCGGTCGCCGCGCGTCGGCGGCAAATCCAGACACCTGGGCCGAGCCTCCCATTTGCAACGGCAATTGATTGTAGGCGGAGTGATAGTTGTGAATCGCTAAACCAAGTTGCTTGAAGTTGTTACTACAGCTCATCCGCCGTGCCGCCTCGCGAGCAGCCTGGACCGCGGGTAACAGCAATCCCACCAACACTCCGATGATGGCGATCACAACTAGCAACTCAACAAGCGTGAAGCCCGCTCGGTGCAATGGTTTAATCATTTCAGATCCTCCGCCTACAAAAGAAAAAAGAAAGGTCAAAAGTAGCCGCCTCGCATCAAAAGCGCCGGCGAATGGAAATGTAGTGCCGAGTACACCCGAAGAGAGTCGAACGTTGACCGCGAACACAAGCTGCAGTCGCGTGACCGCGACGCGGAATGACACATGACAAATCTACGGGGCCGTTAAATCATGGAGGCCCCTCATCCTCAGGATTATCAATGTCGGGATGCTCCGACAGAAACTGCTGCAGTTCATCCACCTCAGGAGACGAATTCGAGTTATCCGGTCCTCCGCAGCCGATCAACACCACCAACCAAAGGACCGAACCGGTGATAAAAGCCCCACGTACTGTCGATAAACGCACTTCAATCACCTCGCTAAATAGGTCACACAGCACAAAGTCTATAGACTAAATCTAGGCAGCCAAAGGAGTGGAGTCAAGCTACAATCCACGATGTAAGGCGTAGATTTACGCATCGCACCTAACTGTGTGCTGCGAATTTGTTCAGTAGCGTCCATTCGCTGAGCGAATGCTTGAGCGACACAGCAAACCGGTTCCGGCGATTCCCGAGACAATGTGAAGCCACAACAACGCTGTTTTTCCCTAGGCACAGCGTTTTCCCTAGGCACAGCGTTTTCCCTAGGCACAGCGTTTTCCCTAGACACAGCGTTTTCCCTAGGCACAGCGGCGCCCGACATCGCGGGGTCAATCCAGCCGATGCGGGGCGTTGCCTTGCACAATCTGCCATCGGGCGTCGAGCGAGAGCTCCTCTAAGGCTTGCGTACTGCCATCGGGCCAGCTGATAGTGATACGGCATGGCGAACTTGACTTGCCAATCCCGAATCGCACGACGCGTTCGCTGCTGCACAAATAGCCATCGCCTGCGGTGACCCAGCCCACTCGATCGAAGCCTTGATCATGCAGGGTGACACGACTGCCGATGGCGTCGCGCGCCGATTTCACACCGACCAACTGCAATTCGATCCAGTGATTCGTTGTCTCGCTGTGATTGACCAAAACCGCAACGGCTTCGGTTTGATGCGTCACGCCCGTGTCGACGCGACCATCGCGATTGACATCCCATGTCCAAACGCCGCGTCCGAAATGACGTTGTCGCATGTAGTCGTCGGTTTGTTGCGATTGAATCGACGTGTACTGGAGCGCAGAATTGAGTTCGAAGAGTTGGACGGGCTGCGTCTGAAGCACCGGCTCGTTGGTGGTTTCGTCTGCCACGTAAGTGTCCACATTGCCGTTGCTAACGAACAATTCAGGCAAACCATTGTTGTCGTAGTCCGCTGCAACGGTACCAAACCCGACCATCGGCAACACGTTGGCGATCAAGCCTTTCTTCGCCGTGCTGTCCTTCCATGTCCCTGCGGACTGTTGCTCGTACAGCGTGTTGTATTCGCCGGAGAAATTGGTCACGTAAAAATCGGCTCGTTGATCGAGATTCAAA
>NZ_ANOG01000504.1 GCF_000346295.1 Rhodopirellula maiorica SM1 | reverse complement strand
GGCGATACTCACCTGGGCTCTTGCCTTTTAAACGCTTGAAGACCTTGCTTAAGTGTTCCTTATGGCTGTACCCGGCCAAGGGCGCTATCTGCTCAAGCGTCAGCGTGGTTTCTTGCAACAATTTTTCGACTCTTGAAATCTGGACCTTCATGATCTCTTCGTGAGGGGTGCGGCCGAGTTCGCTGCGGAAACGACGTTCGAGCTGGCGGCGTGACAAGGTCGTAAACTCAGCAACGTCATACACATCGATTCCCTCGCAGGCGTGCTCGCGAATGTACTTGCATACCCGCGCGACTTCGCGGTCATCGGTCGCAATCACCTGAGTTGACATGCGTTGCACGACGGACGTGGGTGGCACGTATTCGATCGATGCGGGCGCCGCACCGCCATTCATCATCTGCTGCAATATTTCAGCGGCCCGGTATCCGACCCTTTCTGCATCCGGGCGAACGCTTGATAGCGGTGGATCGGTCAACGGACAAATCACATCGTCATCGTCCACCCCGATCACTGCGATGTCGTCGGGAATAGCGATATCCAGCGTGCGGCAAGCATTGAGCACTTGTTGGCCGCGAATATCGTTACAAACGAAAAGCCCCGTTGGCGGTTGCAGCGACTGGAGCCACAGGGACAACTGAGTCTCGTCATTGACACCGGACTGTTCGATTTGCGTCAACGGCAGTTCGCGGCGACTGGGCGTTTCATAGTAAGACAACGGGCAGCCTGCACCGGCGACGAGATCCTTGTAAAAACAAAGGCGTGTCGCCGAGTAGTGAGCGTGTTGAAATCCGCAAAATGCGAATCGCCGAAACCCACGATCCCAAAGGTGGTCAAACGCCAACTTGGCAACCAATTGGTCGTTTGTTTCAACTCGTGGAACGCCATCAAAGTGTTCGTGGCAACGGACATCGATTAGCGGAACATGCAATTGACGCAGAGAACCGATCGTTCCTCTGTCGGCACGAACGATCACTCCCTGAATATTGGGTGACGATAACCATCCAGGCAACGACATGTCGAGTGTCATTTCCTGGTGCAGCAGCGACCAATTCGTCCGCGATTGTGCAAAGGATGCAACTCCACGTAACAAGTTCCGTCCATAGGAACGTGAGCTTTCTACGATTAGAGCCACTTTCGGGCGGGACTTGGATTTCATTTAGGATGGAAACGTATGGTTTATCGCTAGTCGTGATAGATCGTGGGAAGCATTGGGTTTCGGCGTAGTGCTGTGTTTTTCGGGACAATGCTTCCCACAGATTCAATAGTCTGCTCGCTGCACCTAGGCAGCGAGGCTCCGCCGTCAGATGTCGCAATTCAGCATGCTGATGTCGCAAATATTCCTCGACAAGGTTTTGGAAACCCCCATGATAGCGTAACGTCAGCCACTGTTAAACGGCGGCTTAGGCGAAATACGCTACCCTAGCGTCCGGGTAGTTGCACGTAATTTCCTGTTTTTTTTAGGCAGATCGAAAATGAATGCAAAACAATGTCGAACTGGTTTTACGCTGGTGGAGCTGCTCGTTGTCATTGCAATTATTGGGGTTTTAGTGGGGCTCTTGCTACCAGCCGTTCAAGCGGCGCGCGAGGCCGCGAGACGGATGAGTTGCAGCAATAACTTCAAGCAAATTGGTTTGGGGATTCACAATTATCATGCCGCCTTCAATGCGATCCCAAGGCACGGCACTGGACCGCGAAGCAAAGTGCTACCTGCCGGACAAAATTGGTGGCAAGAACGGACGTATCAACACGAGCGTCTGAGTGCGTTTGTTGGCATTCTGCCGTTTATTGAGCAGCAGGCGATGTGGGAACAAATCAGCAATCCATCGGTGATCAATGGCGTCAGCTTTCCGGCCTACGGCATTGTTCCGTGGGTCGCAGTGGGCAACGAAGATTCGTATACCGAAGATTACACGCCTTGGTTTACGGAGATGCCCACATTGCGATGCCCCAGCGATCCCGGGTTCGGCTTGCCTGCGGGTGGTCGAACCAACTACGCGGTTTGCTACGGAGATTCGACCGACCATATGCATACCGGCCCATGGCTGGGAACGAAAGAGAGTGCGGGACGAGACGACACGCGGCCGCGGGCTGCTGCGCGAGGATGTTTTGCGATTCAAATGTCGTACAAGTTCCGCGACATCTTAGACGGACTCGCGAATACTGTTTGTATGGCTGAGATCAACACGGATCTAGGGGACCAACACATTACCACGCATCCGAGACGAAGCACCGCCGCGGGCGAAAACCCAGTTGCTTGCCGTCCGCAAATTGATGCAGCTCGTCCGCAATTTTGGGCCACCAGCACCTCGAGTTGGGCGGAATGGGGACGCGGCTACTGTTGGGCGGGTGCCGACCCTGGATACAGTCAGATGAATACAATTCTGCCGCCCAATAGCGAAGTCTGCGCACGCGGGGGAATCAACAGCGCGTGGGATGGAATCTATCCAGCGAGCAGCCGGCATCAGGGCGGGGCGCACGTCTTGATGGCCGATGGGGCGGTGAAATTTATAACGGATTCAATTGAATCCGGGCGAAGTCAGGACGGAGTCGTCGGAGAGAGTGGCGTGGTTTGGAAAAACGCGAATACGACGCTGTATCCTCACCGAGCCGCCGGATCGAAAAGCCCTTACGGTTTATGGGGCGCTTTGGGAACGCGTGCCAGTCACGAAGTCATCGACGGCGAATTTTAGTAACGGCACCAGATCGATCTTTCTACTCAAAGAAGATCAGCATTATTTCAGTTTCACTTGGCTTTTAAATAGAATGGAAGTAAAAATGCGTGTTTGGCTCTATTCACTCTTGTTGGTACCTTTCTTGTTGGGATGCTCTGATGGCGGCAATCGTGTCGTTGATACCTCCAATCGGCCGCCGCGAGAGCCGGTTAGCGAAGAGGAGATGGACGCACTGATGTCCGGCGATGCGATGGAAGCTTCGAAACCGTAGTCGCAAGGCGTACTATTGCAATCTTCGAGCGACTGTAATTTTCGAGCAACGCAGGCCATGTCGACCTTCGTTGCCGGGGCGTTTAAAACAGACTCCAACTGGATAAAAACAACAAAATTTGAAACGATACCGATAACGTACCGGGCGTGCTCGCCGCCCGCTCGCCACATCCCTGCCGCCCTTTCGCTCCTCGTGCTCAGTGATTCAATCCTCGATGTCTTCTCTCTCCTTGCCGATGGCAAGTCTGCAAAATACTTCCGAGCACCTCTCGACCGGTGTTCACGTTCATCTCAGCACCATCGACATCCTTGTTGCCGTGGGGTATCTGGTCGGTATCGTGGCGATCGGATTGTTTGCCGCCTGGCTGCATAAGAAGAAGCAAGGCGCAGCCAGTGAGTACTTCCTGGCGGGCAAAAGTCTTGGCTGGGCCAGCATCGGACTGTCCCTGTTTGCCACCAACATTTCCACGTTGCATTTAGTCAGTCTCGCGCAAAACGGTTTCGACACCGGCTTGTTAAATGGAAACTTCGAATGGATGGCCGGCTTTACGCTGGTATTGCTCGGGCTGTTCTTCGCACCGTTCTACATCCGTTCAGGGATCGCAACGCTGCCCGATTTTCTGGAGCGGCGTTACAACCGCGTCTGCCGCGATTGCTTGGCGTTCGTTTCCATTTTGACAGCGATCGTGATTCATATTGCCTTCGCGTTGTTAACCGGAGGCATCATCCTCGAAGAATTGCTTGAGATTCCGATGATGTACAGCATCGTCGTGCTCTGTGTACTGACCGGAATCTATACGATCGTGGGCGGATTGTTGGCCGTCGTGGTGACCGAATGTATACAAACAGTTGTGCTACTGGGCGGCGCGGTTTTGATCACGGGGTTGGCATTATGGCAACTCGGTGGCACCGTGGAATCGCCGGGAGGATGGGATGGTTGGCAAAATCTGCTGACGATTCTCGATCGCGAAGATCAAGGCCAACGGCTGTCAATGTTGCGACCTCATGGCGACGCGGACAATATGCCATGGTACGCGATCATGCTTGGCTATCCTGTGTTGGGGATTTGGTATTGGTGTGCCGATCAAACGATTGTGCAGCGAGTGCTTGGTGCCAAGAATGAGCAGCACGCTCGTCAGGGACCTATCTTTGCCGGAGTGCTTAAGATCCTGCCAGTGTTCTTGTTTGTTCTTCCCGGGCTGCTCGCATGGGCGCTGTTCACTGACGGGCGTCTGGATTTGTCGTTGATCACCGTCGACGGAGCCGTGCAGTCCAAAGGGATTTACGCCAGCATGATTACGGAATTGTTGCCGCTTGGGCTACGTGGCGTGTTGGTGGCCGCTTTGATGGCCGCACTGATGAGCACGGTTTCGGGAGCACTCAACTCCATTTCGACCCTATTTAGCTATGACATCGTCAAACGGTTCAAACCGGCGGTCGATGATAAGGCACTCGTCCGCGTCGGACGTGTTTCGGCCGGTATCGCGTTGATTATTGCAGTGTCATTGGTGCCGGCTCTGAACATGTTCGAGAGCATTTTTAATGGCATGGCAAGCATTATCTCTCACATCGCCCCGCCGATCACCACTGTCTTGGTGTTAGGTGTCTTTTGGCGTCGTGCAAGCTCGCGTGCCGCAGCCATCACGCTGATCGGTGGATCGGTGTTAGGGATCGCGGTGTTCGCAACCAACACACTGGTCCCCGATGGACCCCTGAATCAATTGCCCGGTGGCTTCATGATGATGGCGTTTTATCTGTTCGTCACTTGCATGGTCGCCCAGACGCTGCTGAGTCGATTGTTGCCGGACGTCGCCGCTGAGAGTGGTGATTTGCGTGGCTCTGAATTAGCCTGGGATCCGCCGTGGGCTGCCTTGAAGATCCCTGGTGAAAGCCGCTTGGGCGATCCACGTCTACTGTCAACGCTGTTGATGATCGTCATGGCCATCCTTTATTGGATATTTCGATAGCGGTACCGAGATATCGTGACGAACGACATTTGAAGTTGTGTCGAATTGGACCTTCACCCCCAATTCGAAAAATGGCAGGGCACGGTATCCCATCCGTGTTCGGACGGAGTAAAGAGAACGATTGGAAAAAAGACGTCGGCTCGTGTTTCGAAAGCAATCCATGAGAAATGATCTGTTTGCCTGCCTGATATTAGTCGCGTGCGGTTTTGGCACTGTCGTTAGCGGGCCTGGTCACGCTGCCGATCCAACCGACGTGCGCGTGGTACCGACCGATGATCATGGTGACATCGATCTAAATTGCTGGAAACTAACCCTGCCCGTGGACGCTTCGGGATCCACCGATGGAAAAGCAACGGAGATTCCGGTAACGAAACTTGTTTCTGGTTACAACGATTCGTATTTCAAGAAGAACGCTAATGGCTCTGTCACTTTTTGGTGTCCGGTCACTGGAGCCAAAACCGAAGGCACTGAGTATCCACGATCCGAGCTTCGTGAGATGCTTGATCCCGGCGACCCCTCGGTTAATTGGACCGCTCAAGGAACTCACATTCTGGACGCCGAGTGCCGAATCAGCAAAATTCCCAGTAGTTCAAAGGTGATCATCGGGCAAATCCACAGTTACACTGGCAAAGCTAAACCTTTGGTGAAACTACAGTATTTCAAAAACCGGATCGAAGCCTTGGTCAAGGTGAGCCCGACGGCGGGCAAAGACAAAAAATTGACGTTTCCTAACATCGAATTTAACACTGCGATTTCTTATCAATTTCAATTGAACGATGGACTCTTGACCATCACGGTCAACGGCGAATCGCAATCGCAGGACATCATCGACAGCAATTCGGGATGGGGCGATGAAACGTTCTATTTCAAAGCGGGAGTGTACGTGCAAGACAACGAAGGTGACGAATCCGAAGGGGCACAGGCCACCTTTTCTAAACTAGCGGTCACCCACAATGCCAAGCGATAGCCTTTCTATGAATGCAGCGACGCTCCGCTAGCGAATCTGCAGTCGCTGATTTAGCGAGCGTTATTGGTTAACAACGTCGTCATCGCCTGCAGCAGCAATTCCTGGCGAATCGGTTTGGCGACGTAGGCATCCATACCGGCTTCGCGACAACGCTGCTCGTCTCCGATCATCGCATGAGCCGTCATGGCGATGATGGGAATGTGGCTCGCTTGCTTCTGTTCGCGTTTGCGGATTGCACGCGTCGCATCGAGACCATCCATTTCGGGCATCTCGACATCCATCAAGATCAAATCAAACTCCTGTGATCCACTCATCTGGACCGCCTCGATTCCATTTTGGGCAATGGTTACGCAATGCCCCCATTTTCGCATTAACCCCAAGGCAACCTTTTGATTGACTAAACTGTCCTCGGCAAGCAACACACGCATACTGTCAAGCGATGACGAATCGGCGGCGGTGGCGGAACCGACCGTATCGGATTCGGGTGAACTCGATTCGATTGATTGACGTCCGACCACATGCGAAATGGCCCGCAGCAGTTCGGACTGCTTGACCGGCTTCATCAAATGGGTGGCGACGTTCAATTGGTCACAACGTATCGCGTCGCCGGACCGAATCGCTGACGTCAACAACATCACGGTGGTTCCGGCGAGCTCGCGGTCGTGCCGCAATGATTCGACAAAGTCAAACCCGTCGGTTTCGGGCATGTTGACGTCGGAAATGACCAGATGGAAAGGAGTGCCGTTTTCAACTTCGCTTCTGACTCGCTGCAATGCGTCTTTGGCATTTGAAACTGCCATTGGCTGCAGTCCCCAATTCAACAGCGTCTCAAGCAAAATGCGACGATTCGTCGCATTGTCATCGACCACCAGCACGCGAAGTCCGCGAATGGATTCGAGATCCAATTCCGTCTTGTTGGCGATTCGCGGTGCCCCAATGGGCAGATCAATGACGAAACTGAACGTCGTCCCTCGTCCGAGTTCACTTTGAACCGACAATCGTCCTCCCATCAGTTCGACAAAGCGCGATGCAATCGCCAATCCTAGACCCGTGCCACCATATTTTCGCGTGGTCGACTTATCCGCCTGTTCAAACTCCGTAAAGATGCTGGCCAGTTTGTCCTGAGGCACTCCGATCCCCGTATCGGACACCGCAAATTTTAGTGAGATGGTCTGGTCGTTTGGCGTTCTAACGCCATGATGCGCGACCTGGACATCGACCACTACTTCGCCCGCATCGGTAAATTTGATCGCATTGCCAACGAGGTTGATCAGAATCTGACGCAGTCGCCCTACGTCACCAACCACCATCTCCGGAATATTGGAATCAAAATGATAGGCCAATTCGAGCCCTTTGTGATGCGCTCTCGCGGCTAGCGATTTCATCATCGAGCCGATGCTGTCACGGATTTCAAAGGGCGTGGGATCCAATTCAATTTTGCCCGCTTCGATTTTCGAGAAGTCGAGCACATCATTCAGAAGTCCTAACAGAGCTTCGCCGGATTCGAGCACTGCTTGTGCGTACTCTCGCTGTACCGGATTGAGATGGGTATCGAGCAACAATTCAGCCATCCCGATCACCCCGTTCATCGGTGTGCGAATCTCGTGGCTCATGTTGGCAACGAATTCGCTCTTCGCCCGATTCGCAGTCTCCGCTGCCTCTTTCGCTGCCCCCAACGCACGTTCGGTTTGCTTTAACTTGGTGATGTCCCGCGAAATACCAAAGGTGCCTACGACTTCGCCGTCTTGTCGTTGCAGCGGTAGCTTTGTGGTGGACACCCAGCGTTCCAGTCCGCTCGACCAAATCAAGTGCTCTTCGGTTTCAATGAGCGGTTGGCGAGTCCGCATGATATCCATTTCATCGGCCAAGGCTTTGCGGGCATGATCGTGATCAAAAAAATCGAAATCGCTCTTGCCCACGGCGTCGTCGGTGGTGGAGAGTCCCGAGCGTTCCGCCTTGGCCTGATTGATTCGAATGAACCGACCTTTGGCATCTTTGAAATAGATGCTGTCAGGAATGTGGTCCATCAACGCCTGCAGCAAAAATCGGTCATCGACGGGCACATCAGGTGATGGCTCGGGAGGAATTCCCGTAGCCTCCGATTCACCGCCGCCCGCAGCTTGTTCTTCGTGCATCTTGAAATCCCGACCACTCGGTGGACTGCTGACCCAAATCGAAAAAACATTCAAGAGGTGAAAAGTTTGCGAATGCACACTGTCGTTACATCCTTTTAACCACCGACGCGATCGCTACTCGTCAGAAACATCGTAGCTATTCTAATACAGTTTATTCGCGAATTGTCGTGAAAAACATATGGATTCGTGTTTGGTTCTGAGCCTTTCCTAAGCCACTTCAAATTGAAATGATCCGCGAAATGCATTGTCCAGTTGCGAATCCGTGTATTGTACGCTTCGATCTGGCGGTGTCGTGCCGGAAACGTTGCAGGGTGGGCGAGGTCGTTCATCGCTCCGGTACAACGTTTGATTGATCAACAATGTTGTGAAGGCAGCAATCGGCTGACAGCTTGTTTCAGCTGTGTCGATTCGAAAGGTTTGTTGACATAATCGTCCATTCCGGCATCCAAACATCGTGCTCGGTCGCCGTGGACCGCATTGGCGGTCAAGGCGACAATCGCAGGACGCGAGTGAATTCGCCCGTCGGCGATTCGCTTATGGATTTCTTTGGTCGTCATAAATCCGTCCATCAACGGCATGCGGCAATCCATCAACACGACATCGTAACGTTGCGAAGCAAGCGCCCGGAGTGCGTCGATGCCGCTATCAACGACGTCGCACTGCCATCCACATCCGATCACAATTTCACGTGCCACTTGTTGGTTGACGCAATTGTCGTCTGCTAACAAGATGCGGGGGCTCGAGGAAGCTGAGTATTCGTACACTTCGGTTTCTGGGTTGGGGTTCGTCGTTTCGCTGTTCGCTATGTCAGCAGTCGGTGGATCTGCTTCCGGCGGTTCGCTTGAATCGGCAGCATAACGAAATGTCGCGGTAAACCAGAATCGCGATCCGACACCCTCTTCGCTCTCAACGCCAATCACGCCGTTCATTTTCTCTACGATGGATTTTCCAATCGACAACCCCAGTCCCGTTCCGCCGTACTTGCGACTGATCGAGCTATCGACTTGCGAAAATGATTCAAACAGACTTTCCAAACGATCGGACGGGATGCCAATCCCTGTATCTTCGATCGAAAACAGCAATACAACCTCGTCTGCTTCGAGACGTTGCGGATGGACGACTAATCGAATCTCGCCTTGCTCGGTGAACTTGATGGCGTTGCCAAGCAAATTGAGCAGGACTTGCCGCAACCGATGGCTGTCCCCGACTACCTCATGGGGCGGAACATCGTCGAGGTGAGAAGTCAGCTTAATGCTTTTGCCATCTAAGCGAATCGGCATGCTGAGTATGACATCATCCAACAGTTGACGTAGATCGAAGGGACGTTGTTCGAGCTTCATGCAACCAGCTTCGATCTTTGAATAATCAAGTATGTCGCTAATTAATTTTAGTAGCGATTTACCACTCGATTGACAGGCGTGGACAAAACGCTGCTGACGATCATTGAGTTTTGACTCCGCAAGTAGTTCGGTCATCCCAATCACACCGTTAAGCGGCGTTCGCAATTCGTGGCTCATGCTGGCCAAGAATTCACTCTTGGCCTTGTTGGCATCGTCTGCTTTTTGAGTGGCGTCTTCGAGTTGGACGGTGTGAACGGCAAGTGATCGCATTTCACTGACACTCTGACGGATCGTTATCAGTAATACGCTCTCTTCGAACAGCACCCATATCGTGTGCTCGATCCAGATCCAGTGCGATGCGGTGGGGATACCAAAGACCGATTGGGGCCACCAGATGCCACGGACCATATGATCTGCAGCGACAATCACAGTTGGGGCAACGAGCACTTTCCAATCGCGATACGACGCCAGAAAGGCGAACGACCCGAAAATGTGAAAATGCATTTCGATCCGACCGCCAGACAGATGAATCAAAATGCTAGAAAACAAGATTTGGCTGATCGCGATGACGTGGCGTGTCATCGTTCGTCCCGGCAAAAAAATGGCCATCGCAACCGGCAGACTCGCTAATACACCGCCGCCGACGATCGCCATGATCATGTGCGGATGAAGACTGCGTTGGGCGCCGTCCCACGTGCTTGGCGAGAACCAACATGCGACTGCAATGGCTACGATCCACTGCAATACCATCAGCACCGCAAACATGCGATCGGTTCGGCGAAAAATCGCTGCTGCATGTTTGTCGAAATGGGCGCGAACCGATGCATTGTATTTCGACGAGGGTTGCGTTGAAGGATCCTCGGCCGGACATGAAAACGTTGTAGACGACGTTACCATGCGACCGCCTCAGAACAGCATCGCGATTGGTTATCACTTGCAATCGGCAATCTCGGCGTACACAGCGCACATCCGAAGACCGGAGGCGATTGAATTGCGCCATCGCGGTCCACGCGTGGCCCGTTTTGCATCGCCAACACCAAACGATCTTGTAGCAATTCGCCGCCGATGCTGCGTCCCTCATGACCACGTGAAATTGTGATGCCACCCGAAAACGCTCGCTTGCCGTGGTTGTCAAACAGCATAACCGTTCCGCTGGTCGTCACCCCAAATCGGGCGGTTTCCACTCCGTCGCTATCGATATACAGATTCGCGTTGGCAAGCTGAGCCGCACGCTTGATCAGCGAAGTGTCGGCCCACGCTGTTTCGGCGTTTCCAGGCACACTGGCTACCACCACTACGTTTGGTTCCGTCTTCATCACGGTGGGCCCATTCGAGAGAATTGTTTCCAGTTCCGTTAACGTCGCTTTAGAACATGGACATTTCGGGTGCAAAAAGAGCAGCAAGCTGGGGCGATCCGAGGTGAACGTCAGCGATGAATCCGACGGCCAGTTCGCAGCCGTGTTGGCAAGATTGCTCGTGTCGACCTTGAATCCGTAAGCGGTAATCCATACCGCAAAGCTTAAAATGGTTGCTAACCAGCAACCCGAGACCAAAATCAAGCACCAGCGAGAGATCCGATCGCGAGATCGCTCGTCAAAGTAGAGATCGATTGCCTGTTGGCCATCGCTCGGCGTTGGAATCATCGTTTGCCCCGATAATTGTGATGAACTAAGGGGGGCTGCAATGCTTGACGCAGAGTCCCCCCACGAACACTAGGCCATGATTACGGGGGACGGAAGTTAAAAATCAGCCAAGATGTACTAGAATCTGCGAGCTGGGGCACCGCTGACAAGCACGCCGGCGTGTGAACAAGCAGGCTAGTGACTCACTGGTTCGACCGAGGCCATGTCGGGACCGTGACAAATACGTTCGAATTTGCCGTGCGTTTCACCTAATTTCACGATGTGGTGATACGCGTGCCAGTGGGGAACGCCAGCTTCTTCGCAGATCACGACGGTACGCTCGCGATCAAATCCGCTCAGATCAGCCTGGGATGCGCCGGCACCGATCGCGTTAATGATCACGCGTGGTTGAGACTCGGGTGACGAATAAACAGGAGCGAGTCCTAACGACGGCAACATTTCAGCGAAGAAGTCAAAACCGTGCGTCAATAATCGCATGTAGCCAACACGTTGAGTTTCACGATGGGTTGATGGCGTATGCTCCGAAAGTGACGCGATTCGTCCAAGTTCTCGCCGCGTGGCATCGATGACCGACGTGATCGAATGAAAATTCAAGCGTTGAATCGATTCACTCGACGGAAACTCGACAACATCCCATGGTTCCCAATCGCCAGCCGCGATCCAGCCAACCAACACGGCAAGCTTGATGCTTTCGACTTGATCGCGACGTCTCGGTTCGAGTTTCGCTATCTGAGCGTAAGAACTTTCCAATTCACTCAGCGGCCATGATATTTCTGAAGGAATGTTCCAACGGCCGAGCAGTTGCGACATAGTTTTGGATTGTGTCAATCCAAAAATTCGCCGTTCGATGTCACTCAAAGACGCCTCGGTGTGCTTTGCGATGTCGGTCATGATCGCGTATTCTTCCGGAAATTCAGTGCACAAACCGACGCGGCCTTGCGAATGCATGACCGCACCGAGCACAAGTCCCGCGGTCTCACTTCGCTCACGCTGATCCCCTAAGATCTGGGCTGCGATGCTCGCCGCGGTACTGCGGCGCCAGAGCAATTCCGCATCCAACCCTGAAAAGCTGCGTTCCTTCAATGTATTGCAGGCGCTTGCCCCAAGCGCCAGCTCCCCAATGCGTCGACGTCCGATCCGATTGACTATCAAAATAAGATCACTGATCCGTTGACCGCTCGGGTTGTAATGGCTGCTGTTGCCGAGCCGCAATATTTCGGCCGCCAAGAATGGTTCCATCTCGATCCGATCGACTATCTCGCGGGTCTCGACCTCGTTGTCGAGTGTCAATTGGTAGATTTCAATTGAGGTAGGCGACATCGGTAATGCGGCAAAGACGTCGTCAAGTTTGTCGTTGATCGAAATGCGATCCGGCAGCTCACGTGAGGAGGATTCGTTTGATTTGGTCCCCGCGAGATTCTCGGAAGTCGCGTCGTTCGCCTGCGACGCTGCGTTGGCCATCGCAATGCGACGCCGCGAGACCAACATTTTCATCTTCGCCGCAAACGCTTTGTAGTCCGTCGGCTTGAAAACGATGTCATCGACCCCACGCCGCATCAAATCCTTGACAATCCGAGGCTCCACGACCGAGGTATGAACCGCAATCACCGGCGGGGGATCACGCTCGAGCAACTGGACAACCAATGCATGCCCATGCATATTCGGCATTCGGATATCTGTAACCACCAGATCAAACGAGTGGTTTCCTAGCAAAGCCATCGCTTGCGTGCCATCGCCCGCACCGAGACATCGAAAACCTTCCGAGCCAAGCGCAAATTCCAGCATTTGACGTGGAATCTCTTCGTCGTCGACGACCATCGCTAAAAATTCAGCTTGCTCCATGATTGACTCTCCCCTAGCAATCGATCGTCAATAACCGCACGTCGCCTCGCGTTTTATATCGCCCCGACATCCGCCCGCCCAATGCCACTGGCTGATTTGTAGATTCTTCTTGCGCGACCTGTTTCTATTGACTTCGGTTGC
>NZ_ANOG01000503.1 GCF_000346295.1 Rhodopirellula maiorica SM1 | reverse complement strand
AAATTGAAAAATGAGGGACGGAGGCAGGAGCCTCCGGTGCAGTGCGTTACCAGGCGAGGAGCCTGGGAACGAGGGGAGGGGCTTGTTCCAAGGCTCCTGCCTTGGAACACAATGCCTTGCAGGCTCCTGCCTGCCGGAGATCCGCTGAACCAGTAGCGAAAGTCGCAGAGACATTCGGTTGTTGGGGGCTTCCGGTGATAGGCAACGCAACGTGCTTTGTTGTCGTGTGAAGAAGTTTTGTTCCGGCTTTGGTCGCCCCCAGTTCGTGGATTCCGCCGGGGCAAGCCCGAGACGGAGATCGTGGAGTACGTTCGTTTGCATTCGTAGCTGCCAGTTGCTCGCTCCGCCTGGGCAAGCCAGACGGAAGCGGAGACGCGCTGGGCAGTAGCGAAAGTCGCAGAGACTTTCGAGGGGATGTTGTGACGAAACTCTTGGCGAGTTTCGCATTGCGGAATGCGTTAAGACGCGAGGCCTTGCACACGATGACAGGCTGGAAGCCTGTCCTACATTATGTTCCGGCGGATTCGAGCGCATCGATGAAAAGTAACGTCTCTTCGAAACTTGTGTCACCTAGGAAATGGATACTCATCTTGGTTGCGAGGCACTCGAAATGCATCGTTCCGGTGCAGACACCGGGACAGACGCCGAGGAAGGTGAAAATAAAATGACGGACACCATCCTCTTGCTCGGGTTTACCGCCTGGGAGTTGATTCCATTTCGCTGCCCAAGTCGACTCGTGCACTTCGTAACATTCACAAACGTCGAGTGACTCGAGATCGATCGCGTGCTCGGCGGTCGCTTCGTCTCCTGGGCTGCGGAATTTTCGTTCGACGCACACACCGAACTGGATCACTGCGGTGCCATCGACACCCGGACTGCCGTCTTCGCCATACTCGGTAGCGTGAAAACTGACGTAGGTGCTGCGTGTCCGGGGCACCACGATTGCTCCTAAAGCATCGATCGACGGTTTGACACCGAGC
>NZ_ANOG01000502.1 GCF_000346295.1 Rhodopirellula maiorica SM1 | reverse complement strand
GCCGAGGGGTGTTGATCCAAACGTCGACGCCTTGTACCAACCGTTCGGCCAACAACATGTCATAGTCCGCTAAAAAGATCACATGCTGGCGAGCCCGCGGTTGCCTAATGAAATCGATCCACTGGCGTATCAATTCCTGTCCCGCACTGTCCGCAGGGTGCGCCTTGCCTGCAATCACCAACTGTACCGGCCGCTGCGTATTGGTTAGTAATCGCAAAAGACGCTCTGGATCATGCAGCAACAAGTTCGGTCGTTTGTACGTCGCAAATCGACGCGCAAAACCGAGCGTCAGAATGTTGGGATCAAATAGATGCTTCGCTGCTTCGATCTCGTCCGCGGCGGACCCTGCGGCGGCCAACTGACGTGACAAACGACTGCGAGCGTAATCAACTAGCGAGTGAGTGGCATCGACGCGGAACTGCCAAAGTTTCTCATCCGAGATACGGCAGATATCAAACTCAAGCGTCTCGCTCGTCCCCAGCCAGCGATCTTTGCCACACATCTGCGTCCAAACCTGGTCCGCCGCAGCCGAATCCCAGCTTGGCATATGGACGCCATTGGTTACATGTCCGACCGGAACTTCGTCCGTGGGCCATTGTGGAAAAAGAGGAGCAAAGATCCGGCGACTTACTTTCCCGTGCAAACGGCTGACAGCATTAACGCTGCCGCTTCCTCGGATCGCCAAGAGGGCCATGTTAAATGGCTCGGACTCATCATTCGGGTTCAGCCGCCCGAGAGCCAGCAAGTCGTGCACCGAGATACCGAGTTTCTGCTCGGCGTAGCGCCGCAGATGTTGCTCGATCATTTCGGGTGAAAAACGATCGAAGCCTGCAGCAACCGCCGTATGGGTGGTAAACAAGTTTCCTGCGCGGGTGACTGCCAACGCAACTTCGAACGGCTGTCCCGATGCATTCATGAACTGCAGAGCTCGCTCCAGCACCGCAAACGCCGCGTGACCTTCATTCAAATGACACACCTCAGGCGTAATCCCGAGCTCGGCAAGCAACCGCCAACCGCCGATCCCGAGTATCAATTCCTGTCTTAGACGCAGCTCGTGCCCGCCGCCGTAAAGTTCGCTGGTGATACCACGATGTGCAGGGAAATTCGCCGCATCGTTGCTGTCCAACAAATACAATTTTACCCGCCCCACCTGAACCTGCCATGCACGCAGCCAAACCGAATAGCCAGGCAGTTCAATCTTCAAACGCAACCACTCGCCATCAGCATCTCGCAACGGACGGATCGGCAATTGCCCCGGATCGTTGTACGGATACATCGCATGCTGGTGCCCTGCGTGATCGAGCGACTGGCGAAAGTAACCCTGTTGATATAACAGCCCCACACCAACAACCGGCAC
>NZ_ANOG01000501.1 GCF_000346295.1 Rhodopirellula maiorica SM1 | reverse complement strand
CCACTCAGGAACAGATTGGCTACGAGTGGAAAGACGGTGAAGTCTTTTCGATTTCGGATTTGGATCAATTGCGAGCCGAGCATGAAGCCAAGGGCTTTGAGATCGATTGGACGATTCGCGAGAGCAATGTCGGGATGGGGCTGGCCAGCCGTGACGCCGAATTGCCCGCCAGTTTGTTTCAATCGGTCAATCCCATCTTTATCCTGCTGCTAGGGCTTGTTTTCTCGGCCCTGTGGACACAGTTGCGAATGCGGAATGCGGATCCCTCCTCGCCGGTCAAATTTGCGTTTGGTTTGGCGCTGCTGGGGCTCGGGTTTGGTGCATTCTGGTACGGCGCCGTCAACGCCAATGGGCGCGGGATGGTTTCGATCAGTTGGTTGTTGCTGGGGTATCTGTTGCAAACGATGGGCGAATTGTGCCTCAGCCCGGTCGGGCTTTCGACGATGACCAAGCTCAGCCCACGGCATCTCGTCAGCACGGTGATGGGCGGTTGGTTCTTGGCGACCGCGTTTAGCCAGTACCTCGCTGCGATTATTTCCCAGTTGACCGGCGTCAGCGAAGGCGGGGACACCGGCAGCGTGATTCCGCTGCCTACCGAAACGGTTGACGTGTACGGCGGTGTGTTTGGTACAATCGCAGTCACTGCGATGCTTTCGGGGCTCGCATGTTTGCTGTTGTCGCCATGGTTGAGCCGCTGGATGCACGAGCAGGATGAACGATAAAGACGATGCACGTGTGATTGGTTTGCTGCGTCGCGTGATTCGCGACTGCGGCAAACTGTACAACCATTGCGGCCAATGGATGGTGCGCCGTTATCCCACCTTGATCGAAGGAAATCCGAACCAGTTCGTCGAGCTGATGGATGACCTGCATCGTGGTTTGTTGATCAAGGTGTATGTCACGATCGTTCGCGCCGACGATCGCTGGACCAGTGCCGAGAAGCGTGTGGCTGCGGCGATGATCGATCATTTGTGGGGAGAACAGCTGCAGGGCGGCCAGCTGCGCGAGGCAGCCACCGGGTTGTTCAAACAAGCCGATCAACTGACCTGGGAATCGCTTGTTGCCCCTTTTGTTCGCTATGCGCCGCTTGCCGACAGCAAGGCGCAGGTCGAGACGATTGTGATGCGTTTGGCTAATCTGGTCGCCAAATGTGACGGTCAAACGATGCCCGAAGAATCGGTCGCTCTGCATACGCTGCAGCGTGATATCGACATGGCGTTGCACCCGGCAAACCCGAAATCGACTCTCGCGCCAATTGGAACTGCATCCTCCGAAGGCCCTTCGGCGATGGCGTACCAGCACCAACAGCACCCGGGCGGCGCCGAGACGAACAAGGCCGCCGAGCCGGAAAGCCCCGCCGAGCGTGAGCGGCGATTGCAGGCGGCCATGAAAGAGCTCGAGTCGCTGATCGGATTGCAGGGTGTCAAAGACCGAGTTCGCAGCTATGCCAACTTTCTGAGGCTACAGCAGCAACGTAAAGACGCGGGATTGGCGACAATGCCGATCAGTTTGCACATGGCGTTTATTGGGAACCCCGGCACCGGCAAAACCACGGTCGCACGGATTGTCGGCCAAATTCTCGGTGCACTCGGGACGCTTTCGTCCGGGCACGTGATCGAAACCGACCGCAGCGGACTGGTCGCCCAGTACGCAGGCCAGACCGCGGTGAAGACCAACGAGCTGTGCGATTCGGCAAAGGGCGGCGTGCTGTTTATCGATGAAGCGTACAGTTTGGTCGACGCATCGGGCGACGATGCCTATGGACGCGAAGCGATCCAAACGCTGCTCAAGCGAATGGAGGACGACCGCGAATCGATGGCTGTGATCTTGGCCGGTTACAGCGACGAGATGGACAAGATGATCCGCAGTAACCCGGGGCTGTCATCGCGGATCAATACCAAGATCGATTTCCAAGACTACACGCCTTCGGACCTGGGCCGCATCTTTGAAGGGATGTGCGAGCAGAACCAGTATCAAATGCCCAGCGAAGCACGCCATCGCCTATTGATTGGTTTTCAGCATTTGTACGAATGTCGCGACCGCCATTTTGGGAACGGTCGTTTGGTGCGAAACGCATTCGAAGACACGATTCGCCGCTTGGCCGATCGCATCGCCGAAGTTTCGGAATTGACCGAGTCGCTTTTGACGGTCCTGCTCGCCAGTGACGTCAGTGTCCCTGGGGTCACTGGCAGTAAGCTTGATGCGCTCGTGGCCAAACCGCATGTATTGCGTATCCAGTGCAATGGGTGTCAACGCAAAGTGCGGATCATGCCCGAGTCACTCGGGATTCGCGTTCGCTGCAAAAAATGCGAGCACATCCAATTGGCCGACTGGGCCGAGGTCAGCGCAAAATAGATTTGAATGTGGGATAGACTTCTAGTCTGTCGTTCCATTTCGTCCATCCATGATTCACCCTCCCTTCCGGGAGGTCGGCCGCAGGACGCGGCCGGGGAGGCTGGTGAAACGACGCTTGCACTATCCACATTGCTCCGCCATCCACATTGCTGCACCGTCGTAGCGAAACTCGCCAAGAGTTTTGTGCACCCAGACGAGCCGAAAGTCTTCGCGACTTTCGCTACGATGCCAACCGCGACAATGCTGATGACAGGCTGGAAGCCTATCCCGCGCCTCACGCGGTGGGTGGTACAAGCCCTTCGGGCAATTTGCCTTCGGCCACTTCGTCATCCCATTGGTCCATCAACGGCCAGCTGTCCGCGAGCGTTCCGAAGTCGGCCATTTTCAAATAACCACGCACTCGATCGATCGTTCGGTTCAAGAACTCTTTGTCGTTGCGGAAGATCGGTCCGTGACTCGGAGCCAACCATTTGACGTCGCTGTCGCGAATTCGCTCTAGCGATTTTACGAATGCCTTGATGTCGCTGCCGTGGTGAGCATCGATTGCTCCGATACAACCATCGCGATAAATGTTGTCGCCGCTGAGCAGCACGTCGCCATGACGGAACGCCAATTGGCTGTCGGTGTGGCCGGGGGTGTGCCAGACTTCGAGTTCGATGTTGCCAATTTTGATGATGTCACCGTCATTGACCTCGTGCTCGATTTCGACCGGAGGCATCGCGAGTTTCAGATTCTGAGCCTCGATCTCTGCCAATGTGATCAGCGTGTCCCCTTCGCGTAGCGGTTTGGCCGCTTTGGGGTGCCCGGTGACCGTCGTCTTCAGCAGCTGCTTAGCCTTGGCCAGTCCCTGGATGTGATCGACATCCGCGTGGGTCGCGACCAGCGTCTTGCAGCGAGACAGCGGGAAATCGAGTTGCCGAATGATCTCGACGAAATCGTCCACCGTTTCTTCATAGCCGATGTCAATCAAAATCCATTCATCTTGATCGTACACCAGGTAGACGTTGCAACCGAGGACCT
The DNA here is from genome assembly GCF_000346295.1 of Rhodopirellula maiorica SM1. Lineage (GTDB taxonomy): Bacteria > Planctomycetota > Planctomycetia > Pirellulales > Pirellulaceae > Novipirellula > Novipirellula maiorica. The sequence continues at coordinate 10,522 of NZ_ANOG01000501.1, read as the reverse complement.
CGCCAGCTTGAAAATTAAGCTCGATCACGCCTGGGAAAATGGGTTTACGAATCAACATAACGAATGAAATTTGAAGGAATGAATTAGCCGGTGCGATATTCTACGCAGGCTCGGGGAACCGCGAAAACCCGGTTGACACCCTAACCGTGCCGAATGAGTGTTCTGCAAACCAAGTGTCTTGCACTCAAACGGCGTCAATTTGTCAAAAACGAGAGCGATTTTGAGCCTTTGCGTCCCAGCCCGGACTTATTTACGAGGTTCGAATCATCTGGCGTAACTTCGTTCGCAATTCTCAATTCGGACGAACCTGCCGAGAACACACTGTATGACAGCTTCCAGGCTGACTCTGATTTCGGCCGCCTGGAAAGGCAAGTTGTGTGGTCTCGATGGTCCGTTCCAGCCTAGCGGACAGTATTCTTCAGGATCGACGCCAAGCCTTCGCGATAGCTAGGGAAGCTCAGTTTTGGCAAAAGGTGTCTCTTCAACCGCCGATTCCAGATTCGTTTATTGCTTTCGCTTCGCATTTGCTTGGCCGAACCCACCGGCGGCGGCTCGAAAGCCGGCGGTTTGACGCGGCATTGACGAGCGATTTCGCAGTAGAAATCACGCCTTGGCATCGGTTCATCGTCCCCTACCACATACATCCGGTGGGCAGAGTCCTGCCATGCTGCGAATACGGCGCGGGCAGCATCCTCGACATGAATCAGATTTAAATAGCCCTCTTCGGCGGACACGATTGGTTTCCCTTGCAAAACCGAGTCGATTCGCGGCACACGGCCGGGGCCGTAGATCCCTGCCAATCGCAGGATCGTCCATGGGGCGCCGGGGCGATAGCGATGCAGTAATTCCTCGGCCTGTAAATGCACCCGCCCCCCTTCGCGATTGGGGTTCGTCGGGGAGCGTTCATCGACCCACTCGCCGCCGGTTTGGTGGTACACCCCCGTGGTGCTGATGTAACAGAGATGAGCCTGTTCGGGCACGGAATTCAGCAAATTCCGCAATCCGCCGACCTGCGACTCATATCGCGACATCCTGCTCGCCGAATCGTAGCTGACCGCAACCAGGATCCGGTCGACCTCGGGCAATCCTTGCAAACTGCTGCGGCAGGTCCAATCGGCAAGGATCGGCTCGATATCTTGTTGCCGAAGTTCCGTCGCCCGGTTCTGGCGACGGGTGGTGGCGAAAACGGTGTGTCCCGAATCGCGAGCCATTTTGGCGACCACGCTTCCGAGGTAGCCGCATCCGATGATCAAAATGCGTAATTTAGGCATAAAAGGGGGCTCAATGGTGATTAACTCGTTCGGCGGGGCAGTTTGGCGGCTTCATTTTTCCCATTCTTGCTGTACCAGCTACAATAAAGCCGCGATCGAGTCGACGGCGGAGAATGCGTCGCTAAAGCAATTCGTTAGAAACTCAGGTTCGCACCATCGTTTACGAAGTCTCAGCGAGGAGCTGCCATTGAATTCGACAGTAGCGTTAACGCCCCCTGCAAGCAACGTCCCCAAGTTTGGCATCGTCCCCAAGTTGGGCAGCGCCCCCAAGTTTGGCGCGAAGGGAATGGCGATTTTTTTAATCCTTTTGTGCCTTGCCCCGGCGGTTCCCTCTGCGGAGGCGCAGGATACGTCCGCGACGAGCAGCGGGACGCTGGTTTCGGTGCCAAATTCGCTGCAAGGCTTGCTGCGTCGTGGCGGAACTCCCGCGTCGCTCGAGCAAATGCGGCTCTTGGAACGACAACAGCAACAGGTCTCTAAGCTGGCGCGAGATTGTACGGTCAGTGTCCAAATCGGTGCGGCTCAGGGATGTGGCGTGATTATTACCGATACCGGCTACATCCTCACCGCCGCCCATGTGGCGATGCGGCCCCATAAAAGTGCGGTAATCCGTCTGTCCAACGGTCGCACCGTGATGGCGACCACGCTAGGCATGAACCGTAGCGTCGATGCGGGGTTGATCAAGATCAACGACGGACAAAACGAAGGCCAACCGTGGCCTCACGCGACACTCGGAACCAGCGATAAATTGGTGCCCGGCATGTGGTGCGTCGCGACCGGGCACCCCGGCGGCTTCGACCGTGATCGAGGCCCCGTGACCCGCGTCGGACGTATTTTGACCGTCCGTCCCGACGCGATCGTGACCGATTGTGCCTTGATCGGAGGCGATAGCGGGGGGCCGCTATTTGATATCGAAGGACGCTTGATCGCCGTGCACAGTCGGATTGGCAACGATGTCGCCGACAATTTGCACATTCCGGTCGATCATTACGATATTTCTTGGAAACGGCTGGCCGCCAGCGAAGCGTGGGGCGTGCTGCCGGGGTTTCGGCCGGTCTTGGGAGTCTCTGGTAATCAATCCGAGTCCGTTGCTCGTGTTCGCGAAGTCAAGAAAGGGTCTCCGGCCGAAGACGCGGGGTTATTGGTCGACGATGTCGTCGAGCGTTTTGGCGACGTGAAGGTGACCGATTTTGGTTCGCTGATCAAAGCCGTGGCCGATACGATGCCCGGCGAGCGGGTCGAGGTTTGGGTCAACCGTAATGATCAACGGGTTCGTGTCGTCGTCGAAATTGGACGCGAGGATTAGCGGAATGCCTCGACGATGTAGGTAGCTCGGTCGTAAACTAGTTGGTACGCAGGAGGAGGATTCCCTTCTGCTCTGGTGTCGTATTGTTGGAGACAACGTTTTGAATTCATTGCTTTTAGATCCGCCTCGAAGTTTGCACCGAAATATGTACAGACGAACCGTTTGCGGTGTGATCATCTTGATCGTTGTCTCATTGGGATTTGTCGATGCGGCCCATGCCCAGCAATCGCGGACTCCCCAGTGGTTGCGTCAAGGTTTCAGCATCAAAGTCTCGCACCGCCGTGACAACGGTGAAATGATGCAATTGGTTGATCCGATCTTGGGCTCGGTGCAGCAGTCGGTGGTACAAGTGACCAGCGGCGGACGCCCCGTCGCTCTCGGCACGGTCGTCGGGGCTGATGGCTATATCTTGACCAAACGCAGTGAACTCAGTGGCGGCGACCCGATTCGCGTGCGATTGCACGATGGTCGCTTGTTACCCGCCCGCGTTGCCGCAGTACGTCGTTCGAACGATTTGGCGCTGCTGAAAGTGGATGCCGATTTTGATTTCACTCCGGCTGAGTTTTATCCTCAGCAACCTCCGGTGGGCAGTTTTGTCATCACGCCAGGACGCACGGGGCGACCGATTGGGATCGGCAGCCTGGGCGTTTTGGAGCGACGGGTGGACCACAAAGGGCGGCTCGGCGTGGTGCTCGGCAACAGCAGTAATGGGCGAGCTCGGGTTCAAGGCGTTTGGCCTGACAGTGGTGCCGATGAAGCAGGGATTGAACCCGAGGACCAGATCATCGCGATCAATGGCCAAGAGGTTTTCAACAGCGACAACGTGATCAACACCTTGCGAGGCATGTTCCCCGGCGAAAGTGTCCAGCTGACGATTTTGCGGTCTGGCAATACGATGGAGATGAATGCAGGGATCCGCGAGTTTGGAGTGCTACAAGAATCAGAGAACGATTCACGCGTCAACGGACCTCGCAACGTCCGGCTTAGCGGGTTTGATCGCGTGTTCCAGCACGACACGGTATTGGATCCCGATCAATGTGGTGGTCCCGTGGTCGATTCCTCCGGTCGCGTGATCGGTTTGAACATCGCACGCGCCGGCCGTGTAGTCAGCTACGCGTTGCCCTCGTCGCTAGTGTTACCCGAGATGGTGAACATGTTGCAAGAAGCCCGCGGCACAGCGAACTAGTCCCACGTCACAGAGCAAGCAAGTTTGCACGTGGCGGAAGTCACACTCACAGGTGTCGCCGTCTCTCCCAAGCTGCGCTCGGGCGAGGTGCCCTGTGTGCCAGCCACCTCTCCCAAACGGAGTTTAGGGAGCGGTCGAGCAGAGCCTTTAGCGATTGCTCGGGTGAGGGCTTGCCTCCAGCTCAATCGATCGCTCCATTGATTTTGCTTGCGGGCGGAGCAGGCAACTGGCAACTACAATGTTTTCTTCATGCTGCTTGCTCGCAACCGGCTGGGCGTAATAGGTTATCCGGTGCCTGCCGGTCCACGGAATGGAATTTGCATTTCGATTTAACAAGCAAGCTGTTGGCAATTTTCGCTACAAGATACATCACAACGTTAGCCCAAACGGGTAAGGGGACTTCGCTGAATGATTCCTTCCTTCTTGCTTAACGAAACACGGGAAATCGGCTGAGCCTCGAAGCGAAACCGATTGGTTCCTTCAAGGGAATTTGGATACGACATGGCAAAACTGCGCTGTACATGCGGACAAATATTTAGTGTCAAACCCGAAATGGCGGGCAAGGTCGTCACGACGCCTTGTTGTCAAACAAAAGTTCGCGTGCCAGCTCCCAAGTCGACCTCACCCGCACCCGCTCCCGCACCGGCGCCCGCTGCCACCTCGAATCGCATCGAAGTCAAATGTCCTTGCGGTCAGTTGCTGGCCATGGCTCGCCCCACCTCCGCTGTCGAGGTGGCATGCCCAAAATGCAAACAACGTTTGCGTGTTGGAGGCCCCGCAGCCACACCCCAACCAATCGCTGATACTCCGCTCGCAAACAAAGATTTGTTTGGCGACTTGCCCACCCCAGGTGCAGCGGCTTGGAGTTCGCCAAGCCAGTTGCAACCTTCGCCCTCGGCTCGCAAACCTGTGGCCGCTGGAACCTCCAAGCCAACGATTCAGAAGCGACTGCCACGACTCGGGTTTTTAGAAGATGGATTCGGAGTCCCGATCCTGCTTGTCGCTGCCCTTGTCTTCCTGGGGATCTTTACTGCCTTGGGCGTATATCTACTGGGCGAAGCCAACGAAAACATGGCGCTGGCGGCGGCTTCCGAAGATTGGCAGGCGACCGAGGGCAAGATTCTGGACTCTGGCTTTGACGTCCGCGGCATTCAGCGACGCAAGCAGGCCGCGACGATTCGAGTTCGCTATGAATATACCGTTGGTGGCGCGAACTACACCGGGAACAAGTTGTCTTTTGAAAAACAAGATTCGTTCTCGCCCGCAGTGGCCGAGGCCAAGCTGAAGCCGTACCCGCCCGGTGCGCAATGCACCGTCTATTACGATCCTGAAAAACCGACCGACAGTGTTTTGATCAAAGGGACGCAAGGCAGTAACCAGCTCTATTTCTGGCTCGGGCTCGCGTCGATTCTGTGTGGAATTGTGATGGCGATCGATTGCGTGCTGGGCGCCATCAACGCTCACCGCTTCCCACCTCCAAAAGTGCCGTTGTTTTAAAACTTTTAAAACAAGGTGCGCTGACCGACACCACTCAAACGACCGCAGGTCCAACCGTGGGATAGGCATCCTGCCTGTCATCAGCCTCGCCATCGCACTTGAAGCCGATTCAATCGGTTGAGAGCGTGTTCCATAAGTAGCTCACCGTGATGCCATCCGTTTTTCTGGCTTCTGGATCGAAGTGTTTCACAGAAGGTCAAGATCGACGAACGCTATAGGGCGAGTGCGTGGCGGCGCAGCCAGCGAGGGAACCAGACTCGAACATTCTCCGAAATCTCGCTGTGGACAGCGTCTTTTCTTTAATAATCAACACCGATATGTTCGTCTTCTCCGGATTAACGGGAGTTAATAAGATAATTCGCCGATCAAATGTCATTTTAATGCTGACCGCTAGCTCAACGGAGATCCTTGGTTCACTCGCATTTGGGATGCTCGTGGCTGTAACGACTCACGTGGTATATTTGCTGCGAACCCGCCGAGACAAAGTAGGACGTCTTCGAGGACGCTTCGCTTCGACGTGCATTGGTGTTGGCACCTTTGCCGGGATGATTGTCACGATCAACACCCGTCCAGGGTTCACTACACTGCCTGTGTTTGGTGGCATGTTCCTTGGATGGTATGTTGCACGGCGGATGGGGATGCTTAACACGACGCATGAAACGATAGCGTCAGAAACGGGCCACGTGATGGACCCACACAATCCATACTCTCCCCCAGGAGTATTGACTAAAATCGACGGCAACCAAAGCGGCGAACAAGCGGATGCGAGCGAGTCGCCGAATTGAGTTTATGGCAGTGGTTCGTCAACTTCCGCGGCTTGCATATCGCAACCGCTCTGTCGTTAATGAAATCGTACTCGTGCTCCTGCTCCTGCTCCTGCTCCTGCTCGTGCTCGTGCTCGTGCTCGTGCTCGTGCTCAGGCTCAGGCTCAGGCTCAGGCTCAGGCTCAGGCTCAGGCTCAGGCTCAGGCTCAGGCGTCAGCCGGTACTCCTACTCGAAACGGGGCAGCAAAGGCGGCGCCGATCTTCGATTGCGAAAGGCACATGGTATCCGGATTCGTGTTGATTCGTGAGTTTCGTGGCTAGTTCCCCGCTGCGACCGCCCATTCCCGGAACTGGGCCGCGTCACCATTTGCTTGCACCTTAGGCCCGGCGGAAGGGCCGGCAAAAATATGTGGGGCAAAAAGATGTTGGGACCGATTGGTGCCAGATAAGGAAAAGAAGCGGTAATGCCATTCGTTTTCTAACCTCGCATGTTTTAATCTATTGTTCTTTCGCGGGTGTTAGTGTTTGTTTTTAACGTAGTAGCCCTGCATTTGGTTGAGTTGACGCGGATTTCTGTCGTCCCTTTGGTGCTTCGAAAGACACCGCCGAGTCGCGACTGTGCGCTCCGAGCTCTATTTCGCAGCGGAGTTGGCAGTACAGAATGTGGGTCATGCAGCTGTGGCAAAATCTTGTGACGTCATCCAGGGAAACCGGTGGCAAACAGGGAGCACAAAGCTTAACCTAAGCCAAAGAAACCTCGGTCTACTCGCCCAGAGTGGCCGGTAGCGAGTTTTTACATAGAAGATCAACCGCGGCCACCCGGTTTTCGCAAACGTTGAACTCAAACGTCATCCCATCTGAAAGGTTCCGACTCTACGATGCGTCTATTCATTGCAACGCTGATCACCTGTCTTTCGATAGCGACGAATGTAGAGGCACAGTTGCCTGGCGAAGTCTCAGATGTAATGCAATTACTGTCACAAAAGCGTGCGAAACAAAAGGCGGTCTTCGACGCCGAAATGAGCAAGGCAAATCGCATCGCAATCGCAGACCTTACAAAGTTCGCGAAATCGGAACTGCGAAAAGATAACCTTGCGAACGCAATCACTGCTTGGCAGGCGATCCTGGAAATCGATCCGAAAGACGATGACGCTCGGCGTGAACTCGAGAAACTGAAGCAGGCACTCGAGGGAATGCCCGCAAAACAACTCCGTGCAGACAGCTCCATGACGGGAGTCGAATTCTCCGGCGCCGGATATATCCAGACGGCAATCCACTACGCAGGCTCCGTTCCAGTCGTAGTTGTTGAGGCGATTGTCGTTCCGAAATCCGTTGGCCAAAGCCAAGCCGTGATTGGCGATTTCCATAGCGGTGGACTCGGCCTCGAACTCATGACGCACAACGGAGTTCCTAAATGGACCTTTTCATGCCGCGACGGCGACAGCTACAAAAAGGTCTACTCGACCAAACCCGTTGCACTTAACAAACGTGCTCATCTAACCGGCGTGAAGAATGGAAACTTCATCGCACTCTATGTCGACGGGCAGCAACAAGGCGACTGGATTCCGATCTCTGGATTCAAAGCGTCTCGGTTCCCGTTCTTGATTGCCGCCGACCCAAACCAGAACGGCCAGCCAGAACGCATGTTTACGGGATTCATCGATTCTGTCCGTGTTCTTCAGTCTAGCACCCCGCTCCCCAAGCAATTCCGTCCTAGCGATACGCTGCAGGCCAATCGATTCAGCTCATTGATGCTAGAGCTAAACGAAGGAAGCGGCACGACGGCAATAGACACCTCGCCCAATCGTCGAAACTGCGAACTGCATGGAGCGAATTGGACTCGACTTGATCCTTGATCGCTAGATTGCGGGTAATGATCCCTGCCTACCTCGAATAGGAGAGCTCTTTTGTCGATGCAACTGTTTCGCCGTGATTCTCGCGGCTATTACATTCACGATACCGTCGGTGGCTCCATCGCAAGATGTCCAGAGCTTCATCGCGCAAACTGAACAACTCCCACGCGTTCAACGAATCCGAGTGTATGAAAACGCTCTTTCCCAGCAGCGAATCGATCCTACATCGCGACTCGCAATCACGAAGGCTTTTGCCGAGCACGCTGTCAAGCTCTCGCCGCTTTACAGTCCGTCAACCCAGTGGAACGCAAGGCCGTGGATTGCAGCATTGGGTGCGGGTTGGAAAGCCGATCCGTCCGATTTGACATTGTCGATTGCTTATTGCCAAATGCTTATCGACGCGGGCGAAATGCGCCGTCTTGCAACTGTAACAGAACAGTTTCAAAAGTCACATCCAAACAGCCACGAAGCGAACGCTTGGGCGGCTCTCGCCTCTGGGAAGCTCACTCAGGGGCCTCTCGAGTTTCCACTTCACTTCTGCGTTCTCACCAAGAGCCCTGTTGCGAACCGAAACGCAACTGAGGCGCAATGCAAACGCGAGGTTGAGATCCTGAACAATACGTTCCGTACGTCGGATGGAAAGCAACTCGTCAAATTCACATTCAAATCGTTTACTCCATACAAGGCGATCACTGGCAGTGACGAAGAGTTTCTGCAGTACGGGGATTCGACAACGAGCTACAATTCGAACGCAATGGCCGATGCATTCAATCGATGTGATGATCCGGCGATCCGCGACAGAAATGCGATCAACGTATACATCTTTGACGCTTATTCACACGCGGAGGGTTTTCGAGACATTACCTCGCACGGGACACGCAACTCCAATCGTCCTTATGTGCTTCTGGATCACGCAAGATTAAACAATGCGATCCAAAACGCAGAGGCTCACGAAATGGGACACGCATTCGGTCTTGGGCATGTTGGTGTTCCGAACGCCAAGCTGAGCACATCGACCAATATTATGACCAGTGCCGCCGAGGAGTTTGGGAGCGGAGGCAAACGCGACATCGGGTTTTCGCCAGCACAGTCCGCCATCATCCTTTATCATGCAGTAAGGACTCACTCGCGACTCGGACTTGATTGAAGTGAGGCAGCCATCGCGTGCATGCGGAGGTTCGTTGGATCGGTTTCACAAATGAATGTGCAACTCATGGGGCCTAGTGGCGCGGGCCGTTCACGCCGCTGAACGTTGTGGTTAAGCTCGGTCCACCTCAGGCTTCCTCCGACCTCGGTTTCATGGGATTCGCATTTGATGTCATTGTTCGATAGGTGGCGGCCGACGTTTGCAAGCTGACGCCTGTCGATCGAGCACGAGCACGAGCACCAAAGCCGAAGCAGATGTGTGCATCCGAGTGTGGCTTGGGATGTCTGGTTGGCGAGCGGGGGAGTGCGGAGACAGGGAGTTGAGAGTGAAGAGTGAGGGAGGCTGTTCGCGACCGAGATTGCACGATCCTGCCGAAACCTTGCGTTGCCTTCAAGCGGACGCATGTCAGTAATTGTGTGCGGGCTGAAGTGGGCAGGTTCTCGGTGAATGTCGTTCGGCAATCGCCCGGCGGAAGGACTGGCAAAAATATGTGGGGCAAAAAGATGTTGGGACCGACTGGTGCTAGATAAGGAAAAGAAGCGGTCATGCCAATCGTTTTCTAACCTCGCATGTTTTAATCTGTGGTTCTTTCGCGGGTGTTAGTGTTTGTATTTAACGTAGTAGCCCTGCATTTGGTTGCGTTAACGCTAATTTCTGTCGTTCCTTTGGGGCTTCGAAAGACACCGCCGAGTCGATACCTGGGGCTCGCGTCCCAGGCTAGCTGCCGCAATTAGCGATCCGTCGCGTCGCGACTGTGCGCTCCAAACTCTGTTGCGTAGCGGAGTTGGCAGTACAGAATGTAGGGCCTGAAATCTTCCTGCCTCCATTTTCCTGCCAGTCCTTTTTATCGGGAATGGCTGGCGTGCCGCGAAAACTGAGGCCGGCGATTGGCGTTCATTGGCGTGATTCGCGGGCAGAACTTTAGATGCATTCGTAGCCTGCGAATGTTGCTGCTGGTAGTAAGTGCTCGAAGTGAATGAGACAGACGGTTCTGAGGCCATTGGGCGACCCACTGGGCAAGGGACAAATATTATGACACCCGAGGAGAAATCGGTGGCAAACCGTCAGTATGAAGCGTATCCTAGCACCTGAGAGACACCCCGCTACTCGTCTTGCCGTTACAAACGCTTCGCTATACAGTCCGATTAGGTAATCCCAGTTCGCATTTAATTCGCCACGCTCGTCTCGGGGCGACTGCAAGTACGTCGAGGGCGAGCATACGCTTGCAATACATCGACCGCTGCTTCACCACCGGGCATGCGGGGATGCATGTGGCGGTCTTATTGCAAGTAGCCGGCGATATAGACTAACGCATCGGCTAGTCGATAGAGTTTGTTCCAATGGAATTGTGGCCAGCCCATTTGTCCTGGGTGTGAATCAAAGAAATGCACTACTGATTCTTTTTTTAAAGACTCAAGTGAAAGTGGTGTATAGACCTCTTTTTTTCGTGTGCTCGATCCAGTCCAATTTCAACTAGTCTTCTTAGTGTCGCAACCGG
>NZ_ANOG01000500.1 GCF_000346295.1 Rhodopirellula maiorica SM1 | reverse complement strand
CGTCGATCGATTCGTCCGCTGGCATCTCGGCTGGTGCTTCGGCTTCAGCCGTAGCGTCGGAACCACCAAAAATGTCATCGTCCATTGGCGGTTTGGCAGCAGACTCTTCGCCTGCTGGTGCCGCGTCGCTTCCGAACAGATCGTCCAGTGCGGGTTCTTCGCTAGGCATAGCGTCAGCTTCGTCCGCCGGAGGGTCACCGAACAAGTCGTCTGCCGGGGCAGGGTCGGAATCAGCCGGCGGTGGGTCACCGAACAGGTTGTCGGCCGGCGCAGGTTCGGTTTCCGCAGGCGGTGGGTCCCCGAACAGATCATCGGCCGGAGCAGGATCGGTTTCTGCTGGAGGTGGTGTGCCAAACAGATCATCCGCTGGCGCGGGAGTGGTTTCGGCGGGAGCCGGATCACCGAACAAGTCGTCTGCCGGAGCGGCAGGCTGTGCAGGTTCAGCTGGCTCTGTGGGCTCAGCCGGAGCTGGCTCGGTTTCAGCCGGAGCAGGCTGGCTGAACAAATCGTCCGCAGGACCCGGTTCGGTCGCAGGTGGTTCGGTCGCAGGCGGTTCGGGCGTCGTTTCCTCTGGCATCACAGGCGCGGGTTGCTCTTCTAGATCTTCTGTCGCTGGAGCTTGGTTGAACGGAGAATCCGATGGCGAAGTGGTTTCTTCTTCGCTCGGCGATTCCATTTCGGCTGGGCCCAGGTCCGCAGCAGCAGGAGGTGCAGCCTCGGTTTCCATCGGCATGCTGCCATGGTCGATGGGGGCCGCGTATTCCATTCCGCTATCGTATTGCATCGGAGCCGATTCGATCACGGTGCCATTGTCAACGCCGCTGTAGTCGCACACGCCGTGATTGTCGACGGCTTGATAAGAGACTTCGCCACAGCAGGAATCGATCGGAGCTGGCAGACAAGCAACCGGAGGGCATTGGATTACCGGAGGGCAATAGACCGGAGGACAGTGAATCGGGGGACAGTGAATCGGAGGGCAATCGATAGGAGGGCAGGGAGCACCGCAGGTGGGAGCCGGTTCACTGCATGCGTGTCGAAGAAGCCATCCGGCGGATGCTGGGCTTATACCGAGCAGGCAAGTTAACGTCGCAACGAGGCTCCATCGGTATAGACTTCGGGCCGTTCGTTTCATAATTCGTTTTGTCTCCTCCACACCGAAGTGCGGGTCGCGTGCGAGTTTCTAAGGTGGGATTGGGGGAAATGGCTCTCTTCAGAAAACCGAATAAATCAATTCGAACCGGAGGCTTCTGCCATCACCCTGCCCCACATGCTAATTGTCACAAAATCAGCAAGCAAGCAGCGAATTCAGGTTAAATGGAGAGCTTTGCGCAATCAGGTTGGGTTTTAATGATCGCATGCTGATCATCTAGGGGTGGATCGCACTCCCCAAGTGGCGGCGGAATTCGCCTCCCCTGAATCGAGTTAATTCGTCACACTAGGGAAACGCAACGAGCTCCAAACCGGATTGGAAGACTCGGTTTCGCATCACGCGTAGGTCGCGGTCGCCCCTTTCACAGACCTTTTTTGGAGTCACGACGCTGTCAAGTTTTCGTACCGTTTCGGATCCGTAAACTATGACCCATCAATGGTTTATGCCGATCGCCGTGGCGTTGGGGTTGGAGTATGCTGGGGGCGGCCCGTTCGGAGTTGATGTTAGAAAAATCGTCATCCACGCTTGCGGTGCTGCGGCGGCGTGGCAGGCGGATCAAAATTGACGATTGCATGGATGTGCGATCCGGTTTGTTATTTTTTCTCGTTTACGATTGCCTTGGATTTTAATGTTTCGCTTCATCAAGAGCGTTTTTGCATCGATGAGCCTCGAGCGGAAATGTCTGCTCTTTTTCGGTTCTGCGCTGCTCGTCTTGATGTGCGCTGCATTTTTCGTCGTGCAGTTGCTCGCCAAAAGTCTGGTCACTAACACGACCCGCCAACGGGCTCGCGACTATGCGGCCGCCGAACTGATGATGATCCACAGCGATGCGCAGTGGTCCTCGGCACTGCCCGAAGACGTGGTGCAGCGAGAAAAGGTACTGCTTGAGGGACTGCGATCGGAACTGTTGAATGACAAAATTGACTTTCAAGTCTTGGCGTTACAGGATTCGGCGCCCTACGACAACTTGCCCCAAATTGAATTGCCATCCTCGAGCACTCCGCTTGGTGCGATGGAACTTGCGCGGCTGAAGAGTCTGCTACCTCAGTATCGTGAATGGCTCAGTCGCCAAATCGCTGAGGACCGACCCGACGTGGAGCGGCCGTTGGATTTGGGAGAAAACGAGGCGATGAGCCGGATCGGTTTTCTTGGCACCACGGTGTTTGCCGAAGATGGTCCGGTGGACGATCGATACATCTATTACTCGCCTGTTTTCTTCAAACCAACCTGCGTGTTGTCGTGCCACAGTCCCACCGGCGGCGCCATTTCGACGTCGCCCGACGAGGCCCCCGATAAGCTCGCCGCGCAATATCCGTTCCGTGTTTTCCGCGTCAGCATGCCGTACCAGGAAACGCATGAGCTAACGACCTGGATTCGCGCGATCGTGATTGCTTTGGCGATGCTGATTATCGCGGTGACGTTGTTTGTTCTGCATGCGATTATCCGGTACTTGGTGTTGCAGCCGCTGTATCATCTGCGGGATGTCAGCGATGCGATCACTCATGGCGATACCAATCAACGTGCGACGATCGATACCGAGGACGAATTTCGTGAATTGGCCGACGCATTTAATCGGATGCTTCGTCACTTGACCGAGACCCAAGACAAAATTCAAGAAGTCAACCGCGAATTGGATGCTCGGGTGGATCAGTTTGCGCAGCTGAACCTTCAGCTCTACGAAGCGAACCGGTTGAAGAGTGACTTTTTGGCCAACATGAGCCACGAATTACGAACACCGCTAAACAGCATCATTGGGTTTTCTGAGGTGCTGCAAGGGATCGATTCGCTGAACGATAAACAGCGGCGATATGCAGCAAATATCCGTAAAAGTGGGCGTTTGTTGCTAGAAATGATCAACGACATCTTGGATCTTGCCAAGGTCGAAGCGGGCAAGATGGAGGTCCGTCGCGCAGAGTTTGATCTGTCACGATTGGTGTCGGCCCAGTGCGATATGATTCACTCGTTATCCGAAGAAAAGAACATCTCGTTGACGGTCGAGATCCCCGAGGATCTTCCCAAGGCGTATCAAGATCAAAACAAGCTTGGCCAAATCCTGAACAACTTGCTCAGCAACGCGATCAAATTTACACCCGAAGGTGGGATGATCACCGTGCATATCGAGGATGTGAAAAATGGTCGTTTTCGGTTGTCCGTTAGTGACACCGGAGTCGGGATTGCCGAAGAGGACCAGCCGATCATTTTCCAAAAGTTTCGTCAGAGCCAAAAGGTGCTCAACGACGAAGGACTGACTCGCGAATTCTCTGGTACAGGACTCGGGTTGTCGATTGTCAAAGAACTCGCGAAGCTGCTCGGAGGCGAAGTCGATTTCGAAAGCGAACTCGGTCGCGGCAGCCGTTTTTGGGTCACGCTGCCATGGCGTTTATCGGACGTTTCAACGATCTCGGTTCCATCGGCCGGTGCCATGCCCGCGGCACTGCAAGACGCTGCAAGCGACTTGACCGCATCACGCCCGTCGACCTAGAAAAATAAAGTGGGATTGGCTGTCGGTCAATCAAACCACAACGTAGCGAAAGTCGCCAACGGCATTTGGCTTCCGTTCCTGCCAAAGCATTTCTGTCTGCCAAATGATTCGGCCGCCAGCAAAGTGCCGTTTCTATAAACGGCTGCACTTAATCTCGGTTGCGAGCTTGTTTCAACACCGCTGCCATGCGTTGTTTCAGCGACGACCGCAGCGGTTCGGGAGCGATACGAATCGCATTCATGTAGTTCGCGCGGGCCATCTTGGCTTTGCCTTGCGACGCCGCCCGCTCGGCCCGCTCGATCGATTCTTTCAGTTGGTCGATGCGAAGCTGGGCATTGGATTGCTGAACCGACCATAATTGTTGCTGAATCAATTGACCGCTAATCTGCGACGGGTTGGCTAGCACGGGGTAGGACCCGACGACCGGCGTGATTCCAGTGACGAACGGGGTCACGGTTTGCGAAACGATCGATCCCGGCACCCCATTCATCGTGGTTACCGATGGAGTGGTGCTGGAGAGTCGTTTGGCCTGCTGCCTTGGGCAAAGCGGAAACGCAGGTTGCCGGAGACACCGTTGCCAAAGTTTTGTCGCAAATTGCCGGAAACCCCCGAATT
>NZ_ANOG01000499.1 GCF_000346295.1 Rhodopirellula maiorica SM1 | reverse complement strand
CCTTTTTGCCACTCATCGGCTTAACCACTTCTTGCTCCGACTCGCCCCCATGCCCTCTCCGGAAAACTCGCTGTGGGCTCGTTTTCCGAGCCTCCCCGCTTCGCCGGGGCTGCGAAGCTGGTGGTGGGAACGGTCTGCTATTGATGCGACCTGCGGATCACTCGTCGGTGACGCAGCCTTCGCTGGCGCTCTTGACGTTCTTGATGTACTTGTACAACGTGCCTCGGGTTGCCTTCAGTGGCGGTGCCGTCCACGCTTCGCGGCGTTTGGCAAGTTCCGCTTCGTCGACGTCCACGTCAAGACGATTGGTTTCGGCATCGATCGTGATCGTATCACCGTCTTGAACCAGAGCGATCGGGCCGCACTCTTGCGCTTCCGGCGTGATGTGCCCGACGATAAATCCGTGGCTGCCACCGCTGAATCGCCCATCGGTCAAAAGTGCCACATCGGATCCGAGTCCGGCACCCATGATGGCGCTGGTCGGAGTCAACATTTCCGGCATGCCGGGGCCGCCCTTGGGACCTTCGTACCGGATCACGACGACATCGCCCTTTTGGATTTTCTTTTCCTCCAGTGCATGCAGCATGTCTTCTTCGCTGTCAAAGACACGTGCCGGGCCGCTGAACTGCAGCCCTTCTTTGCCGGTGATCTTGGCCACCGCGCCGTCGGGCGACAGCGTTCCACGCAAGATGCGGATGTGACCGGTCTTTTTGATCGGTTCCTTGGTCGAGTGAACAATTCGTTGCCCCTCTTTCAAATCGGGCAATGACTCGAGGTTCTCTGCCAGCGTTTTGCCGGTCACGGTCATGCACGATCCGTCGATCAGTCCTTCTTTGAGCAAGTATTTCATCACCGCGGGGGTGCCACCGACCGAGTGCAAATCTTCTTGCACAAACTTGCCGCTTGGTTTTAGGTCGGCGAGGAATGGGATGCGGTCGCTAACACTTTGGAAGTCGTCGATCGTCAGCGATACGTCGACGGCGCGAGCCATTGCGATCAAGTGCAACACGGCATTGGTGCTGCCGCCGAGTGCCATCACAGTGACCATCGCGTTTTCGAACGCGGTGCGGGTCATGATGTCACGTGGCTTCAGATCGAGCTTCAACAGTTCCAAGATCGCATGGCCTGCGTGCCGGCACTCTTCCTTTTTCTCGGGATCCACCGCAGGGATGCTGGCCGAATACGGCAGCGACATACCCAAGGCTTCGATTGCCGAGGCCATTGTGTTGGCGGTGTACATCCCACCGCACGCTCCGGCACCGGGACAGCTATGACGAACGATCTCTTTGCGTTCTTCTTCGTTGATCTGTCCAGCAATGAATTGGCCGTAACACTGGAATGCACTGACGATATCGAGGTTTTCGTCTTTGAAACGTCCCGGCTTGATCGTCCCGCCGTAGACCATGATCGAGGGGCGGTTCAGCCGTCCCATCGCGATCAAGCATCCGGGCATGTTCTTGTCACATCCCGGCAGCGCGATCAGCGCGTCGTACCACTGCGCGCCCATGATCGTTTCGATCGAATCGGCGATCAAATCACGGCTTTGCAGCGAATAGCTCATCCCCTCGGTGCCCATCGAGATGCCGTCGCTGACCCCGATCGTGTTGAACCGCATGCCGACCAGCCCCGCGTCGACGACACCCTTTTTGACCTCGGCGGCCAAATCCAATAGGTGCATGTTACAGCTGTTGCCTTCGTACCAAACGCTTCCGATACCGACTTGCGGCTTATTCATGTCTTCGGAAGTCATCCCGGTGGCGTACAGCATCGCTTGGGATGCACCTTGGCTTTTGGGCTGGGTGATGTGTTGGCTGTACTTGTTTAGCGGAGCATTCATGGCCGGTGGAAATACGCAGTGCAGGAGGAATGGGGGAGAAACGTCAACAAGCGAAGAGAGGTTTTTGCGGGGGTGAGTTCGCGTTCTCTGGCAGACGAAATCTGCGTCGATTTGCCGACTTCACAAGCCACCGATTATGATCTTCAGCGAGCGTTTCACAACGGGACGGCGAAGCGAACTTTCTGGGAGTAGACAAAATGGTGCATTTTTCGTGGTTTTTGCTGGCGTTGACGATTCTTACCAGCGGTTTCACGCTTGGCATTCGCGAGACGTTTGCGGACGATTTTCAGCTAAAGTCGATGTCGCTGTTCGACGGTGACACCTTGGCGGGATGGGAAGGAAACGCCTATTGGTTCCGCATCGAAGACGATGCGATCGTTGCCGGACGGCTGGATGAGAAGATTCCGCATAACCAATTCTTGTGCACCATGCAGCGATTTGCCGACTTTGATCTGCGATTGGAAGCCAAGTTGGTCTCGCCCAACGAAGCCCAGACCAGCGAGAGCCAGACCAGCGAGAGCCAGACCCGCGAAGATCCGACCCGTGACAAGAAAAAGCCGTCGCTGAACGCGGGAGTCCAGTTCCGAACCAAACGCATTCCTGGTGATACCGAGGTGTCGGGCTATCAAGCCGATATGGGATGGATTGGCGAACGGTCGATTTGGGGAGCGTTGTATGACGAATCGCGACGCCGAAAATTTTTGGCCGAACCCGCCGCGGATTTGCCCCAAGACCTTGTCAAAGCAAACGACTGGAATTCGATTCGTATCCGCTGCGAAGGTCCGCGAATCCAAATTTTTATCAATGGCGTGCAAACGGTTGATTACACCGAAACCGACGATGCGATCGCTCGCGACGGGATCATCGGGCTGCAAATTCACAGCGGTCCCCCGGCCGAAGCCCACTACCGAAACATCCGCATCCGCAATTTAACGGGCGGCTAAGCAACGTCGCGGATCGCTCGGCCATCTTGTGTTTTTCCTTTTCCCCCAATGATCGCGGAGCGATCAACGACATTCATATGAACATTGAATTTGTTTACTTCGATCTTGGCAATGTGATCGTTTCGTTTGACCCAAACATCGCGGTCGGCAACGTGGCAAGCCGCTTTGGGGTGGATGTCGCGTTGGCGGAACAGGCGATTTACCGGAGCGGCCTGCAGGATCGATTCGAGCATGGGCACGTCACAGGCGAGGAATATGCTGCGATTGTGCGTGATACGCTGGCTGTTTCAGATGTTCAAATGCCGACCGCCGCCCTGCTTGACGCGATCAGCGACATGTTCAAACCGATCGAATCGATGCGAAATACGGTCACGCAGGTCCACGAATCGGGAACACGCTACGGATTGCTATCGAACACCTGTCACGCTCATTGGGACTGGATCGCCCGACAAACGTGGCAGGTCTCGTCACTAAAGTGGCCTGTTCGTGTGTTGAGTTGCGAAGTCAGCTCGATGAAGCCCGATGGTGGGATTTATCAGGTGGCCGAAAAATTGGCCGGCGTTGCCCCCGAGGCGA
The DNA here is from genome assembly GCF_000346295.1 of Rhodopirellula maiorica SM1. Lineage (GTDB taxonomy): Bacteria > Planctomycetota > Planctomycetia > Pirellulales > Pirellulaceae > Novipirellula > Novipirellula maiorica. The sequence goes on along the minus strand of NZ_ANOG01000499.1, from coordinate 536 downwards.
TCCTGTTTCTCGACGACAAACCAGAGAATGTCGCCGCAGCAATCGATCGAGGTTGGAAAGCGGTCCAGTGCTTCGGGGGCGAGCAAGCGGTGGACGCACTCAAAAAGTATGGAGTGATCGCTTAGCCGATTCGCGGACCGGGCTGCCGATCGCAGTTCCCGCTCGCTAAATAGGGGGTGCCCTTCGGCTGTGCCCAGGCGCGTGGACGTCGTATGATGAGGTCACGCAACGACTCCCGCTCTTTTTTCTTTTTGATTTCGTATCAACTGCAATGGCACAGCTGGCAACCCCCCCATCGATCCCGATTCATTCCACGCCTCCTCGTCCCGTTGCCGTCATCGATATCGGGGCAACCAGCGTTCGCATGGCGATTGCTGAAATCCATGCTGATGGCGAAGTCCGCACGCTCGATACGTTGGTCCAGCCGGTCGATTTGGGACGAGAAGCGTTTGACGTCCGGCGATTCTCGCGAGGCACCATCGAAAAGGTCGCTGGGATCCTGAAAAAGTACCAGCGAGTGCTACAGGAATACGGTA
>NZ_ANOG01000498.1 GCF_000346295.1 Rhodopirellula maiorica SM1 | reverse complement strand
CGCAGAGACTTTCGGCTACGCGAGTAAAACCGAAACTCTCTGCGAGTTTCGCTACGAAAAAATGCTTCAACAGCGTTGGCCCAAATGGCTAACGGGATTGCACCCAATGTTCCTGTCTACCTGCTTAAGGGGGAATGTCCCGCTCTCATTGGCTGCACCGCTTATGCTAACAAACAAGGGCGGGGACCCACATGGTAGTGAGGTATCGGGGGGCTTGCTGTCGACCGTGAAGTTCTCCAACCAAAAAAATCTTGAATTGACTTCCTCTGGACGATTTCGCTTGCGTTCGTTCCACTCTTGGCATGACGCTTATATCGATTGATAACCTGACTATTGGCTTTCGCGGCCCTTCACTGCTCGATTCGGTTTCGGCCAAGATCGAGATGGGGCAACGTATTGGACTTCTGGGACGTAACGGCGCGGGAAAAACGACGCTGATGCGGATTCTGACCGGTGACGTCGTGCCCGACAGCGGTTCGGTCACGCTCCGTTCGGGGGCTCGCGTGGCGAGGCTGTCCCAAGAGGTGCCTCGTGACTGGAAGGGGACAATCAAGTCGATCGTGCTGGGCGAAAACGAAGCTCAGGATGACGACCATGACTACGAAGAGGCTTGGAAGATCGAGCATGCCGCCGATTCCACACTGTCGCGGATGCAATTAGATCCCGATGCCGATTTTCAGACTCTATCCAGTGGGCTGAAACGGCGGGTGCTGCTGGCACGCGCGATCTCGCGGAGTCCCGACGTGTTGCTGTTGGACGAGCCGACGAACCATTTGGATATCGCCTCGATTCTTTGGCTCGAGAATTTTTTAAGCCGCTGGGAAAAGACGCTGATCTTCGTTACCCACGATCGCTCGTTCCTGCAAAATCTTGCGACACGAATTTGGGAGATTGATCGAGGCCGCCTGTTCGATTGGTCCTGCGACTATCAAACCTTTCTGCAGCGAAAAGAGCAGGCTCTGGCAGCAGAAGAAAAACAGAACGCATTGTTCGACAAGAAATTGGCCGAAGAAGAAGCCTGGATCCGCCAGGGCATCAAGGCGCGGCGAACACGGAACGAAGGTCGCGTGCGTGCACTGAAGGCCATGCGTCAGAACCGCAGCGAGCGACGTACCGGAGAAGGCAAGGCGAAGCTGAATCTACAGCAGGCCCAGCGCAGCGGGGCGCTAGTCGCCCAGCTAAAGGACGTTTCGTTTTCCTACGAAGACAAGCCGATCCTGAATGATTTTTCGACGACGATCATGCGTGGCGACAAGCTTGGGATTATCGGTCGCAACGGAGCGGGAAAGACGACGCTGCTGAAACTGTTGCTTGGCCAACTCGATCCGCAGGAAGGCAATGTGCGTTTGGGGACCAATCTGAAAATCGCCTACTTCGATCAACTGCGGGATACGCTTGATCCCGAAAAGACAGTGCAAGAATGCGTTGGCGACGGCGGGAATCAAATTCAAATCGGCGACAAGACCAAACATATCGTCGGCTACTTGCAGGATTTCCTGTTTACCCCCGAGCGTGCGCGTACCCAAATCAAATTTCTGTCGGGCGGTGAACGCAATCGTGCTCTATTGGCTCGATTGATGACCCAGCCCGCAAACGTCATCGTGTTGGACGAACCGACAAACGACCTTGATTCGGAAACCCTCGAGATGCTCGAAGAACAGCTCGTCGAGTTCGCCGGAACTGTGTTGATGGTTAGCCACGACCGAACGTTCTTGAACAACGTCGTGACCAGTACGATCGTGTTCGAAGACGATGGCGTGAACGAGTACGTCGGCGGTTATGACGATTGGCAAGCGGCGGTGGAACGTCGCCGCGAATCTGAGAAGCAGCTTGTCGACACGGTGAAAAACGAGAGCAAGAAAGAATCCGTCGCTGCGAAGCCGGCGAAACCGGCCGCGAAAAAGCTGTCGTTCAAAGACAAGCACGAGCTTGAGCAGTTGCCCGCGCGGATCGAAAAACTCGAAGTCCAGATTGCAAAACTTCACGATCGGATGGCGGATCCGACGTTCTATCAAAAAGGTGGAGCCGAAATTGCCAAAGTCAGCGGTGAGTTGGCTGATCTGGAACAACAGCTCGCTACTGCGTTTGAGCGTTGGGAAGAACTCGAAGGTTAAGGCCGCTTCAGCAAAGTTCGCTTTGCTCGGTACCTATCGCAGCAACGCGGTCACTCTCGTGGCGTGCGTTGCTTTTTAAAGCGTTCGTCGTGTGATAATTGCGGATCGATCGTGACTCGAATCGGGATTTGTTTGGGTGACAGGTGGTGTCGACAGTGTTGCCGCACCAAGCGAGTCAATTCTTTTGCCGAAATCTGTATTTCCGGATTCAGTCTAACGCGAGCACAAACGATCATTCCCATGATCGCGTTGGATTCGCCATAGACGGCCGCCGTATGAACCTGAGGCATCATTTCGATCACTGCTTCGACTTCGGCCGGATAAACCTTTTCGCCGCCCACATTGATGATCTCGCCAACTCGGCCGAGCACTTTAAAGTACTCGCCATCGAGCTCCACCGCATCGCCGGTGACAAACCAACCATCCTCGCTGAATGGCGAGGCTGCGTTTAGGTAACCGAGCATGGTCGAGTGCGATTTGATTTGCAAAATGTTGTCCACGACACGTGTTTGCACTCCGTCGCCGCCAAGTTGCATCCACAATGACGACGAGTCTTTGGACTTGGATCGCAAGATTCCGACTTCCGATAATCCATAGGTTTGCTTGAAGCTGACATGCGGAAGTTTTTTGTTCAGTGCGGCAAGGATGTTTGCGGACATCGGTTCGGTGCCGTAGGTGATCATCTGCAGCGAACTCAGATCGTAATCCTGCCAAGCGGAACGCATTAGCAGCAGTTTTAGGAATGTGGGCGAGGTGGGAAGTAGCTGGACGGCATGGTCCTGTATCGCAGCCAACACCGATTCGGTTGACCGGTTCGCTGGTACGACGACGCATCCGCCACTGCCCAGCGTATGCAGGATCGTGTTGAGGCCGCCGATGTGATCAAAAAGTAAAAATGCCAGCGTCCGCTGTGCTCGCCCCGGTCGGCGAAATTTGTCGAGCAGCCGAGTGAAATCGTGGACTGCGGCTTTTGGTTCGCCGGTCGATCCCGACGAGAACAGGACCAGTCCTGGATGAGCGACGGATCTCAGTTCTGCATACAGTTGGTGTTCTGCCGCAGGTGCGTTGGTTAGGTTGCGGATCGAGAATGTTTTGTCGCCAGCGATTTCGATCGCAACCTCGCACTGAGCGAGTTGTTCGTAGGTGTGATGTTTGTTCTGCGACGATTCCGAGATCGGGACAATGATTGCGCCACGCTGGATCAGAGCAAAGAGAGCTGCGACGCAGTGGGGCGAAAAGTCGGCAATGAGTGTAGTGACGGTACCCGGGTGAACAGCGTGTTCATCGAGTCGGGCATCCCATTGATCGATGGCGTCGAGCAACCAAGCGTACGAGAACGATTCGCCATGCCATCGGATTGCGTCGTCGTGCGGGACTTCGCGAAAACGGTCTTGTAGAAAGCGTGTCGGCATCAGGTCGTTGGCGGGCTAGACACCACCTAAGTAGATGACTTGTCCGGTGATGAATTCACTTTCCGGACGGAGGAAAAAATCAACGACGTTGTAAACATCATCGGCGGTCCCGAGTCGCTTGATCGCTTGGCGGTTGATCAATTGGTCTATTTTTTCCGCGGGGACATTGCGAATCAAATTGGTTCCGATCGGCGATGGTCCCACCGCATTGACGGTGATGCCCGACTTGGCGAATTCACGCGAGAGCACTTCGGTCAGGCTGACCACAGCGGCTTTGGAGGCGGCGTAGGCCGATTCGCCTTCGAGTTTTAGCGGCGTAGCGACACTTGCCATGTTGACGATGCGACCGCTGCGATTCGCGAGCATCAGCTTGGCGGCTTCCTGGCAGAACAAGAAGGTCCCGATCACGTTGGTTTCAAAAATCGATCGCACGGTTTCAATCGGCGTCAGCAAACTGTGGTTCATCGACGCGATGCCCGCGTTGTTGATCAAAGCGTCCAGCCGGCCATGCTGCTGTTTGATCTCATGAAACAGTTGGCGGACCGCTGATTCATCCGACACATCCACGCGGTGGTGTGAGTAGCGATGAGATGATTCGGACGTCAATCCATCGGGCGTAGCGGCGCTGCGGCTGCAGCCGATCACCGTGTCACCCGCGGACAGGAATCGCTCGGCGAGATGACGTCCGATGCCTCGGCTGGTTCCGGTGATCAGAATGGTACGTTCGTTCCGCGGGATCGTTGTGTTAATCATCGTTCGATGTTTCAACAACTTTGGTCGCAAATGCGACGAGCGTCGCGATGTTCTTGAACGGGCTACGGGTTTCGGACATCGCTTTTTCGTCGGACAAACGGATCGGGCGGCCGAAGGATTCAGAGAGAGAGGTTTCCAAATTCACCAACAGCGTGACCATCTCGATGGAATCGAGTGAGCTTCGCGAACCAACCAGCGGCGTGCTGGCATCAAATTCGAGCTGCTGTTCCTCTGGCCGTTCGTCGTTAAGGTCTTGAAAGACAGCGGCAAAGATTTCGGTGATTTTCTCGCTGGAATTCATGACTCGATGGATCGGCGACAAGACGGAATGACACGCTTCATCTGCGGCGTTAGCGAAGCGTGTGGGTAAGCCGTGTGTGCAGAGAACACACAGCGACCATCAGTCTAGTTGCATCGGCCCCGGCTTGAAATTGGGGGCGAGAAAGTGGGGCGGGCATTTAGCCTAGGCTGTATCAGAGCGATCGCTGTTCTGATTATGGAAAGAAGTAGCGGATCCAGTTTCGCACGCCTTGTCCGGGTACATAGGCGACCGGTTGGCCCCACAATCCTTGCCCGACCTGGACCAGGTTGCGTTCCTGCCCAAGTGTGAACAGTGATCCGATGGGGGCTGCGGTGCCAGGCGTAATCGGAGTGCCGTAGACCGCAGGCGGCGCCACTGCCACGTTCGGAGCCGGGGCGAAGGTTGGCGCAGGAGCAATCGTCGTCGTTGACGGCAGGGTTGTCGGAACGGCGCAGGGATCAGCGGCATAGTAGCTGACCGGCATGTACGGAGAAGCACATGCGGCGGTGTAGCTGCTCGGTGCGCTGATGCACGGAGAATTGCTCATTGTTGCAAATTCGGTTTGCAGTTCAGGTTGGGCGAGCGGCGTCAAATCGCTGCTGCTATTGGGCGAATAAGGAAGCGTGTTTTGTCCGCCGGGGCCGGACGACAACGGAGGCGGCGCGGGCGAAAATGCATTCGGGCCAGCGGGCAGCGACGTAGGCGGAGCCGACGTAGCCGAGGACGATGGCGGTAGCGACGGTGCCGAAGGCTGCGCGGTAGGGGGAGGCGTGAAACTGCTCGGAGGAGGTGTGAAGCCGCTCGGCGGTGCACTATTGTTTGGCGGAGTGGAGGGGACTGCAAAACCGTTCGGCGGCAACCCCATGCCGCCACCGTTTGGCGACGCGTCTGGCGGCAGTTGCGGTGCCGTCACTGATTGTTGCATCATCGCTTGACGAATCTGCGAGCCTTCGTAAGTCCCGCGATTCGTCGCGTCGTGTGAAACTTGTGACGATTGGAATGCGTTCCCGCTGGTTTGGTACGCCGTTTCACGCAACGACGTGCTGGATTCTCGTGATCGATAGCGATCGACTGCGCTGGGCGATCCAATCGGGCGGAGGCGAGTTTGAGGTGTGTCGATAGATGCAGTCGCTTGGTTTTGCCGTGAGAAGTCTTGCCCCTCGACACTCGTGGGTTGAGTGGCGGCGAGTCCCAGAGGAACGAGCATCCATAATGTGTGTCGAAGCATCCGTGTACCTTGTCCAGAGTTAGCATCATCGTTGATGCTTGATTGTTATTCTTTTTCTCCAATTCAATGCAATACTGATGCCGACATAAGAATTTTGCTCAAATACGGCAAAAATCACTCATTGGGGCCGCTGAGAGCGTCCGTTTTTACAATCGCTCTGTAGGACTTTCAAAATCGCTGTCGGGCTTGCCAACGAAACGCACGATACCCGTTAGTGCAACGATCCCCATGATTAGACAGATCCACGGAGAGACTCCCAGAACTGCGGGAATCGAGCCGAGAACGACACAGACCACCGCGACGGTAAGGGCGTAAGGCATCTGTGTGCGGACGTGCTGCAGGTGGTCACATCCACACGCTCGGCTAGAGAGGACGGTGGTGTCGGAGATCGGAGAGCAGTGGTCGCCGAATATTGCCCCAGCCAACACGGACCCGGTCGTTGCCAAGCAAATCGCGCCGCCGGGGCCGCCACTCGGGTCAAGGTCCAGTGACAGCGTTACCGAGAGCGGCGTCAGGATCGCCATCGTGCCCCAGCTGGTGCCGGTCGAAAAGGCGACGAAACCTGCGAGGGCAAATACCACCGTGGGCAGGGCTCGCGGGTCGAGTCGATCCGAAAGCAGACTCGATAGATAGTCGCCGGTTTGCAGTGCCGTCCTCGCCCGTCA
>NZ_ANOG01000497.1 GCF_000346295.1 Rhodopirellula maiorica SM1 | reverse complement strand
GAAGGCGATCGCGACCTATCAAGACGAACTTGTCGAACAAAACGGACACGACGTTTATCCCTTACACCTACCAGATCCCGATCTCGGTGGTGATCGCCAAAGTGGCACAAGACTTCAGCTTGATTGACATCGTTTCACTCGATGAACCGCACTTTCGCCCTCACGTGATTACCGAACATTTTTGGCGAGGCTGGGAGATGTACGGCAAACCGCAATGGGTCACATTCAATGGCCGCTCGTTTGATTTGCCGATTATGGAATTGGCGGCGTTTCGCTATGGCATCTCGGCGGCCAAGTGGTTCAAGAACGACGGCTATCGATCACCGCGAAACCGATTCACCACCGAAGCCCACTTGGATTTGCAAGAATTGTTGACCAATTATGGCGCCGCACGGTGTAACGGCGGTCTGAATCTTGTCGCTCAGCTGGTCAAGAAACCGGGCAAGATGGATCTGCGTGGCGACCAAGTCCAGCAGCAATACGATGAAGGGAAATTGACCGAGATCAGCGACTATTGCCGCTGCGATGTGCTCGACACCTACTTTATCTTCCTGCGTGCAATGGTGTTGATGGGCAAAACCACGATCGACAATGAGATGCAGTTGGTGCAACAAGCCAAGCAGTGGATCCAGCAGCGTGCCGATACCTCCGAAGCCTATACCGCATACCTAAACGCTTGGCGTGATTGGGAAAAACCGCAGGACAAAACGGTCGAAAAGGCAAAGGCGTCCTCCGAGAGCGAAACGCCCGAAAGTAGTGATACGCCCGAAACCAGTGAAGCGACGGAATCCAGCGAAGTGACCGCCGCCGGAGAAGCTGGCAAAACCAACGACGGCTAGCGAGCAATGCTAGCAAAATTTCCATTTCAGAACTCACCTTTACCCGGAAGGCGGTTTCCAGCTAGGGTCCTCTATCGGACTTTTCGTTCCATGGATCTTTTCAATTCCAAATAGGTAGCCTGCTAGGGGCATGTTGATGGCTAGACAGGGAAGTCTTTGCCGGCAAACGTCACGTTTCACCCTTAATTTCGGGGCGAGTCTCCACGGCTGCGCGCTTTTTCACACGCTGTTTTTGATTGCTGGGCTCGTTGCAACCAGCGCCGCGTCGACCGCGATCGCGCAGGATGCTCCCCCCTCCACCGAACATCAGGACGACGCATCGCGTCAGGCAACCAGTGTTTCGTCCGCGTCGCCGTCACCAACCGCTTCGGATGGCGAACAACTCGATCTGAATCTACAGCTTGACTGGGCCGCCGAAACCGCTCATCGCTGGAACGTCGAAGTCGAAATCATCGACTCGGCCGCAAGACAATCGTCTGAAAATTCGACGATCTCGGAACTCCGAAATCTCTGCAGCGACCCAGCGACATGCGGTTTGATGCATCGTTCGGACAAAGAGACTGGTTGGCATTTCCACTCATCGCTTGCGATGACATCCGGCGCGGCAGCGTTCCGCGTGCATGCTGCGAAAACGGCCGAGATCGTTATCACGATCAACGCCACCCCGAACGATGCCACCCCCGCAACCGAAGCGAGCGACTCCGCTGAATCGCCATCCACGACTCAGTCACCGTCGCCCTCCGTCACGCGGATTCCGATCACACAACTCTTGTCGGATTCGCAATCGGCTAGCACAGGCGACGACGGCCCTCGCTGGACGCTGCAACGCACCAAGGATGATTCGCTTCGTGTTTGGATCGATCCTGCCGACGGGGTTTCGCCGTCAGGCATGATTTGCGAACCCAATTCCGAAATGTCACTTTATGTTCGCGGCAACGCGGCTGACGTTCCCGGTGACGGAGACCTACGTCTGCACAGTTCGATGATCCGGGTGGCGGACAACCATGTTGTTGCCACCAAAACAACACCGATTTCGCTTGATGCCGATGGCAACAGCGAACCGATTTTGTTCCAGCACACCACTCCGGCCGACGCAGGTGTCTACGAAGTCCGTTTTGAGTTAGAGCACAACCAAAATCCGTTGTGGTCACGATGGCGCCGGCACAACGCACCGCTTGCCCGAGCAAACCATGTCTTCACCGTGCTGCCCAAACCGACGTCACATCACGGTGAAATTGACTTCGATACATGGCATACCGTTTCCAAAATCAAGCCTAGCGAAGGATCGCAGTGGACGGTGCCAACGTTGTTCAACACTCACAACAACCCTTTGATTCCGTCCAGCTTGATCAAGCAGGATCGCACGCGCACCAACACGATTGACGCGGGACAAAAGATCACGATTATTCCGGGCGGCAAGACCTTTGAATCGAGTCTTGCCAAATTGCGACCAGACCATCCGCACTACGTCACCGTTCGCTATCCGGCTAACCGTGACATTCACGTGCAAATCGAGTTGACAAACGACGGTGCGGCGAACGTCCCGTCGACGCATTATGTCTTGCTTGACGAGAAACGAGCGGCGGACCGTTATCGCGACGATCAAAACCAGTGGCGAAGCCAATCGTTTCTGTATTATCCCCATGGAAACGACCAACTTCGGCTGACGAACTTGGATGTCGACCAAGACGCTGCGATTGAATCGATCGAAATCAAAGTGGGTCCGCAAAACTTTGCGGTGAATCGGCCAACCGCCCAAGCCATTCCGCCGAGCCGATCACGAATGTCAACCTTGAACGTTCAAGATTTTGATTGGCCTGATCGATTGGCGGGCGATGAAGCGCAGCGGCTTGCGAAATCCGATTTCAGTAGCACCGCCATTTCGCTACATCAATTATTCGTGGCTACCGAACGATTACAAGAATACGCGTCTGTGCTAGGCGTGAACTCGATTTGCATCTCGGCAAACGACGGCGGCAAAACGCTGTTCCCCTCGTCTCAGTTTTTGCCAACCCCCGCCTCTCGAGTGGCTCCGGATCACAAACATCAAACGCAGTGGCTGGATTTGATCCTAAGTCTGATGGACCGTAGCGATTTCCAAGTGGTTGTGGGGATCCACCCCACAATGACGATGCGACACGTGGAAACACATGCCAAGCACCAACGCATTCGCGCCCCCTTGTCACACTACACGCTGATCGATCCCGTCACCCAACAAGCGTTGTACGCGTGGATCCAAGAATTACTGCAACACACGACCGCTCATTCCTGTTTCGCAGGCGTGGCGATCCCCTGCAGTGCATCGCACCACACCGCCGCGTATGATCCCGCCCATCCGCCGAGCGAAGCAGTCTTGCGACAATTTGCGATCGCGGTCGGCAAACCGGATGCGACAACTAGCGAAGTCCAACACTGGATCCACCAAGACAAACACGCCTCGCTACAAAAGTGGGCGATTCAATCGAATCGCAATTTTTACACCTCGGTCTCCCATTTGCTCGGCAGCAAACTGTGTCTGTTGACCGAGCTGTCGCCGACTCACCTATCGTCCGAAGCGGGCATCTCGCTAGTGGACATGACTTGGCCGCCCGTGCAATCGAACTTGGTACCGATGACAGCGCACCCGCATGAAGGGTGGACCACGCTGGCTCAGCAGATTGAGGACCAACAAAATGCCGACCACTACGTTGCACAGCTTCAACCGATCACGGGCCGGGTCGGGTTGAATATCACCTCACACCGATTCGCCTCGGTACCGCCTGCGGGTTCGGCAAACGAAACCGCCGCGTCCACGCCGCCGGTGGTCTCGCACGCCACGATCATCGACCGCTCGATTGCGCCGCATCTAAGCCAGCTGATCGACCGCCTCGATCCTCGCGTGGTCATGGTGGACCACATCAGCGTCGGCGGAAGTTTCCCTCAAAATTTGCGTCCGGTCCTGCTTGCGTATAACGCAGCTCCTAGCCGAGCGATGAAGGAATTTGGATCTCCCGACGCGACGTCGCAAATCGTCCAAGTGCGTTGGGGAATGGAAAACCAACATCTCGTGCTCAGCCTGACCAATCATGCTCCCTGGCCGTGCGAAGTGGACGTGATTTCGAAAAAGCCGATCCGCTGGAATGAGGTGGGGCAAGCTAGCGATGCGACTCGGCACACCGCCGACATGCTGAAGTGTACGGTGCCGCTTAACGCTGGCCAGTTGAAAGTGATTCGCTCGGAACAACCCCAGTCCTCCGAAGTCCTTTCGACTTGGGTCTCGCGTGTGCACGGCGACAGCCAAACGATCGAAAAGATAAAATCGGATGTCACGATTGTCGTCGAACGCTTGGGCATGCTGGCCGACAGCGAACCCTACGCAGTGCTTTCCAACCCGGGGTTCGAAGTCGTCGGTGGCATCGGTATCACCGGATGGATGCATGCTCAGTACCCTGAGGGCGCGGTACGGATTGATGAACATGAAGCGATCGAAGGAGAACGATCGCTCTGTTTGACGACCGTCAATGCGATGGCAACCAAGACGTGGTTGGTCAGCGAAACGATCCCGCCTCCCAAAACCGGCCGTTTGGCGGTGTCATTGGCAGTCCGAAGCGAAGCCAGTGAAGTGACGACGCCGCACCGCATCCGCGTCTCGGTCGAAGGAACGCAGGCAGGTTCCTCGTTCCGTCATTCCGAAGAGGTCGACGTGCCTCGAAACGGCACATGGCAACCACGCAAAGTGTTAGTGGAAGCTGACAAGATCGATCCGATGACGATGGACTCACTGCGAATCACGATTGATAGTTTGTCACCGGGCAAGCTGTGGATTGACGACGTTCATTTGCATGATTTTTTTCCGATGAACAAAGAGCGTGCCGAGTTGCAAAGCCAAGCGTTTCTAGCGGTGCAAGGGTTACAGCGTGGCAACTTGGCTCCGTCGGCTCGCCTACTGAAAAACCGCTGGGCTCAATTCCTGCTCAATGACACGCGAGTTCGGCCCACCCCGGTGATCAAAGAAGAAACCGACGAGGTTGCCCCGCCGACGGGCGTTGCCGAACGAATTAAGGGCTGGCTGCCGAAGCCGATCCGTTTTTAAGTTCCAGATAGCCCGCCGCGATCTCGACGCGTCGGGATTGGACTTGGCCGCGAGCGTCCCGCCACGTGATCTCGGCGACAAACAGCTCGGTATCGCTTTGGATCGTGCGGAAGTGCCCTGCGATCACCTGCCGCACCTCGCCTCGGTCGCCTCCGATGTCGCCTTGGAAATCGAGATAGTGAACCCGGTGATCGGCTAACTTCTCTACCTCTGTAGAAACGCCCTCCTGAAACGACTCCAACGGCTCGGTGGCCCAGGTTTTTAGGGCTCCGTCGACTTCAAACATCCAATCAAAGTGGGGCGGGACGGGTTCCAAAGCGTCTTGCCCCCGTGTCCCTTGAGAGCCGGGGGTGTGCCGTAAGATCACGAACCGGGGTGGAATTGCATTCAATTTTGCTTGCCTCGAAGCCAATTCGCTGGCGAAGAATCGTGGTTTCCGTCGAGAAAAGAGGGGACCGATGACCTGTCAATTCGATTCGGGATTGACGGTTAGGTAGCGATATCATCATCCTTTTGGCATCGATCCATGCCTCCGTAACGTATGGACGGTTTCCATTAACGAAAACGAGTCTGAACACTCATGTCTAACGCATCCAGCGCGAACGTACAAATCC
>NZ_ANOG01000496.1 GCF_000346295.1 Rhodopirellula maiorica SM1 | reverse complement strand
GACCGCTCATCTCGATATTTTCCCCACGTTTGCAGAGTTGGCCGGTGCGAAATTGCCTGAAAAGATGCAGCCGCTTGAAGGGCGATCGTTACTGCCGCTTCTGAAAGATCCGAACGCGGACTGGCCGAATCGCGAATTGTTTGTGCATTGCGGGCGATGGGATGACGGAGACCGCGAGCAGGAAAAATACAACAAGTGTGCTGTCCGCACAGAGCGTTGGCGGCTGGTCAATCACGCCGAACTGTTTGATATCTCGGTCGATCCCGGAGAGACCACCAACGTTGCTGCGGCGAACCCAGAAGTCGTCTCCCAATTGCAAAAAGCTTATGACCAGTGGTGGGATTCCGCCGTGCCGTTGATGGTCAACGAGGGTTTGCCAAAGGTAAAGCCAGACGAGCAGCCATTGGTAAAACGTTACGAACAACAACGCAATGAGCAAGGGATTCCCGCGTGGGAACCCGCCGAACGATTTGTCGTCGAAGACGAAACGCTCACCCGATGAGATAAGTTTTGCGATGAATCTTGGCGAATTTTACGACCTCGCCGAAATGGACCTTATGAAAACCCCGCATTGGCAATGGCCATGAACAGACCCAATTCCTTCAAGCTGTTTTTGCTGTCGCTCACGATGGTAATCCATGCGTGTCATGCCAGCGTCGTCGGTGCTACCGAGAAGCCCAATATCATTTTCATCTTTGCGGATGATTGGGGATATGGAGATTTGAGCCGTCACGGTAGCTCGTTTTGCGAAACCCCGCATTTGGACCGAATGGCCGCCGAGGGAATTGACTTTGCAAACTTTACCGTGAATAGTCCAGTCTGTTCGCCCAGTCGGGTCGCCGTGATGACGGGCCAGTTTCCCGCTCGGCACTGTGTGCATCAGCATTTCCAAAGCATCAAAGCTCATATCAAACGGGGAATGCCCGATTGGCTCGACCCGCAAGCTCCGATGCTTCCCCGAATGCTACAGCAAGCCGGATACAAGACAGGACATTTTGGAAAGTGGCACCTCGGCAGCGTGGCAGACTCACCGACCGAAGACGCGTATGGCTATGATCGTTTTGCAACGTTCAATGGATCAGGAAAAAAGGAAATCAAAAAGGAGGGGCTGGAGTCCGTCGATCATGCAATCGAGTTCATCAAGCAGTCCCAGGACGAAACGTTCTTTGTCAATTTGTGGCTGCACGAAGCGCATCTGGCACACTTCCCACAGCAGAAATACCTTCAAAAGTTTAAGGAACTCGGTCCGCAGCAGAGGGTTTATGCGTCCGTGATTGCGGAAGCGGATGAAGGCGTCGGGCGGATCCTATCGCTCTTGCAAGAACTGGGTATCGACGACAACACACTGGTCGTGTTTTCCAGCGACAACGGTCCTGAACGTACTAGAGACGAATCACACAAATACCATGGCAACGACGAATCGAGTGGTCTGGGTGGCTACTATTCTGTCGGCGAGACAGGCGGATTGAAAGGAAGGAAACGCTCGCTTTTTGCCGGAGGGATCCGCGTACCTTTGATCGTCCGTTGGCCCGGTGTGGTACCCGCTGGCAAAAAGGATACGACCTCGGTCCTGACCGCGGTGGATCTGCTACCGACTTTTTTGGAGATTGCTGGTGCACCGTTGTCGGACGGATACGAGCCGGATGGTCAAAGCGTCCTTTCCGCGTTGAAGGGTGAACCACTGAAGCGAACCAAACCTATTTTTTGGGAATGGAGGGGACGTAAGTCGCAGGACTCTACGTGGCCGTCGCTCGGCGTGCGTGACGGCAAGTGGAAACTGCTGGTCAACCGCGCGCGGAACAAGATGGAACTTTACGATTTAGAAAACGACTGGGCCGAGAAACACGATTTGGCTGCCGACTATCCCGAAGTCGCACAGCGGTTATCCGAAAAAATAGACGCCTGGAAAGCTTTGTTGCCGAGTGCACCAAGCGAAAACTGTTTGTCCAAGTCCCGAACCAAGTTCACCAGGAGAAACGCACGATGAAGTTCCATGTGTTGATGCTTTTTAGCTTCATGTTGGCAGGCGGTGTGTGCGGTGCCGCCGAGCCGACGGCGAATTTTTTTGTGGCGACCGATGGACGCGACGAATGGTCGGGAACCTTAACCACAGCCAATCCACAACGCGCCGATGGCCCGTTCGCGACGTTGGAGCGGGCACGTGATGCGGTGCGAGATACAAAGAACGACAAACCGACCGACATCGTGGTGCTCGTTCGCGGCGGACGTTATCAGTTGAACAACACTATCGTCTTCGGTCTCGAAGATTCGGCTGTGGGCGACGCAACGATCACCTATGCCGCCTACCCCGGTGAAACGCCCGTGTTTAGTTCGGGACGAGAAATCAAAAACTGGAAAAAGGTAACCGAAGACCTTCCCGGATTACCGACGGCGGCACATGGCAACGTTTTGATGGCGGACGTATCGGATCGCTTCTTTACCCTCTATGACGACGAAGGGTTGTTACCGCGGGCTCGGTCAGCGGGGTTCATTCCGCTCAAGGGTGGCAGTCGCAATCGGTTGCACTTTCCGGCGGGCAAGTTGAAGGATTGGTCAAACATCCACGACGTGGAAATTGTCGTTCGTCCCCATCACGCTTGGATCGTCAATATTTTGCCGTTGGAATCCGTCGACGAGTCGAAGCAGATCGCATCCACATCGATTGACGCCACCTATGCGATGAACTCGCTTCATTTTCTGAAAACCACGGACTCTTGCTGGGTCGAGAATGTGTTGGATGAACTTGATCAGCCGGGCGAGTGGGTCCTCAATACACAGGAAGATAAACTGTATCTCTGGCCGCGGAACAACTCGCCCGTGTTGGCTGCTGGGCTGACAGAGCTGATCCGCATCGAAGGCGAAATCGATAAGCCGGGTCCACAGGACACGCCGGTTCGGAACTTGTGCTTTCGCGGGCTGACGTTTTTGCATGGTGAACGCTACAGCATCGCCAGCGACGATGCGGGGCTGCAACACGACTGGGAAATGTATGACAAAGCGAGTGCGATGGTCCGTCTGCGTGGAACAGAGAACTGCCGGATCGAGCAGTGTCGGTTCGCTCATAGTGGCAGCGGTGCGATCCGCATCGATTTACATGGCCAGCAAAACACTCTGTCCAGCAATGTGATCGAGCACATTGGAGGTACGGGTATTCTGTTGTGCGGATATGGTCCGGGCACCAAGGACGTGAATCGAAAGAACCTTGTCTACAACAACCACATTCACCATACCGGACAAATCTATTCGCACTCGCCCGGCATCATGGTTTGGCAAAGTGGCGAAAATCGCGTCGCAAACAATCTGGTGCATCACACGCCCTACACCGGAATCATACTTTCCGGCTGCATGACCGATTTTTTCACACGACAAGGCAGGGAACTCGGCCGAACGATTCGCCGACACGAGATCGCTCGTTTGCCAAGGAATCCACAACTGGACGATGTTCGCTCGTATTTACACACACGCGACAACGTCATCGAGTACAACGAAATCCACCACGCGATGGAATCGCTGGGCGACGGCAACGCGATCTATATTCGTGGTGCAGGAGCGGGGAATCAGATTCGTCACAACTACATCCATCATTTGGTGACGCCGATGATCATGCAAGCCGCGATCCGTACCGATGGCGGACAGATGGATACGACCATCGCTGGAAACCTGATTTACAAATGCATGTCGCAAGGAATTATTCTGAAACTCAACAATCGCTGCGAAAACAATATAGTTGCCGAAGTACTGGCGCCGCCGCGCGGCTACTACCTGTCGCTACGCGAAGGCCCATTGACGGGAGCGGTGATCCAGCGAAACATCTTTTATTCCACCGACAAAGATGCCGTCTTCATCGACGAATTATCGCCCGGAAAAGGCAGAAAGACCGAAGATAGTCGGGGGCGTGCGTTAGCGCGAGCCAGCGATGCCGATACGGATTACAATATCTACTACTGCGCCGTAGACCCCGCATTGGGCAAACAGATGTTGGCGAAACAACAACAAGACGGAGTTGATGCTCACAGTCGGGCGGTCGATCCGCTGTTCGTTGACCCCGCCAATGGCGATTTTCGGCTTCGCCCGGATTCGCCAGCACTTGAGCTGGGCTTTGTGCAATTCGACAAGTCCAAGGTCGGTCTGGTCGAAAACTTGTCCACCGATGATTCACCGATCCAGTGAAAACACGGTCTTCAGAACGCCGTGGGCTGTGATCGAAACGCGGCGTCACGATCGCCGCTTGTCGCAAATCCACACGGCCACGTCGCAAATCATTAACAACCACCGGCTCTCAAGCTGGGATAATCATTTCCATTCACACGCACACGCCCGATTCACACCGCAGGTCAACAATTTTGGTGGTCGAGTTTGATCCGATGGGTCAACGCTTGCTGGGCGTTTTTCAAGAAACAACAATCGGAGACGAGCATTGATCAGACTATTTTCTAGCCAGGGCGACCACGGAAATCGAAAATCCTCTGGGGCGATTCACAACAAAGCTCGAGTCACGCTCGGGTTGCTGATCGCGTTGGTCATCGCCCCTTCGTGGGTCGATGCACAGGAATTAAAAACGGTCGAAGTCGTCCATTCGCCCTTGCAGGGAATTGGTGCCGAACCGGGTGTGATGCGTCGGGACCCGAGTGACATTATCAAAGTCGACGACCTGTACTATGTCTGGTATTCCAAAGGAAAGATCTCACCGGGCTACGACGCGACGGTTTGGTATGCGACATCGCCGGATGGTCACAATTGGACCGAACAAGGCATGTCGCTGGACAAAGGCAAATCGGGCACGTGGGAAGCCGGCAGCGTGTTTACGCCAAACATCCTGGTCGCCGAAGGACGCTACTGGCTGTTCTATACAGGCACCTCAAAAGAGTACCGAAAAGGTTTCAATCCAGATTCCAAAATTGGGATCGCCGTTTCAGATTCACCCAACGGCCCCTGGCAGCGCCTTGATTCCAACCCCGCACTGAAGAACAGCGACAATCCCGACGACTTTGACAGTCACTTGGTCGACGATGCCTGTTTGCTTGTCCGTGAGGGTAAGTATTGGTTTTATTACAAGGGACGTCAGCTGGGAAAGAGCCCAGCGCAAACCCAGATGGGGTTGGCGATCGCGGATCATCCGCAAGGTCCATACGTGAGGCATGAAGCAAACCCGGTGATCCCGGGCAACCACGAAGTATTGGTCTGGCCGCAGGGCGATGGCGTAGCAGCAATGATTGGCACCACCGGACCAAAAGAGATCACCAACTCGATCATGTATGCGGACGACGGAATCCATTTTTCCAAAACGCACCGTGTGAAAAATGGCCCATGGGCAGGCGGTGCCTATCGTCCCGAAGCGTTTACGCAGAGCGGCAAGGGTGACATTCCCGAATGGGGTGTTGAAATCGGCAGAGCAAAGAAACAGCTGCCATTCATTCATCGGTTTGATGTAAAAGAAGGGAACTAAGATGGCGAGATATTTGATATCTCTAATGGCGACTGCGTTGGCGGTGTCCGAGCTTTTCGTTGCGACGAATCTGTTTGCGGATTCCGTAACCGTTCAATCTCCCGATGGCAAGATTGCGGTTGCATTGGATGTAAATGATGGCTCGCTGTTCTATTCGATTTCGAAGCAAGACGAAGCGATTGTTGCCCCCTCGAAGGTCGAGATTTTCGCTGGCGCGACGATGGCGATGGTCGACCAGTCCATTCGCCAAAACGATTCCGTTTGGCAACCGACATGGGGTCAATTCAGCAGCATCCGCGACCATCACCGCGAGCTGACGCTTTCGCTGACGGCGGACAACATCCCAGTGCAACTGGTTTGCCGCGTGTTCGATACAGGAGTTGGTTTCCGCTTTGTGCTGTCGGAAAAATCCGCTGGCAAACGAATGACCTTTTCGACCCAGTACAAGGTGCTCGGCGGTGCGGCGTATTACTCGGGCCAGCGTGGTGCGAGTTTCACGAGTCCGTCGAAAACAAAGAAAATCTCGGTTCCGCTGGTAACCGAACGCAGCGACGGAACGCATGTTGCGCTGTTGGAATCGGATCTCTATTCTGCGGCTGGATTGGAGAGCATGCGGATTCGCTTTGCCAAGAACGAGAAAGCGATTGTGGCCACGAGTTCTGCGGTGTCCAGTGGCGGAGGCCAGCTTACGCCTTGGCGTGTCATTCTGATCGGCGAGACCGCTGGCGATTTGACCGTCAATACCGTGGCATTGAATCTAGCGGCTCCCTGTAAATTGGCGGATCCCCAATGGATCCAACCCGGCAAAGGACTCTGGGACTGGCGGATTCATGGCTATAACAACGGCGATTTCGTTTACGGCATCAATACCCGTAGCTACTTGCACCTGATCGACTTTTGTGCCGAACAGGGGCTTGAGTATTTGACGGTCGACGACCATTGGTTTAAATCCGCTGACGACGGAAAGATGGTGGTCTCGCCGGAGGTCGACATCGAAAAAGTGATGAGCTACGCCAAAGAGAAGGGCGTCATGATCATGCTCTACTACGACCGCAAAAAGGGCAACTTTGGCGACGAGACATTGTTCCATCACTATGCGCAGCTCGATGCCGCGGGCATGAAATATGGTTTCATGGGCAACAAAGCTGGTTTTACTCGAAACGCCATCGATGAAGCCGCGGCAAACAAACTGCTAATCAATTTCCATGACGGCCCCGTACCGATGTCGGGTGTGGAACGGACGATGCCCAACATGATCACTCGCGAATACTGCCATGGCCAGCAGGATTCCCGTAGCGCCTTTACGCCCGAAACGTTTCTAAAGATGGCAATGGTCAGCGCGTTGACTGGACCGCTGGATATGTCCAATGGAAATTTTGGGATCAATAGCATCAACGCGGGCGAGCGTGAGAAAGGACCGAAGAAAAAGAACAGCTATATCTCGACGGTGGTCAGTGAAGTGGCTCGGAATCTGGTGATCTACACGGGACTTGTTACGCTTCCCGATGCACCCGAGGAATATCTAAAGAAGGCGGATCTGTTCGAGTTCCTCAAGGCCATGCCGGCAACTTGGGACGATTCTCGCGTCTTGAATTCGAAGATCGGAAACTACATTACCGTCGCCCGCCGTAGCGGCGACGTCTGGTATGTTGCCTCGGTCAACGACCAGTCAGACCGGACACTAGATGTACCACTCGATTTTCTTGACTCGGGTAAAAGCTACGAGGCGACCCTGTACCTGGATGCAGCGGATTCGCACGGCGTGAAGAATCCGGAAGCCTATGAAATAAAAACTGCCACCGTGAAGCATGACGATGTGATTTCGGCCACCATGGCCGTCGGCGGTGGCCACGCCATGATTTTGCGACCGACAGAGACAAAGTGAAATCAAGAGCCTAAAAAGGCCGACGGTCGGGACACACGAAATGATTGAGAATTTGTCCATGAAACCTTTTCTAGCTCCCGATGATGTGACGACCGAGACTCTGTCGCGAACCGGTGCACCTGTTTCACGTCGGCAGGCATGCCAATGCATTTCGCTGTCGTGTGCCTCGGTTCTGGTCAGTCAACCGACAGGACGCGGCGACGATTCGCTCGCGAGGTCAGAATCGACCGCGGCGAAACCCACTCGCACAAAGAAAGGGATCTGCGGCAAGGGGACGAAGTGCGATCTAGTCAATGCAGGTTGGTATTACAATTGGAATTGGGCGCCTACGCCTGGCAAGATCGATGCCGAATTTGTGCCGATGATCAAAGGAAAGTTCAATGCAGTTGACAAAGCCTTTGCCAAAATTGAAAAGCTAAAAGAAAGCCACGGTGTCACCCATTTGCTGGGCTTCAATGAGCCCGACAGTCCGAAACAGGGCAACACGTCGGTCGAGAAAGCGGTTGCGTTGTGGCCCAAACTGATGGACACCGGACTGCGTCTTGGCAGCCCCGCGGTGACTGACAATGCACGAGGCAAGGCTTGGTTCAAGGCCTTTGCTGCGCAGGCGGCTGCAAAAAAACTACGCGTTGACTTCATCGCCGTGCATCGATATCCGAATTTGCAGAAAAAGGGAGTGGCGTTGCAGTTTTTACGCTCGCTCGAACAGCTGTACAGAGAATACCGGTTGCCGATTTGGATCACCGAATTCTCGGGTCTGAATTTCGGCAGCAAGGATCGCCACATGACGCCGGCAGACAACGTCGAATTCATGCAAAATGTGCTTCCGAAGCTCGAGCAGCTACCCTATATCGAGCGATACGCTTGGTTCTCAGGAGACATCGCGTCACTTTACGTCAAAGACAAACCGAGTGAACTTGGCTGGATCGGCAAGGTCTATCGCCAGTTTTGAGAATCAACCGGTCGTCGATGGAAAAGGGCGATCGTATTTGGCGGCGGTTTGACGTATACCGGTGGGATGAGCACTGTCCGAAATCAAGTCGAGGAAATCTACCGAATCCAGTCGCGGAAGGTCTTTGCGTCGCTGGTTCGACTATTAGGCGATTTCGATTTAGCCGAAGAAGCCATGCAGGAAGCGTTTGCGGCCGCGATCTCGCAGTGGGACGCCGAAGATATTCCGGCGAATTCATCCGCGTGGCTGATTTCAGCGGGGCGATTCAAAGCAATCGACATCATTCGTCGCCGCGAAAAAGCGCGTGCGATTGCACCCGAAGTCAGCAGACGCATTCAGGAGACCTGCGAGGCTAACGCGGAACGGGCGGTTGCCGAAATCGAAGATGACCAATTGCGGCTGATCTTCACCTGCTGCCATCCGGCGATCGACCCAAAGGTTCAGGTTCCCCTGACACTGCGTGAAGTGTGTGGGTTGACCACCGAGGAAATCGCAAAGGCATTTCTCACTTCGCCGACGACGATGGCGCAGCGGATCGTACGCGGCAAAGCGAAAATTCGCGACGCGAGAATTCCGTTCGTCGTTCCCCGTTTGAGCGATTTGCCAACACGACTCGACGGCGTGCTTTCGGTGATTTACCTGATCTTCAATGAAGGGTATTCAGCGTCTCGTGGAGACTCATTGATTCGCAGCGACCTGTCGGATGAAGCCATTCGATTGTGTCGACTGCTGCTGCGGTTGCATAGCGATGCCGAAGGGATGGGGCTGCTAGCGTTGATGCTGCTGCATGAATCGCGGCGATCGGCACGCACATCGGGCGATGGCGAAATTGTGCTGCTAGAGGATCAAGACCGCAGTCTGTGGGATCAGCAACTCATTTCCGAAGGCAAAAAACTGGTCGAGCAATCGTTGGGATCGCGGCGTTTCGGATTCTACACACTGCAGGCAGCGATCTCAGCCGTTCACGCCGATGCACCGACAGCGGCCCAAACCGATTGGAATCAGATCGTCGCCCTCTATTCGGTATTGCTTCAGGTCGATCCGTCGCCCGTCGTCGAACTGAACCGAGCCGTCGCGGTAGCCATGCGTGACGGTCCCGAGGCTGGCATCGCGATCATCGATGAGGTCCTCGGCCGAGGCGAACTGCGGAACTACCATCTCGCCCACTCGGCACGAGGCGAGCTTTTGCGCCGAGCGGGTCGAAACGTTGACGCGATTGCGGCGTTCCAGCAGGCATTGGAGCTGTGCCAGCAACAGCCGGAGCGACGATTCCTGATCGACCGACTACGGAGTTTGCGAGAAACCTGAGCCGGACAGGCTCTCTCGACCGCCGCCGATCCATCCATCGGATCTTTTTCAGAAAAAATTGGATGCAATGTCGATTCGTCCATGCCCCGTGCGACTACTGGTTAGAACAACATCGAGATCAATCTCGCAAACATCAAATCAATCATGGAGAAAATGATGAAAGTAGCCGTCTTTGTCAAAGCAACGAAGAGTTCCGAAGCGGGGCAAATGCCCGACGAGAAATTGATGGCCGATATGGGCAAGTTCAACGAGGAACTAGTGCAAGCCGGAATCATGAAGGCAGGCGAGGGGCTGAAGCCAAGTTCGCAAGGCGTTCGAGTCCGCTTTCGTGGAACCGACCGAACCGTGACAGATGGGCCGTTCGCGGAAACCAAAGAGCTGGTCGCTGGGTTCTGGCTTTGGGAAGTGCAATCGATGCAGGAAGCGATCGACTGGGTCAAACGATGTCCCAATCCGATGATCGAAGACTCGGACATCGAAATTCGTCCGTTGTACGAAATGGAAGATTTTTCAGAATCGGATCCGACGGGCCAGGTTGGCGACCAAGAAGCAGGCCTTCGTGAGCAGATTACGATGCAGCAAAGTGAAGTTCAGCCCTACCTTTTCTTTGGCGGTCGCTGTGATGAGGCACTGGCGTTCTACGAGCAAGCGATCGGAGCCACCGTTCTGATGAAGATGCGGTTCAGCGAGAGCCCCGATCCGCTGCCCGAGGGCATGCTCGAACCGGGCCTTGAGGAAAAGGTGATGCATGCCTCCTTCCAAGTCGGCAAGATGACATTGATGGCATCCGATGGCTGCGGAGAAGCAACCGCTCATCAGGGATTTCGGCTCGCGTTGTCGGTCGAGAACCAGTCCGTTTGCGATCGCGTTTTCGCAGCACTCGCCGACGGCGGCAATGTCGATATGCCACTGGATAAAACGTTTTGGTCACCCCGATTTGGCATGCTGACCGACAAGTTTGGTATTGGTTGGATGGTGATGGTACCAGGGGCAGAGTCTTAATTCCGACCTCCTAATCCGTCGGGTCAATCAAGGCGAACTCGGCTGATCGCCTGCACTCGTAGCTCGTGAACGGACGAGGGAAGAGGGAGAATCAGATTGAGAGTAATAAGCAGGTAGGAAGGAATCATCGGGTGAAATCCCGTTAGCCGTTTGGGCCAACGCAGTGAAGCATTTTTTCGTAGCGAAACTCGCAGAGAGTTTCGATTTTACTCGCCTGGCCGAAAGTCTCTGCGACTTTCGCTACAGTGAATTCGCTTTTTCCTATAGGGATAAATGCTTCACAACGTTGTGTATGGGCGCTAGCCACGGTTGAATGTCGGAACCGTGGCTAGCGCCAAAGCGGCTAATATACGGAAAGACTCCCGTCTAGCTGCTAACTATGATTATGAATAAGAATACAAATAGGCGCAAATTATGAAATACATGCTACTGATTTACAGTTCCGAAGACTGCTGGACCGAAGACGAACGCAAAAAATGTATGCTCGAATCAATGGGCATCGCTAGCGAGCTTGAAAAGCAAGGAAAGTGGATCGCGTCGTCTCCGCTTCATTCGGTGACAACGGCAACCAGTGTCCGCGTTCGTGATGCAAAACGTCAAATCACTGACGGTCCGTTTGCCGAAACGACCGAACAACTCGGCGGATACTACATCATCGACGTCGACAATTTGGACGAAGCGATCGCCATTGCCGAACGACTTCCCCCGGCAAAAAAAGGTACGGTCGAGATTCGTCCGATCGAGGCTCTGCCTGAGGTTCCCTCGTGATCCTAAGCGGGTAGCCTAGCTGCTTAACAGCCCCCAAAAACCAGGTAACAGAAGCAATGACGACAAAACACTTGATAATTACGTTTTCGCTGACTTGGTGCGTCAGCATCCTGTGCTTACCGCTGGTAATGGCTGACACCGCCACCGCGACGAACTCAGAGCAAGCAAAACCAAACATCGTGTTTATCCTTGCCGACGATCTGGGTTGGCAAGACGTCGGGTTTATGGGCAGTCGCTATTTCGAGACGCCCCACCTGGATGCGCTGGCCGAACAAAGCGTGGTGTTTGACCAGGCCTACATGTATCCAACGTGTTCACCGTCGCGAGCGGCGATTCTGACCGGAAAACAGTCGTTCCGTACCGGTTGTTACACCGTGCCAGTGCTGGAGAAAGGAAACAGCAATGACAATATTTTTTCGAGGTGGACAGTCGAAAAAGAGCATCCGGTTTACGCAAAATTACTTGCGGACGCAGGCTACAAATTGATCCACCTTGGAAAATGGCACATTGTCGGTCCGTATCCCCAAACCGAAGGATCGCTTCCGTTTGAGAAGAAGCTAGGCCAGCCGAAAAATGGCGACTTTAGCTGGCTCGCCGCGCACCGCACTGCAGAGATCCAGCAGTACTATCCAACCGGTCGCGGGTTTCATGAAAACGTCGGCGGTACGTGGTGGGGCGATCCAGCTCGCGGCCATGACAAAGGCTACAACGCAGTTGGCGGCGGCTATGTGTTTC
Organism: Rhodopirellula maiorica SM1; assembly: GCF_000346295.1. Taxonomy (GTDB): domain Bacteria; phylum Planctomycetota; class Planctomycetia; order Pirellulales; family Pirellulaceae; genus Novipirellula; species Novipirellula maiorica. The sequence continues at coordinate 8,277 of NZ_ANOG01000496.1, read as the reverse complement.
CCTTCAACAATCCTTTCATTGCTGAACAGGATGACGATCAATGGCTCACCGATCGGCTCACCTCTGATGCGATCGATTTCATGCAGCGTCACAAGGACGGGCCGTTTTTTGTAAATCTGCATTTCTATGCGCCGCATCGACCTTCTGTCGCGCGGAAGCAAGCATGGCTAGACCATTTCATGAACAAGCCCGGTGATCCATCGACCGGGCAGGGGACGGGACCGCTGAAGAAGAAAAATGAAATTGCCGCCTACGCCACAATGGTCAAATCGCTCGACGAGAATGTGGGGCGGATCACCAACTATCTCGATCAAGCTGGACTTCGGCAAAACACCGTGATTGTGTTTACCTCGGACAACGGACACAACGGGTTGCAAAGTCGTAATGACAACCTACGCGGAGCCAAAGGAACTCTCTACGAAGGCGGTTTGCGTGTGCCGACGCTGATCCATTGGCCGAAAACCATCACACCAACTCGATGCGATGTACCCATCCACGGGCTCGACCTCTTTCCCACGTTCTTGGAATTGGCGGGAGTAGCCGATTACCAAGAAACGCTCGATGGCGACAGCCTCGTAACGCTGATGCACGGCAAACCGCTGCGAGAACGCAGCTTGTTTTGGCATATCGCCAGCACCTACAAGAATCCTCCCGCTTCGATTATCCGCATGGGAGACTGGAAGCTAATCCAGTATCTAAAAGATGGAAATATCGAACTCTACAATCTGCGGCAGGATCTAAAGGAAAGCCATGATGTTGCCGCGGAAAATCCCGAGGTCGCTGAAACACTGATCAACCAATTGGTCGCATGGCGCAAAGCGAACAACGTGCCGCTGCCGCCGAGTTCATCGCTAGAGTTCTAAAAGCTCGGCGACAAAAAAAATAGCTAGCCGCCTCTCTGCCACTACGGCAACCTCGGTTCTTCCGATTCCATGTCGCCACGATGAACCCACTGAATGATGTGTTCTTCGATTGCATTGCGAACGGTTCGAAATTGTTCCAGCTTTTCATGCTCGGTCCCCTCGGCGGCTGCGGGGTCGTCAAACGGCCAGCGTATCGTCTGGCGTGTGAACGGCCACACATGAGGGCACGCGCTCTCGTCGAACTCACAAACGATGATGACATACCTGACTGCGATTTTGCCGAGATACTCCGTCAACGGTTTTGAACGGTGTCCCTCGATGCTGATCCCAACTTCGTCCATGACGCGTACGGTGAAGGGATGAATGTCGCGTGGATTCAGTCCTGCACTGTGAACTTCGAAACGGTTCCCCGCATGTTTGCGAAGAAACGCCTCAGCCATCTGGCTTCGCGCCGAATTCCCTTCACAAAGGAACAATACGACGGGTTTGGTCATGACAGCCTCGGGGTTCAACAGTGCGAGTATCCGACTATATCAGCGGGTAATTCAATCCTGTGCAACCGAAGCTGCTTGCACGAGCGATTTCTTCGAAACGACTTTCATCGCTTCCAACTTTGACTCGGATGCCCGAATCACGTGTGGTGCCAAACGCACGTTACCAGCCGCTTCGGCGTAATCTTGACCACTGGTCAGACACCACTGAATAAATGATTTCACTTGCTCGGTCTTCGCGTCATCGGCGTACTGTTTGCGAACAAGAACCCAAGTGAACGTGACAATGGGATACGAGTATTCGCCACCAGGATCGGGGACGTAGGCGAGCAGGTTGTCGGGCAGTTCGGCATTCAACAGGGTTTCCAGCCCCGACGTTCCGGATGGGGCCACGTAGTTTCCAGCTTGTTTTCCAGGGCAGCCATGCCAAGCCCTACTTCACGGGCCGCACCGTATTGCACATAGCCGATGGAATAAGTCGTTTGCTTGATTCTTCCTGCAACCCCCGAGTTTCCTGATGCATTCATCGCGGCTCCAGGCCAATCGAGCACCTTGACTCCACGCCCCATCGAAGCGTCCGCTGAACTGCGACCAAACCGGTCGGCCCACTCGTCGTTGATCGCGGACAAGTGATTGGTAAAGGCAAAAGTCGTACCGCTGCTGTCTTGGCGAACGACCACATGGATCGGCTGGTCGGGAAGTTCTTTGCCTGGATTCGCTTTTTGAATCCGCGGATCATTCCATCGCGTCTCTTTCCCCAGAAAGGCGTCAACATAAACATCCCGGGGCAGGTTCAATTTTGCGGGAAGACCTTCGGGGTTGAAGGCGAGAACAATGATTCCGGCAGTGATCGGAATCTGAATCGCTCCCCCCTCAACCGAACCTAAAGCGGCTTCGGAAAGCCCCGCATCAGTCCCGCCGAAATCGATGGAACCTTCGATGAACCGCTTCTCTCCTTCACCGCTGCCGATGGATTCGTACTTGATGTCAACATCGGCGTGTCGCTTGTGGTACTGCTCGGCCCATGTCTCGATGATCGGAGCTGCAAAGGTCGATCCGCCGCCTGTGACAGCCGCATCCGATGTTTTCGGTCTTGATCCGCCACAGCCGATTGTCATGAGTGCCATCACACACCATACCGCCGAAGCGGTGCAATATCCAAGCTTACCCAAATCGTTCATTTCTGATTCCCTTTCGGCATCGATAAAACTGTCTTAAGAAGTTTGAGGAGCCATCTCTGCGATGGCAGACTGTTTGGCCGTAGGCAGGTAGAGCGTCATTGCCGCGGCAACCAACACAAATGCACACGACGTCCATAGGCAGCCCGGCAAGCCCGCAAGCAAAAACATCGTGCCGGACAACAACGTGCCGACTAGCCGGCCGCAAGCATTCGCCATGTAGTAGAAACCGACACTCAACGTCACCTTGTCCGAGTCGGTATAAGCGAGGATCAGATAGGAATGAACCGATGAATTGACGGCAAACACAATTCCAAACAGCGTCAACCCCAGCAGAATGCTGATCTGGGGATAGAAGTCGGCTTGGATGGCAACCGCTAAAGCGAGCGAAACGAGCACCAGTGCGAATCCCCAGGTCTGTGCGGCACGTGCACCTCCGGTGATTCCGCCTGCGCGGTTTGCAAACCGGGGTGCCGACGCCTGCACGACCCCATAACCGATCACCCACGCGGCCAGAAAGCCGCCAACACCGGTAAAGCTCCAACCAAGCTGTGATGCGAGGAAGATCGGCAGACCGACCACGAACCAGACGTCCCTCGCCCCAAACAAAAAGAAGCGAGCGAACGACAGAATATTGATCTCTCGGTTTTTCGAAAAAAGTTCCTTGAACTTGACCTTCGATTTTGCCTTGCCCATGTCGGACTTTAGCAAGGTAGCCGAACACGCGAGCACCACTCCGAGCCCCGCTGCCATGGCCCACAGTGACGCTGCAAAACCGAGCCATTGCAGCAGCACACCGCCGAGAAAGAAGCCGACGCCCTTGAGCGCGTTCTTACTGCCCGTCAGTATGGCCACCCACTTGTATAGCCGCGATTGACTCTTCGCTTCGTCTTGATCATCGACCAACAACTTGACCGCACTCTTGGAACTCATCTTCGTCAAGTCTTTGGCGATGCCGGAAATCGCCTGACTGCTCATCACGTAGGCAACCGAGATCCATGCGACCCAATCGGGATGGACGAAAGACAACATCGTCAAGGCAACGATTTGTAGCGAAAGTCCAGCAAACAAGGTGATTCGAAGCCCATATCGAGCTGCGATCCAACCACCAAATAAATTGGTGATGATCCCACAGAACTCGTACAGTAAGAACAGAAACGCAAGGCTGACCGGCGAATACCCCAGGCCATGGAAATGAAGCAGCACCAACATGCGCAGGGCACCATCGGTCAGGGTGAACCCCCAATACGCCGATGTCACTAGTCCGTAGCTTTTTTTGTCCACTTGCTTCCTACTGCATTAAACGGGTGCATGACTTGGTAGGCCGATAGCAACCTTCTTCACCAAATCCATCATGCGGTTGGCGTATCCGACCTCGTTGTCGTACCAAACCAAGATCTTGACTAACGTCTCGTCGATCATCATCGTCGAAGGACCGTCAATGATTCCCGAACGGATGTCGTTGACAAAATCGGCAGACACGAGAGGCTTGGATTCGAAACCCAAGATGCCCTTCAACTCATTCTCCGACGCATCCTTCAATCGATCATTCACTTCGTCGGCGGTCGCGGGTCGCTGCAGTTCAAACACACAATCGGTTAGCGATGCATTGAGTAGCGGAACACGAACAGCCAAGCCATTCAGTTTGCCTTCGAGCTCGGGATAGATCATCGTGATCGCTTTTGCCGAACCGGTCGTTGTCGGAATCAAGGAATTCAGTGCTGAGCGTGCTCGACGCAAATCCGTATGCGGTGAATCAACGATGACCTGCGTGTTGGTAACATCGTGCAGCGTCGTGATCACCCCATGCTTGATCCCAATCTGCTCATGGACAACCTTCACCACCGGAGCAAGACAGTTGGTGGTGCACGATGCCGCTGTTAGCAGATGGTGTTCGTCCGGGTTGTAAAGATCGTCATTGCACCCCATCACGACGTTCAATGCACCTTCCTTGACGGGCGCCGCGACAACCACTTTCTTGACACCTTGTTCAAAGTAGGGGTTCAGCAATTCCGGTGTTCGAAACTTTCCGGAACTCTCCACGACGATGTCCACACCCAAGTCTTGCCATGGAACTTCTGCAGGCGTGCTGTGGCTCGAGAAACTGACTCGTTTTCCTTCAACATGGATCGCGTCATCGCTGGCTTCGATGCCTTTTGCCACCGACCGTGAACGGTATCAAATTCAAGTAGATGAGCCGCTGCCTTCGACCCGCCCTTGACTTCATTGACATGCACAATTTCGAAATCGGACCAATCCCACGCCGCCCGAAAGCCAAGGCGACCCATTCGGCCAAATCCGTTGATCCCAATCCGGACACTCATTTCTTTGCAACCTTTCGTTGTGATTGCGGTTTCTTGGTCTGTTTCTTCTCAGGCTGATCACAGGAACCCGGCGCACAAAGCTCAGGCCTTCCTTGACAACAGTCTTCGGTCAGAAAGCCCATCAAGCAGTTAATGCCTTTGACATTGATTGCGTAAATGACCGAGCGACCCTCTTTGCGTGATTCAACAAGCCCCGCATGCGACAATTCCTTCAAATGAAACGACAACGTCGCGGGAGGAATCTTCAGCTTCTCAGCGATCTGCCCAGCCGGCAGCCCCTCCGGCCCCAGCCGAACGAGCAACCGAAATACTTCCAATCTTGATTCTTGAGCGAGCGCCGAGAGCGCAATAACAGCCTGATTTAGTTCCATAGTTCTAAAAGTATCAAATCGTTTGGTTTTGTCAATAGAGAAGTATCGCTTGGATTTTTATGAAAGAGATGGCTTCGGACACCACTTTCCCCACCCCGCTGCGAAGACTTCTGAGATAATGTGAATTGCGTCCTTTTTGGCGACGCATCGACGGCAGATTACCTTGTCACGGCCTCGCTGACGCGGTGCATTAGCGGTGGACTTGGAAGGACGCCAACGTTGAATTAAATCGACGAAACAGAAAGCGCAATTGACGATATTTGAGATTGGCGATTCAGAGCAATGGTCTCGATTGCATGGTCTCGATTGCATGGTTTCGATTGCTCTGTGAAATGATGATTATTCGTATGAAGGACGGCAAGATGTTTAGAACGCTGTTTACACTTGTGATGGTCGGTTTGATTGTCGGGCAAATGTCGTGGGCAGCACGTCATGACGTCGACGAAAGCAACAATCCGAAGGCTGACATGGCGTTTGTCGACGAGGCGTCTGCGCCAGAGGAGTCTTTGATGCTGTGGTACCGCAAACCAGCCACTCGCTGGGAAACCGAGGCGTTGCCGGTGGGAAACGGTCGGCTGGCCGCGATGGTTTTCGGCGGCGTCAATAACGAGCGGATTCAGTTCAATGAAGAAACCGTCTGGGATGGCGTGCCCACCGATTACACCAATCCAGGGGCGGCGGAGGCTTTGCCGGAAGTTCGTCGTCTGCTGTTCGAGGGCAAGAACGCCGAGGCGACCCGGTTGGCGGGAAAAAAGATGATGGGCAGCCCACACAGGGTCAAATCCTATCAAACGCTGGGCGACCTGTTCCTCGATTTCCCCGACACCGACAAGGTCGCGGGATACCGCCGCGACCTGGATCTCACCACGGCAATCAGCCGGACCCACTACAGCAGCGACGGAATTGAGTACACGCGTGAAGTCTTTGTGAGTTCGCCGGACCAAGCCATCGTGATTCACCTGACCGCAAACCAGCCAGGCAAGATTAACTTTGCAGCCCGATTTTCTCGTGACAACGCGACCAAGCAATCGGCGCCGGATAACCGTCTGATCCTGCGTGGCAAACTCGGCGTTGACTACGAAGCACAACTCCGTCCCATCGTCCGTGGCGGCAGTGTCCGTTCCGCTGACGGAGTCCTGACGGTCGCCGATGCCGACGAGGTCACGCTGCTGGTCGTGGGAGCGACCAGCTACAACAGTGCCGCGGACATCTCCGGTGATGCCACCGCACGCTGTGAGGCCTACCTGCAAGCGATCGGCGACAAGTCCTACGAACGGATGCGAGCCGCGCACGTCACCGATTACCAGAAGCTATTTAGCCGAGTGAAGCTGGACCTGGGGACCACCGAAGCGGTCAACAAACCAACCGACGAGCGGCTAAAAGCGATCAAGAAAGGGAAACAAGATCCGCAGTTCGTGGTTCTGTACTTTCAATTTGGCCGTTACCTATTGATCAGCAGTTCCCGTCCCGGTTATCTGCCGGCCAATCTTCAGGGCAAGTGGGCCCAGCAATACAACGCCGCCTGGAACAGCGATTATCACTTTAACATCAACTTCCAAATGAATTACTGGCCGGCACAGACCACCAATCTGTCTGAATGCCACCAGCCATTTTTCGACTATGTGGAAAGCCTGATTCCCTTTGGTGAAAAAACAGCCAAGGTTCACTACGGTGCCGATGGATGGACGCTTCATCACTTGTCGGACATCTTTGGGATGACCGCTCCGGCGGACGGGGTGCACGGTATCTGGCCGATGGGTGCCGCTTGGGCGAGCCGCGGACTGATGGAGCACTACCGTTTCGGCGGCGACAAAGAATTCCTGACCGAACGCGCGTATCCGATGATGAAGGGTGCCGCGGAGTTCATGCTGGACTTTCTGGTCGAAGCACCTGAAGGCACAACGGCGGCAGGTCGGCTGGTCACCAATCCATCCCACTCTCCCGAGAACACGTTCATTCGAGCGGACGGAACGGAATCGGAATTCACGTATGCGGCCACGATGGACCTGCAAATCATTCACGATTTGTTCACGGGTCTGATTGAAGCGAATCAGGCGATCGATCCGACGGGCAATTTTGACAAGGAATTCCGAGAAGAGCTGGAAGCGGCATTAGCCAAGCTGCAGCCGTTACAGATCAGCCCCGAAACAGGGCGTTTGCAAGAATGGATTGAAGACTACGACGAAAAAGATCCCCATCATCGCCACACGTCTCATCTGTTTGGACTTCATCCCGGCAAACAGATCACGAAGAACGCAACACCGGAGTTGTACGAGGCAGCCAGAAAATCATTGGAGGCCCGTGGGGACTTCGGCAAAGGATGGAGCATGGCATGGAAGGTGAACTTCTGGGCTCGTTTTCACAACGGCGATCGTGCCTACCAACTGCTCAGAAACCTGCTGAGCAAGATGACGCTGACCAATTTATTTGACACTCACCCGCCATTCCAGATTGACGGCAACTTTGGCGGCACGGCGGCGATCGCCGAGATGTTGTTGCAGAGCCACGATGGCGGAATCGATCTACTTCCCGCGTTGCCAAGCGCTTGGCCCACCGGATCGGTCGAGGGACTGCGTGCGCGTGGTGGCTTTGAAGTCGATATCGATTGGAAGGATGGAAAGCTTCTAAGTGCGGACATCACTTCGCTGCTGGGCAATCCATTGCTTGTCCGAACTCCGGACGGGAAACAGCGGAAGTACGAAACCACCGCCGCTGGCGACGTTTACACAATCGAGTGACATCCCGCACACGAGTGCACCTGAGCGTATTATTTGCTGGGCATTTCTCCCCCCGTGTTTTGCGAGGTTGTAGCGGCAGGGCGCAAGCCCAATGCCATCTACTTCGGCACTAAACGGGTGGCGTTTGTAGCGGTGCGGCGCAGGGCCCGCCCGGTCTAAACCGAACGTCTCACTCGCCTCAACCGGAGGGCTCGCGCACCGCCGCTACCAAATGCTTCACACTGTTGCCCGACAGCGGCCACTCCCAACTCCCAACTCCCAACTCCCAACTCCCAACTCCCAACTCCCAACTCCCAACTCCCAACTCCCAAC
>NZ_ANOG01000495.1 GCF_000346295.1 Rhodopirellula maiorica SM1 | reverse complement strand
GTTGGGAATCCGAAACGCCATCTGGCCGGTCAGCAAACTGTAGCGTGTCGGAGTGCATACGGTGCAAGGGCTATGTGCATCGGTGAATCGCATCCCTTCGCTTGCGAAACGATCAAGGTTCGGCGTAGGAATCTTCGATTCGGGGTTGTAACATCCCACATCGCCATATCCCAAATCGTCGGCCAGGATAACGACCACGTTTGGCAGTTCGCTGGCGAACTGCTTGTTCGCGAAACCGCCGCAGGTGGATGCCACAATGATGAACAGCACTAGGTTCAATGTCAGCTTCATGAGATTAGGTCGATCTTGGGGATAGAGAATCGAAGAGGAAGGAAAAAAGTTTTCACGTCGTCGTCACGTTCGATCGCGGCGATGCTGACGAATCGATCGTAGTGAAGTGCAAGTCCTGATCATTGGACGAAATGATTGCGACTCGATAAATATGCGCACAATTGCAGCCAAGCAATTACCATCGGCGGTCGTAGCGGCCTCGATTCACTCAGAAACAGATGGTAAACGGTCACTTCTCTGCTATTAATCGCCGCCGATCCAGGGGGGTGGGACTACGGAGCGATCCATCACATGGGCTGCTCGTTGGAGCCGAACAGACTAACAATTTGCGACACGCCGATACGGATTTGCGACACGAGTTTGCGACACGAGGTCCAACATGGGTGCCGGCAAGCAATTTCATTAAGGTGGAAGCAGGCAGGCGAGTGGACTATGCAGTTTTAATTCAACCATTGATTCGCCCTTGCGATCAATTGCGATGCTATGATTCACGTATCTCTTCATTCGACTTAGCCGCAATACAACGATGTTTTCCCAAACGAACATTCCCCGATTCTTGGCTCGTACTGTGGGGGTATTTTCGGTTATTCGAAATCTGTTAGACGGCACAACGAAAGCAAACGCTGACCCCCGAGGGAATTCATACTTGAATGTTCACATGCTTTCTTTCGGTGTTACGGTAGCGAATCTTCATCGCCACGAATTGGCCGCCCCCCTCTTCGTGGACGCTCTGGGCAAGGACTGACAACGATGAACACTTGGTTAAAACAGACGGCGGAATTCGCTGCAACACAGCTCACCAGCATCGATGTAGGTTTGCTAGGCCAGCTTTTCGATCAAGCAGACGATGTCGCGTTTTTTGTGAAGAACGAACACGGACAATACGTGTGCGTCAATGAATCGCTGGCGAAACGGCATGGATTGAAACGTGCGGCCGATGCGATTGGCAAACGCCCCTCGGAAATTTGCCCCGGCGACTTTGGTCAAGTCCCCGCCGAACAAGACGCCAAGGTGTTGCGCACCGGCCGCGCTCTGGTGGGTCACCTGGAGATGCAATGGCATCGTCCTCACAAGCCTGTTTGGTGTCTGACCACGAAGCTGCCGATCATCACCCCCGAGGATCGAATCATCGGCCTGGTAGGTTTTTCACGCGACGTCCGTGTGCCGGTCGAAACCGATATCATTCCCAATGAATTCGCACTCGCGCTGGAGTACTTTGAACAAAACCCAATCGAGATCAGCACCCCCTCGATGTTAGCGGACCGCGCGAACATGTCGCTGCAACGTTTGGCTCGGCTAACCAAACGACTATTCGGCCTGACCCCCAGTCAATTTATCCGTCAAACACGTGTCGCGACGGCATCAAGATTACTGCTAGACACCGACAAGACGATTGCCGACATATCGTTTTCGAGCGGATTTTATGACCAGAGTGCCTTTACCCGAGCGTTCCGCGCGGCGACTGGCGTGACGCCGTCTCAGTTTCGCCAGCAGACCCAACACATCCCCAAGGCCTAGGGGGATCCGCCGACACGACCTGGGTTGCGATCCTTAAAATTGTGGTGGCTGGGGCGAACGACAGCGGCATTTCACTTTGCAAATCAATTCACCTCGCAATTCAGTACACTTCGCAATTTAATACACCTCGCAATTTATTCGAAATGCCTGTGATCGTGTGGCTTGGGCCGCATCGAGAACTTGGCAGCAAGCACGGACACTTAAATTAGACAATGCAACTTTATCTGATTCGACATGCGGAAAGCGAAAACAATGCGATGCCGGCCTACCAACGGATTGAGGATCCGGCAATCACATCGCGTGGCCGGTTGCAATCCGAATACCTTGCCAAGTGGACCAGCACGCTGACGATCGACACGCTGATCACAAGCCCGTTTCGTCGCTCGATCCAAACCACTCGATTCATCGTCGATCAATCGCCGCAGCGGGTTCACGTTTGGCACAACGTCTTTGAACGCGGCGGCTGTTTTCGTGGCCATGGTCCCGATGCAACCGAAGGGGGACCAGGCATGGGACGCGAAAGCATCGAAAAAGAATTTTCCGCTTTGCCTCACGATTGTATCATCGATGAAACGATCACCAGTGCAGGCTGGTGGGCCGGGAACCGACGCGAAACCGATGACCAGGCGCACACGCGAGCCGGCGTCGTCATCGAGCGGTTGATTCAGTCATTTGGAGCTAGCGGTAAAACCATCGTCGCCGTCATCCATGCGGACTTTAAGCGATGCTTGTTAGCGAAAATGCTTTCCGATGTCACCGATGTCGAAAAGATGGGCGCATTGGTCAATACAGGAATCACCCGACTGGAATACGACGGCCACGCATGGAAACTGCATTGGCTGAATTCCGCCACCCATTTGCCGTCACGCTTGGTGACCGGCAACGAAACGTGATAAAAGCCGTTGCACTTTGGCACCAGACGGGTGATATTCGAGTAGTGGGATTCGCCAGAATCCCCGTATTTGCAGTTGAACGACCAGGAACTCTGGCGAGTCCCACTACGGAAAAGTAATCGTATTGGCAGGAATTCTGGCGAGTCCTACTACGAGAAGCAGGAACTCTGGCGAGTCCCACTACGAAAAGTAAATCGACCTGGGCATGTGCAGCGAGCACCACGCCGTTGGTTACTGAGGACCGTGCAGCATGGGCGAACTCAGCGGGGCCGATTGCATCACCGGCGCGACTTGCATCGCATCGATGACGTACTCGGACACGCCTTGGTCGTGCATCCCGATGATGTCTCGTACACTCAGCGGCATCGTGATGCCATAGGTTTGCAGACGTTTGACCACGGACGCATCCGAAAATCCGCGACGTTTCATTGAGACCACATCAAGTGGCGACAACGGGCCCATGTAATGGGAGTCCGCCTGCCAATCAGGCCGATTTTGATAGATCGTCCCTGGCGGCGGGACATCAAAGCCCGCGTGCCCGGGATACGGCGAAGGGGATGGGTACGGCGGATGGCCTGAATGAGGATAGACCGGTGCGGTGTACGTCGGGTACGAATGCACGTGCTGTGGCGGAGCGGAGTGATAGATTCGGTTGTGCTCGATTCGAGCATCCTTTTCGTTACCGATCGTTCCACCGGCGATCGCGCCGACGGCACCCCCGATCAAGGCCCCCGTCGTCTCGTTGTTTCCTTTGTCGCCAATCGCAGCACCAATCGCGGCGCCGGCGAGCCCGCCCAAAATGACGCCTCGGCGACGGTGTGTGTGGTTTTGTCCGCTGGCGCTACTCAGCGTCGAAGCGACCAAGACGATTGCGATCAAAGATTGCTTGTACATCGAACGTTACTTTTGAGGAAAACGGGAAGACCGACGCTGCGGCGGATTATTGATCTTCGGCGGGTTGGGTGACAAACCGAGTGGACGTGTCAGCTTTTGCTTTCTCGGTGACTTGGACGTCACGCACGAGAATGCTCGGCCCATAGGTTTTCTCGAGTTGCTCGTCACTCATGCTGAGCGGATTTTCGGTGCTCAGACGGTGCGGATTGGCCGTTGGCGCCGGTCGCGATGGAGTCGACGAACGGAACAATTGAAAGGGGCTACGTGCGGAAACAGAGGTGTTCGCAGCGACAACAACAAACAAGACAGCGGCAATACGTTTCATGGCAGAATGCTCGTTAGGTGGGATATCGGACAGCTTTGCGTCCCCCATCACCACCGCCCCCGCGCTGACGATTTCGTGCAAAGCTTTGTTTCAAAAGTTTTGCACAAATTGAAAGCAATGCCGATAAAATAATGTCGGCCGACCGGATGCGAGGATGCATCTCGGTAACGCGTACCGGATATGCGGATTATGCAAGCAGCAGGCGAGTTGCAAACGTAATGCCCCACACGCCCCTGATCGCCGAATGCGGCCGACAGGCAAACAGACAGATGGCAGACGCGGTTTAGACCGATTGACGGTTGCGGCGTAATTGGCCACAGGCGGCGTCAATCTCGCTGCCTTTGCGTTGCCGGAACATCACGTTGACGCCGCCGGAAACCAAAATGTCTTTAAAATCGGCAATCGCTTTGGCGGACGGCGTCTCGTAGGGCAATCCCGCGACGGGGTTGTAGGGGATCACGTTTAACATCACGTTGCGTCGGCGAAGGATTCCCAACAATTGACGCGCGCACGCATCGGAGTCGTTCAATCCTCCGAGCAAGACATATTCGAATGTCAACCGACGTCCGTTTGCTTCGAAATAGCGATCCGCCGCATCCAACACCGCTTTGATGCCGATTCGCTTGTTCACAGGCACCAACTGCGTCCTCAGTTCATTGTTGGGGGCATGCAGAGAGACCGCCAAGTTGTAGGGCACGCCGTGTTTGGACAGCCGATCGATCGCCGGAGGAAGCCCCACGGTGCTGATCGTGATCCGCCGCGGACTGATCCCCAGACCTTCGGGGCTGCGTGCCTCATCGAGCGCCGGCAACACTCGATCCAGGTTCGCCAGCGGTTCGCCCATCCCCATCATCACGATGTGGCTAAGCCGTTCGTCCTCGTCCAGACGCGACTGCAGACGCAGCATCTGTTCCAATATTTCGCCTCGCGTCAGATTGCGGTCCACGCCGTCAAGTCCGCTGGCGCAAAACACGCACCCCATCGCACAGCCAACCTGGCTGCTGACACAAATGCTGCGGCGAATGCCATCGCGAAGCAGCACACATTCAACTTCGCCGCCGTCAAACAGACGCACCAGCAGTTTGTCGGTGCCATCGGACGAACACACCGCATCCACCTCGCTGGCGCGAAAGATCACGAAATGCTGTTCAAGCTGCTCGCGAAGCTTCTTCGGCAGATCGGTCATCTCGGCAAACGTCGACGCACGACGCTGGTAGATCCAATTCCAGATCTGTTTAGCACGGAACCCCTGCTGGCCTTGCTCGACGAGCCAGCTTCGTAGCTGATCAACATCGAGATCCAGCAGATGGATGCGTTGATCGACATCGCCGCCGGAATTTTGGGCTGCGGTTCCGGGATTAGCCGAAGACGGAATGACGGGAAGATCCAACGGTGGGTACCAGCAGTGAGTAAGAGGGAACAGCAGTCATCGATCACACACCTCAGAGCGTGCGTGTCGGTCTATTCTAACGCAAGGATTTTCTTTGCAGAGGGCAAACTGAAAAGGAGTCTTCTGCCAATCGCTCTCCAATATTGCTAAATTGCGGCGACCATCAATCCAATGCCATCGACTTTTAAC
>NZ_ANOG01000494.1 GCF_000346295.1 Rhodopirellula maiorica SM1 | reverse complement strand
TTCCGGAGATCTGCACGACTGCACTTTCTGAGCTGCGTATGCGGCAGCGAACAGCAGAATGACACTCAGCCGAACGCACCGGAGTTTCTGAGCTGCGTATGCGGCAGCGAACAGAACCCCATGAACGTAAACAGCGGTGTAGACTGCACTTGAGAACAGCGGATAGGGTTTCCCCCTTTTTCTCAAGACGCGCTTCAGACAATGGATTCTGAGCGTTTTTTGACTCACCGAAAAAAAGGGTCAAAATAGTGGCAGACCGACGGTCCGGCTCAGCCCGTAAGCACTGAACCCCCAATCAGAGGAGGCTTGGACATCAACGCGATCAATGAATAGCCGAAAACGATGGCGCGAACTTTCGCTACGCATGTCCACCCAGGGTAGGCGGCAGCGATCCATCACGTAATCCTTATATCTTCGGCGTGCTTCCGCTTCGTCAATCCCGTGGCGTTTCATCGCTCTGCGAATAAGTCGTTCGGGCGATGCTTTGGGTTGATGACGAGCAAATGCTGCAAAACGTTTTATTGCCGACGGGGTGCAACGCGGTCGCGTTCGATGCACATAGTCATCCAAGCCAACCATTGATTTCGACCACTCAATCGATTCCAGCTCTTGTTCGCTGCGAGCAAACAGTCGAATGCGATTTCCAATCGGCAGCAGACGGTCGAGATCGACATCGTCCTGCCCGCTGGCTGCTTGCGTATCTTCTTGACGGGATCGTTCTGAATGGCTGTACGACGCCCAGAGGCGGTAGTCGGGAAAAGTGACACCAAAGGGGCAAGCTTGCTCTGCCGGAGTTGCGATCACCATTGTCAAATGAAGTGCGTACATCAACCGTCCCATTAAAAAGCCGGTCGAAATTTCCGCGTCGGGGAGGCAAGTGAACTCGCAATAGTGCGTCGCCACCACCTCCGGCGATGTCAAAACGCTCATGATGACTCCTTCTCGGATTGCCCAAACACACCTCCGCGAACCAGCATTGCCATGAGGTAGTGCCGCTGTTCACTATCGACTTCCTTTCCAATGCTCCAACTGTCAAACAGTTTGTAGAAATGAGGTGCCATGCTTCCATCACGGTACGCTTTACCCTCAGTTGTCACCGCACCGTAGGCCTCAACCGCGATCGGCTTCTCAGCGTCATCGGAATACCATGTATCGATCGTGCGAATTGCGTTACCGACTTTTTGTGAATGCATAGCCGCGATCCCGCCGACGCTGTACAGAAACTTGCTCTTGGCTCCCTTGCCTGATGGAGCATCCTGGACGATCTCCTGACTAGGAAAGACCTCCTGTGCCGACCCCACTTTAACTTTCGCAGTCACTTGCAACAGTAGGAAATCCTTCTCTCCGCGTAGCGTCTGAGCAATCTGATGCCCCAGCGAGGCAACCTCGGCAACATCAATATCAAAGTTATTCAGTGGAATCGACATTGCATCAAAATCCCAGTGTTGATCATCGGTTCCCGCCAAGGCCTTGACATTGATCTCCACTTCTTCGGCGCCCACGCGATTGCGCCACAGAAACCGACCATTCGCCAGGTTGGTCGCATAGCGTTTCCCTAATTCTTCTGCCTCGGTTTCCTGCAAATAGGCGTTGACCTGGGACAGCAACGATTCCCGAAATTCGGCGCTGTTACAGGCGGTTGGATCGCCCAAGTTTGAATGCACCTTCAGTGAAAAACGTACGATCAGCGTGTCGTGTTCTTCGGGCAAACTACAGGCGTCCACTTTTTGCAAGTTGGGGCTTTTCATGCCAGCATCGATTTTCGCGGGGTCATCTCCCTTGCCTGTTTTCAATCGATTGGAGATCGTGCCGCGGACTGACTTTTCAACCAGACACAACGGCTGCTCGTTATCATCGTTTCGCTGTTCCCACGTTGTCGAGTACATTCGCGCGTCGGACGGCGCGAGCTTGCGTTCGAACGCAAGCACTCCAGGGACCTTCAGTTGAATGGTAGCGGTTTTCTTAGCCACGAGGAAATCTCTCAGTTGTTAGGAAAGGGGCTCTTCGAAAAGTGAACACGTCTGCTGTTGGCAGACATACAAATCTCCGTCGCGTTGATACTGCCACAGCATCTCACTGGGCTTTTCCAATCGCAGTGGTAATACAAACTCGCCCAATGTCAGTACACTTTCGGCGAGCCTGTGCGGTGTATCCCGATCACGTGCGTTGTTGCTTGGAACCACAGGTGTTAGTGCCTGGTATCCGGTCGCGATCGGAACGATATAACCTGGTTGATGACGTCCGCTGGACCAAGTGACGGTCGCGTGCGAGCCTAAGTTTTCCGAATTGGCATCCGAGTCCAGTTGGACATGACGTTGATGATGTATCGCCAATGCTCGGTGCAGAGCATCAATCGCGTCGAGACCTTCCCCCATCGCTTCGATCATCAGATCTCGACGTTCTATCAATACCCAACCCGGAATCAGCCGCGCCAATGTGCGGCGGTCATTGGAAACCGTTTGGATGCGAGGCAGATCGGTATTGATGATTGTGCCTCCGGCCAATCGCATTCGCCCCATGACCAGATGCTGCATTCGTTCAATTGTTTCGGATGTTCCGCCCAAAAACTCGGTTTCGCAGTCCAACAACAATGAAACCGTCAAATGGCAGCGTCCCTCCTCGATGAACGAGGCACGATCGCTTTTTTTTGATTCATTCCGTCCACCTCGTGTGTTGGCCGTCAGCTTTAAAAGTGAACGGGACCTTGGAAATTGTCGAGTTTGAAGGTCGATATCGTGAATCACGACACCGACTTGACGCACCAACAGGTCACTCGACGGATTGGCTTTATGAACCAAACGCTGCAACTGATGTGCGAAGCCCATGAATGCCGTGATCGAAGGCACTCCCATCGTCAGCGGACTACTGATCGCATTAGCGTTTTGGACCTCCAATCGTTCGATCAAGATCATCGTTCCCATGTTTGCCACTCCTGTGCATTAAACGGTAATTCGGCGACCTCGTTGCGGAACTCGGTGTTCTCCACCACCCCCAGGGGCACGGAACCTTGATCGCCCCAATTCATTTTTCTGTACGCTGCCAACGTCCAAGCAGCGAACTCGCCGGCGACCTCATGACGCCACCCACTGTTGTCGCTCGCCAAATCGCCGTTCGCGGCATCAAGCCAAAGCTTTTGGTGCATGGGCAGACGGTTATCATCGTTGTTGGACCAACCACCAGGTAGCGATTGTAGTTCTAGAGCGAAAGAACTTGCCCACAGCCACAATTCCTCCAACCGACGTATCCGTGCTTCACGCAGTTCGGAATTTCCGGGATTCGATTTGCGAAAGATGTTGTCGAGCTTTACAAAAATGCTCCGGCAATACGTGTCCCATCGCAAGTTTCGAAAGTAGTCGCTTTTAGCCAAGCGTTGGTAGATGCTCGTGGTTTCCCGATACGAAGCAAACAGAGGCCAAACACCTCTGCATTCGGCATTAAATGAACTTACATTTTGGGCATTTGCTCCGCCCAGTTTGATTGAGCCACGCCCGGGAATCGATTGATAGATAACTTCGGCCGGCACTCCCTCCACTTGCGGTGATCTCCCGCTGGCGATTGCGGCCCGGTCTTCTTTTTCGAGCTCTCTGGCGGCCTTAGCCTTTTCACCCCATTGGCGTTCTTGCAAACGCAATCGATTCTCTCGCATCAATCCCGATGATGACACCAACGACAGCAGGTGGTAGCCTCCCTCCGGAAGCGGAAAGTAAATCTGCTTGATCTCGGAACAGGTGACGGGGTAAGGTTTGCTGTTAGCAAACATTTGTAGAAACTGATTGCGGATTGTTTCGTAAGTTTCATCATCTGCAAAGTCAAACAACCGCCGGATTTGACTGGTACCTTCTCGCAGATGTTGTAATGCGGTCCGATTATCAGATAGCTCGATCTTCATGAATGCGAGAGTGTCGAGCGCAGCTGCATTGCCGAACGCATCCCAGGGAGTGCTTACGTTTCCCGAGCGAACGTATCCATCGGGTGCTGGAGTGGGCTCAGCAACGAAAGGGGCAATCTTGGCATCAGGGTGGCTGATCGGTCCGATATGCGAGGCTACGTTCAGCTGTGATGCTCGCATTGCGGCGGATTGGACCCAATTGTCAAATCGAAAGTCCGATTCGATCTTGGCGACTGCCTCAGGCTTTGCCTTAGCAAGTTTCGCGTCACGTCGTTCGTTCACGAATCGACCTAATGGATTAGTCATTTGCACCTCGTATATTTGAAGTAGATCACGGTGTAAGCCTCATAAAAAACAGGCCGAGTCGTATTTGTACTGACGAATTTAAAGCGATGGGTGACACGGTTGGTCAATCGGCGAGATCAGTAAGTGTTTTTTCCCGATATGCTCCCAACTCCGGAATCCAAATTGGCTCGGCCCGTACATTCTCCAAAAACCAGTTGGGTACCATGAGCTCGCCAAAACGTTTCATCGCAATCAACGGTGATATTCCGAATTGCTCCGCTTTTACTTCGATCAAAGCGTTGTAGTCCAGGGCGGGTATCCATAAACGTTCACGCGATTGATCGTCGATCTCGTGTGCCGGAAGCAATGCGGCGACGCCGTCGCTATCACGTGGTCCAGGCTCAAAGAATTTCAATTCGCCGTCATCGCTTCGCAAATACAAACGAGTTTCTGGGGCCGATCTGCGGAACGGTGCAATTTGCTGAGCTGCATCGGTGAGGTAGTGGCAACCTTGATTCCAGCCATGCGGAGAGTGCTCGGCACGGGAGAGATTGTTCAGTACATCACGGAGTACCGCATGTTCCAAATCGGCGAGACGTTGGTCAGGTTGAAGCGTTTCCGCCGCAACCATCCTTGGACGCGCATCGATACACGTCGCGAACTGTTCCAAGTCGATCAACTTGGTGAGTTGCTTGGTTTGCAGAGTCCGTCCTTCGATCGGCCCCAGGCGGACATCTTCAAACCCCGGATGTGTGAACGCCGCTCGTTTTTCCAATTTGACGAACGCCCGATAATTGAAATTGGGAACATAGATGTTGGCGACTTCGGGGTTTGCTTTGCGATGTCGCAATACACGGCCACACACCTGAATCAATGATCGCATCGACGACGGCTCGGCCACGGTCCAATCGTAATCATGATCCCTCCCGACTTCGCAGACTGGACTCGCAACAACGATGAAAACGACATTCGCTGCTTCCGACTCTTCTAATCGCCGCCGGATAACTGGATCATCAAGGACGTTGTCTTCACGACGATTCAGCAATCGGCCAAGGTAGGATTCGATTTCCGACCGGAGTATCAACACTTGGCGACTGTGGTAGACCATGACACGAACTTCGAAGTCGTTTGGCAGATCCATCTCGAACAGGCGATTTGCGACGGCCACGCACGGCTCGATGTTGGCGATGCGGATTAATCCGATTGAAAAGCATCGCCCTGTTTTGGGATCGGCGTGGTGGTGATGACGATGCGCATCGACGGCAGCTGACGCCATCGCATGAACCCAATTGTCACGACGCTTTACGGTCTCGTTGATCTCATTCTCAACGTGGACAATTTCAAATACTTGGCCACGGCGTTTTGGCGTTTCTTTGGCAAGTCGATTAGATTTCAATCGCATTCGTTTTACGTGGTACTCCTCGAACTGCGAGGATTCGACAGCCTTTTTCGCCTTGGCTTGAAACTCGTCAACCCATAGCACATCCACTTGAGACGTTGCATCCTGGAATGCGGCAAAGTCTTGCCGTCCGCTGCGGTACGATTCGAAAACGGCCATCGCGATCGAAGGTGTGATGGTTGCGGATGAGATCAAAAGGTCCCGGCCAAGCAATCCAACGAGATGCACCAAACGCAGCACTGCGACCAAGTCAATCGCGTCGTAATCATCAATCTCATCGATCACCAAATCTGAAGACATCTGCCGCAGTAGCGGCACGATGTGATGACCACCCCGTACACCATCCGTTGCTGGGATCAAATGATCAATTGTGCAGACTAGAAATGGCGTCAACAACAGACGGCGATCCTTGGGCTTTGCGAGGATGCGCTCGAGCACACGTTCCTGTTCGGAGTGAGGATTGGTTTCACCGAAAAAGAACTCTTCATCGGGGATATCCATCCAATCGTAGTCGCCTGTAAGTGAGTGGTCATCAAGCGAGCTTTGATTATCTTGGTGAAGTTGCTGCACCGCTCGTGATCCGATGATCACTTGCATGTCACGACGCTTTAGCTTCAATCGTTCGCGGTACTCGTCACCAGTTTGAAGCGTTAACGTACGCAATCCCAATGCGAAGGCGACACGCAGATCGTCGGGATGGAGAGCTGCCAACATTTTTGCGTTGGCCGTCGTTTTACCCGTCCCGGTTCCTGCTGTGTTGACGATCAACGTCCCAGGGCGATCTCGGTGATCCCTAGCGCGATCCGAGGTTAATGACTGAATCTCGCTTACCGCTTTGTTCTGCCACTGAAACCTTGCGGGAGATGACTTTCTTAGTTCACGCGGCACCTCCAAAACCGGCATTTTGGATTGCAAGTACGGCAGACGCCCCGAGACTGCTACCGCGCGATCGGCCACCCTCACCAAATGCTCATCGAGTCGCTGCTTCAAATGCGATTGAGCCGGACCAATGTCGTCACAATTGCTTGCTCTCCTCGTATTCGCGAAGGGTGGATAGTCGGTTCGCCAGGACTTGTCGCTTTCTTCTGACGAATATTGATGATCCCCAAGCATCAGTGCCGTTCTTGCCAAGACGAGTAGAGCTCGCTCGATATCGTCCGGCCGGTCCCAGCGTGATGCGATGTTTATCTGGCGAGCTTCACGCAAGGAATTTGCCGTTTCGACCGCTGCTTCACGCCACTGCTTCGATCGAATCGGAAGACCGGCTGGGAACGAGAATGCCTTCTCGCGGTCCTCTGATGTCTTCAGCAATCTGCCTGATTTCTGGTAGCCCCAACTTTCATCAACATCGGAGGCAATCGAGATCCAATCAGCGGCACGGTCTTCACATACCGAACCATGTGGGGAGTGAGGTAACAAGTGATGAGAAACAATCAGCCACTTGATCCACCGCGTGATCGGTTGTTCAACAAGATGTTTTAATGGGCTGCGCGTCGATGATTGGACCGCACGTGCAATCCAATCGGCTTGGAGTTTTTCGTTGTTGCACCACATATCGACTTCGGTCAATGCTTGCAGCCAGGTCAATTCATCGCGATCGGCTATGAAAGAGTCAAAGAGTATCAGCGACAGCCATTCGTGACGCAGTACGTCGACGGAACTGCGTTGTCGCAACGAATTCTGAAATGGTTCGGAGGCTTTTCCGAAGTCATGCCACAAGGCAGCCATTCGTACCAAGCTTCGCAACAGCGGCAAGTGCTGCCACATTCCGTCGGCATAATTTTTCGCTTTGTGCGTTCTCGTACGGTGGACAGCAACGCGGCCGCGCGAATCAAACACGCGCCTGTTCCCAACAACCCAAACCAATTCGCTCTGCCGGCGTGATGTCACTCGGTGGCAAGCAATCGCGGTGCTGCGGGTTGCCTCTTTGGTAAGCCGCTGACGAATTGCCTCAAGGCCTTGCTCGGTTAAGTTTGCTTGCCACGTGCGCCTGCCGATTCGATAGGCGTACGTATCAAGAATTCGCTGTGTCTTTTGAATCGATTTCTTGCGACACTCAGAGACAAATGTCACGATCATTGCAGCGAATTGACCTCGGCGATAATTCCTTTGACGACAACAAACATTTGTTCCAATGTTTGATGTTCCGTGAACGCATTGATTATTGATTCACGAAATTCACGTGCGGTAAAGCCTTCTGAGGCCGCTGCAAAGGCCAATGGTAAGACAGTTGCGTCTTTGCATACGTCCGCGATGTCAAACACCAATGCACCACGCCTGGTTTTCCCGTGCATCACTGCGAACCCGTGTGGGATTCCCAGGCACCAGAGACAAGTCGCCGCTTGACCGTAGGCCAAATAATTGCCCTGCGTCAAGAACTGGTTTGCAGGATCATTTCCTTTGGGGTCACGGACAAACTCGCCCCACTTCGTCACTCGAACAACGTATTTGTAAAGAGATTTCGTCAGCCGAGCTTCTCCTACCAGTAGCCTCTCAGTTGAGTCGGCATTTTCAATGTCTTTACGGGCAGATTTTAGAGCATTCGCCACCGGCCGGTCATCGACGAATATCGAGGTTCGACGCAAGTGTTCGTCGCGTGACCAACACTTTTCTAGGTAG
>NZ_ANOG01000493.1 GCF_000346295.1 Rhodopirellula maiorica SM1 | reverse complement strand
TCCAGTGATACTCACCCCACTGATTGTGATCGCTCCGTCGGTGGAATTAAAAATCCCACCGCCGCTGCCACTGGTTCCGTCGGCAACGTTGTTGCTGATCGTGGTTGAGCTGCCTGTGATTACGACTGCGCCACCGTTGTTGAAGATCCCGCCGCCACCGTCGTCGGCGGCATCCCCCGACGCGGTGTTTCCATCAATGGTGGTGTTATTGATCGCCATCGTGCCGGATCCATTCCACAGACCGCCGCCTTCGAGTGCTGCGGAGTTGCCTGAAACGTCACTACCACTGATCGAGATGTTGGCGGCGCCCGTGACATGCAGCCCACCGCCGTTTCCGGGGGTGGCAAAGCCGGTTGGACCGGTGGCGTTTCCCGAAAGCGTTGTATTGGTCACCTCAAGCGACCCGAGGATGATTTCGATCCCACCGCCCGCGCGATGAGACGCGTTTTGATCGATCAACGTCCCGGTGATAGTCACGTCGCCATCGACGCTCAAGACACCACCTCCGCTGCCGCTAGTACCATCGGCAAAGTTCTGTTCGATCGAACCGCCGCTGATCGAAAGTGTACCGCCGTCATTAAAAATTCCGCCGCCGCCCTGGTCGGCATCATCGCCGCTGGCCGAATTCAATTCGACCGTGACATTCGATAGCGTCAACGTTCCGCTGGCACTATTCCACAGTCCACCACCTTCGGCCGCGGCTGTATTTCCGGAAACCGTTCCACCGCTGATCGTGACATCGCCGGCACCGCTAATATGCAGTCCACCGCCGTTTCCGGGGTTGGCTACGGCGCCGTTGCCAATGCCGGCGGCATTGCCAATTAAATCCACGTCGGTCAAATCAATACCATCATCGATTCCCGAGGCGTCTTCGATGCCACCGCCGGCACGGTTGGCAATGTTGCCTGAAATTGTCGAGTCGGTGATCGTAAACGTACCACCTGTCGCATTAAAAATAGCGCCGCCGCTGCCCGCGGCTCCCGATGCCGTGTTTCCACTGAGAAGGGAATTGTCGATCGTCACGGTTCCGCCGTCGTTAAAGATGCCTCCGCCTCCTTCGATTGCAGCGTCACCGGTGGCAGTATTGCCTGACACCGTAACGGAATCGAGCGAGAGCGATTGGCCGGGGGAAACATACATTGCTCCGCCAATCGATGCGACTCCATCAAGCAACGTTAGACCTTGGATCGACACTGTGTTGGTGGTTGCGGCAACGATGTTCGTATCGATCGAAAAAATACGTGACAGGTTGTTACCACTGATGGTGACGTCAGTCGCATCACCCAGCGAAATCGAAAGTGAGTCACTGATCGAAAGCTCGCTGGCGACGGTAAGAGTCGATAACCCAGCGGCGAACGAAATGTTATCGATGATACCGGGGCCCGCTTCACCTGCGATCGTATCTCCGTTAATCACTGCGTTTGCATTTGCTGCCTGAATCGCTTCACGCAAGCTCAACAATCCATCTTCGGCGACAATGTCGCTGGCTGTATTGACGATAAAGCTTGCCAGCACTCGACGGTCCTCGAGCTGCTCTGCCAACAAGCGTCGTATTCGCGATCGTTTGCCCGTGGGTGTCGCCTTTCGGTTTCGTCCTATCTTCCCCTTAGTGCGTGACGGAAACATGAGTAGGCTGTGGATTGGGAAGCCAAGCATGATGAACTCCAAGATGAGGGGCGTGATGTCAGCGTGGACCGCGTATGTTTCATCTCTATTAGAGTGGGGAATGTCCGGTCTTGCATCTCTGTTCCACACCGATCGCGAGGGAAAATAGACAGCGGGTGATTGGGGACAAGTGGCCCGATGGTGAATACCCAAGCAGGCGTCCCACCGTAGGCAAACGCCATGCCATCAGGAGAATGCCCCCGCAGATGTTGGCTTGCGTTGGGAAAAGAGTGCTCACCAGATATCGCCTGAATCGTCCGCGATGACGAGCCAATACGATGAGCAAGACTCCATTTTGGAGGCGTTGTTCAGGTCTCACTTTGGGATCGACCGGGATCAATATCACCAGAAATCGCCATGGTTTCGCGGCGGAATCGTGTTCGTCCATGATTTGCAAATCGAGACGCACCTGTCATGTTGAGACAGAACGATGCTTGCCACTTGCTCGAATCGTTTACTGAAAAGACGCCGCTTCGCTCGAAGCATGATCCCCGTTTTTCGCTATACTGCCCACGCCGAAGCCGTGAATCTCGTCACGTGGTCATTCCTCTGGATTGAATGTTCTGTTCATCTCGAGACGATTCGCTGTTAGTCCAGTTCCGTCGGCCAGTCCTGTACTCTTGTTCCCTGATAAGAAAATTAATGAAAGTTCGATCCCTACTCACGAATCTCGCCAGCGGAAGTTTGCGGATTTATTCGCATCAACAAACGGTCAAGCAAGGCAGTGACTCGTCGTCGATCGAACGCAAGTATTTGGAACTCGACGGGACCCCCGAGGCGTACCGGTTCATGGCATCGCTATTAAATGAGATGGCGGACAACGCGGAGCGGCATGGGAAAAACGCACCCGGCCAGAACGTATTGCTTGATCCCAAAGATGCCGATGCGATTGCGATCGACGATTACGACGCAATTTCACTTACCTGCCGCAAACGTCCACCGAGCAACCAGCTCTTCTCGCTCGGGTCCAAATGAGTCGCGGTTTCAAATCGCGGATGTCGCCTGCGGAGGCCATAGGTTAAGCGGGAAAGAAAACGGCAAGCCATACCGTGGGTTCGCTCGCCGAAGTCCACTCGATGCGATGTTTTTGATGCGCCGGAATGACCAAGTGGTCTCCGGGGCAAAGTGTTTTCGCCGGAGTGCCGTCAGCAAAGCAAAGTTGTGCCTCGCCCTTTAGCACGATCACCCATTCGCTTTGCTCTTGGTCGTACCAGAATCCTGGCTCGCTGCATTGGCCGGTCGAAACGATACGTTCGATCCGAATCGTGGGCGTTTCGACCAAGACGTTGACCAGCTCTGCGGCAAGCGACGCGGGCAATTCGCTAAACAGGTTTGCGGCAGAGGGCTTCGGCATGGATCCGATTGCATCGCGTTGAGGGTGTCGGTGTCAGTCGAAATCGGTTTCGTTGACGATCAGTGTCTCGTCATCAATGTCAACGACGTCGCCAATCACCAGCTGTTTACGCCGCCGCGTTTCGACTTCGCCATTCAGGCACACATCGCCAGCTTGAATCAGAATCTTGGCTTCGCCCCCCGTGCCAACCATGCCACGACATTTTAGAAAGTCATCCAGCCGGATGATGGGGCCACGATCATTCGCGTTCGTCTTGCCAGACGTCGCCTTTTCGGGACCGAGAAAATTCGAATCGTTGTCACTCATGGTTTCACTTCAAATGTCGCAATCACAGGCTAAAGCTCACTGGCGTTTTGTGGTGAACCCGCAACAGATTTCCAGGTGATAACAGCCGCTTGATTTTGAATGGGCATGGTCAGCTTGCGGGTCAGCCGAGGTTCAGCTGATGCACTAGCCAGCCGTTTTTTTGGCCTTGGTAACGGCCTTGGGGCGAACGACGTCCTTGGCCAGTCCCACCATTTCAAGCACTTGGATCACACGCCACGACATGTCAAATTCGTACCAGCGATGCCCGTGAGCGGCCGAACGCGGTTCGGCGTGGTGGTTGTTATGCCAGCCTTCGCCGTGGGAAAATAACGCGACCAGCCAATTGTTTCGGCTGTTGTCGCGTGTCTCGTAATTGCGATAACCAAATACATGCGACAGCGAATTGACGGCCCAGGTGCCATGCAGCACGAACACGGTGCGGACGGCGACTGCCCATACGGCATAGCTGTATCCGTAGCGGAGTGCTTCACTCGGTTGGCCGCCGCTGACCACGTATCCCACTATCGCACCCGCTCCGACAATCAACAGGGCATGGGCGACAAAGACAAAAAACCAACCACCGTGACGTTCGAGTTTCAAGTAGAACGGATCTCGCAACAGATCACGTACGTAACGCTCGTAATGGCTCGTTCGATCCAGCGTTTTGTGGCGGCAAACGACCCAGCCCATGTGTCCCCACAGGAAATTGACCAGCGGCGAATGCGGGTCGGGTTGATGATCGCTGTGTTGATGATGCATGCGGTGAATGGCAACCCAGCGTGAGGGGCTGTCTTGCAAATTGCACATGCCAAGCAAAGCGAAGGTGTGTTCCAGCCATTTCGGGCACGTGAACCCACGATGCGTCAGTAGTCGGTGGTATCCCACCGTGATTCCCAGCATCCCAAACGTGAAATGACCAAGAATCCCCAGGATCAAACCCGACCAAGTGAACAGATAGCTAAAACTGAATGGCAAAAATGCCAGCAACGCAATCAGATGGACTGCCGATAGCACGATCACGTACTGCCACAAAATCTTTAGTGGCTCGGTTTCCTCAGGACGCGGCAGTTGTTGTGGGTCGATTCCCGATGCGGGCAAAGTCGAATCGCAGATATCGCTCTCGGCAGCCGCCTGCGTCGGGCTACCCTGAACCGCCACACTCGCGTTTTCAACGCGATCTTCGACCGCGGCAGCAGTATTTGAATCGTGCAATATCGGGTCCGACGTGGGAGAGGTTTGTTGAGTGGGGTTCATGCCATCCATGTTCTTCAACATTCCCATCAGGTCTAGTGTTGACGCCGAAAATCTAGATCCAAATCGATAAAAAAAGCCGACCGAGTTCACTCAATGTTACTCGATCGGCTTGCTGTATTGCGTGACGCAAGAAGGATCCGTTGGTGATCGCAAGGCGATCACCGATTTCATGATTCCCGGGGAATTGGACGGTTTTCACCGTGCCACTGGAAAAATCGACGGTTCAGGGAAGTTGCTTCACCTTGAAAGCAAGGCGAACACACCTAAGAAACCGTTGGGGAAGTTGTCATAGCAACATCATGCTGCCCGCAAATCGACTGCAGGGGCAGCAGAGTGAAACCCATCAAGACTACTTCTTCTTCTTGGCATCCTTGGGATCGTCTTCCTTCTTCACTTTCTTCTTTCTCTTCAGCGAAACTTTAGGAACGCGCACTTTCGCCATGCCAACAATGCTGGCTTCAGGGTCAAAACGGTCCAGTTCAGTCAGGCGAGCGATACGCTCTGCACGAGTCAACACGTTTCGCGACTTGATAGCCCCGGCTTGCACCTTAAGGCTGCGATCCATGGTCATATTACGGCTCAGTCGGTCAAATTCGAGAGAGGGATACAATTGAACGTTTAGGGGCCTCGCAAAATAGCGGCTTTGGAGATTTTTGACAAGTTGACTTCCCGTTTTCCTGCCAAAATCCACCAAACGCCCGTAAAATGGCCCCCGCCAGCGGTCTATGCTGATCAAACCAACGCTGTGTCATGTCATTCGGGAGCGGCAAAGCAAGTCCTGTCGTAGCTTCCCCCCCGGATGTGCGTTACAGCGAGTTGGTCTCTTTGTTGTCGGCAAATTCGGGCTTCGTCTGTCTGAGGATTGCCAAAATTTCGGATCGCATCGTTGGTGTCAAATGGGCAAACTCGGGGGCATCAGCTCTGTTTTCCAAAATTGCGGTCAATCGATCGATAATTTTATTGCGGACTTGCTCTGGTAGCCCATCAAAGGCATCCGAGTAAATCAGGTAGCTGCAAGGATAGCGAAACAGACGCGTGTTCAGATCCAGGTCACGTAGCGATCGCATCTCGGCATCGCGAATGCCTCGGGCCGCAAACTCCTCGGCAAACCGACTGGTCCCCGCCACAGGCGATGTCAATGCGAACTCGTCACACATCAACATGTGGTGGACCACGCGATCGGCCGCTGCCGCGATTCTTCGCTGTGCACTGTCGCTTAAATAATCGGGGGCACGCTCGAGAAACTCGTTCATCTGATACGACTGGTGGACCGCTTCACGCGTTTCGTAATTGGCTGCCGCGATGGCGTTGTGCATTTGGGTTTGATGCTCTAGCACCATCAAAGCGACTAAGTCGCTATGCCGCGACAGGTACGGTGTCGTCGACACGATGCCTTCGAGCGACTCGCGATTGGCCCCCGCTTCTCGATCACCATCGGTGTCACCTTCTTCGTAGGTGATGTTGCCCATGTGCCGCATTTCGCCATGGGTTCCTGTCACATACCATCCGCCCCAACGCTGATCGAACGGACTCGTTTGGTCGGTGTTGAACGTCCCGCTGCCGAATATGGGTTGGCCACCGGAATCGGCAAAAACGCTGCGAACGAGATAGCCCGGAACGTTTTGTGTCCTGCTGGATGCATGACACGTCAAACATTGCCCCCGGTCGCGCACGAATTTTGGGGAACCGTCCTGCGTTTGGCCGAGCGTATAAAACATCGCTCCTTGTTTGGCATCCGTTGCAGCAAATTCAATCACATCACCGCGTTGGCACCAACCGACGTAAACGTCGTCGTTAAAGTACAGTGCACGCGGCCGCTGCGTGCTGATGCGACGAAGTTGCAGGCTCGTCTTGGAAAACACCAGCGTTTGTGAGCTGATCGGCACATCGAGTGCCTCAAGCACCGATTTCAGATAACCGTGTTGTAGGTCGTAGCGTAATTTGACTTCGCCGGCTTCCACTTTGGCAGCAAGCTGCGTGACAGGATCGTTGGCCGGAGCCGTCAAGTAGTTGATCGGAGGTCCTTCGAATGAATCCCTCTGAGCATTCGCATTTGCACAGCACAGAAAACAGAGCATTGTCGCCGTCATCGCACCCAGGGCACGTCGCGATGTCGAGCAGAATCGATGCAGAGTGAGCACGTTCATTGGGTCCTCGTCGATGACCAAGGCGGGCAGGCCGCAGACGTCGATCGCCTGCGGTTTGTCGGTGCGGATCCCGGGTTTCGGATTGGGCGGGCATTCGCGGTGGGGGCGTTAACCGACACCTTCTAGGTTAGGCTCGTCTAATCTGCATGTCAAGGTATATAATGCGTGCTGATCAGGCTGTTGATCTAGTCGTACGACGAACTTCCTAGGTCCGTTGTATGCGCTAGTGACGAACGAGGTAGTTCATCAGCCATACCTTGCCATGGGCAACTTCATTAAATCAACAGCCCGTGATCCGCGGTTCGGTGGTCGTTTGCCAGCGGAGAGTTGACGAGCGAGTTGTGGCACGGCCTCGGTTCGTCGCGTTTGACAGTTCCGCCGCACTGGAAGTCGTTTGACGTGGGATCACGGCACTCGCGTCGCCGTAAATTCGACCCGATACTCTCGATTCGGATCGCAATGACGAGGGTTGGGGACCAGGATGAAGTCGTCCGTGATCACCGGGTTTAGCTCAACGCCACTCTTCATCTGGACCGCTCCGATGCGATGCGGCAGCATCTGGACAATCGGCCGCCATCCTCGTTGGGCGCCGTTGGTGTTGATGGGGTGAAACGAGTCCTCGCCACGATTCGGAGTGATCAGCAGCGTGTACTGGTTGCCGTCGACAATCAGCGTCTGATCGTACGCCTTGGGCTGCTCCTCCATTTTGGCCTGCCAAGCGGGATCGCCATAAAACGCCACGACATCGCGGTCCCAAAGCAGTCCGGCACCATCGTGTGTCGTTAATCCCAGCGATTTTCCGTGAGGATTCGGCGTGGTGTTGACCTGCGGTCGTGTTCCCACCTTGAATTTGGTATCGACAATGTCGTCAAAGCAGGTGTCTAGACGATGAATCAGAGCGTGATGGTTCGCGTGAAATGCCTCGGCGAGAGTGTATCGGCCGGGTTGTTCGACGAAGTAATCGAGCAGTCCCCAGCCACCGTAGCCGTACCAAGTCACAACGGTGTAGCCGACCATTTGGCGAACGGCAAGTTGGTTCATCCACGCCAGTGCCATCGCATCGGGGCCATCAATGTCACCCATCAAGCAGTTCCCCACTGCTAAATAGACTTTGGGGTTATCGGATTGAATCTCGAAGCGTTCGCCGTCGGTAGTAACGCCGAACATTTTTCCCGCTTTGGATCGAAACGTTCCGTTGCGGTAGCGAAATCCAATTTGCCAATCACGCTGTGTGGCATGGCCTGATGTCACAAACAGATCGGCCGTGTTGTCACTCAGCGAATTGGCCAACGCGTGCGTGGTGTCCGCAGGTCCTTGTTGTTGTCGAGCCTGGTCTCCGCTGGTTTTGCGGACCATTTTCGATTTCACCAATTCATCAAACCAAACGCCCGAGTGGCACATCTCAAGCGCGATTTCCGTGCCCGCAGCAACATGCGAAACGGTCAGCGGTTCACTCTGCTGGGCTGTTCGCAAAGCTGCGGCGGCATCGTATCCCGTTACGATGCCCCACTGAGTGTCGGTGTACGGATCGGAATCGAGTTGGCGTGTCAATTGATGGACGGCGGCGACGAAGTTGCGATCGGCTTGTTCCGGCGTGGCGACAAAACAGGTGTACCGCGGATGGTGGCTCCGCAGCGTTTCAAGGCACGTTGGCACCTCTTCGTCCCAGTGGACCACCTTGGCATTGGTGTGTTTTTCCTTCAGTGCGTCGACGACGCGTTGCCACGGAGCGTCGCGGTGCGTATCACGATTGACCACAATCGTGTAGTCGCTCGCAGTGGCGATCGAGCCAAGTAGGCAAATGAATGACAGGTGTGAAAGGATGACAGATTTCATAAGTAAGGCGGGGCTCGAGCGATATTCGCGGCCGGTGAGTTCGCGTCGTGCAGGATGTCGACGTTTCGGCGGAGCACGCATCATAACGCAAACTTACTCAAGGCAACGGAGTCAATAAAAAGAAGAATGCGGATGCGAAACGAGTGTCTCGCCAGCTCGATCAGCGGTTCGTCCCCTGGGATGCAACTATCCACACCAACGGTCGACGAATGGGTTCGTTCGGGCATCAGTACGGCTGGTGAGTTCGGCCCAAGGCGGTCATCAATGCTTTTTTGCCCGAAATCCCGCTTTTTTCACGCTTTCTTGAAACGACCGAAACCTTCGGTGGTTTGGCTGGTTACATGTTTGGGGAGCTGAACCTAGCGGTAGTGGTCCAGCCGCCGTTCAGTACATGTCAACAAGAGACACTACTCTTACTCGTTCAGGAAACTTTGGGATGAAAATGAAACACGTTGCGTTTTGCCTAGTAGCGGTCGCGCTGTCGGCATTGATGGTGGGTGAGTCGTCGGCGCAAGAAGGCGGACGACGTGGCGGTGACCGTGGTGGATTTGGCGGTCGGGGGGGAGCTGGTGGTCCTGGTGGGGCCGGCGGAGGCGATCCAACATTCGGTTTGTTGATGATCGAAGAAGTGCGTGAAGAAATT
The DNA here is from genome assembly GCF_000346295.1 of Rhodopirellula maiorica SM1. Classification (GTDB taxonomy): domain Bacteria; phylum Planctomycetota; class Planctomycetia; order Pirellulales; family Pirellulaceae; genus Novipirellula; species Novipirellula maiorica. Next base: position 9,498 of record NZ_ANOG01000493.1, on the reverse strand, counting down.
GAATTGATGCCCGACCAAGTCGAGGCTCTCAAGAAGGTTCGCGAAGGTGGTGGCGAGCGTGGGCAGCGTCCCGATTTTGATTTTCGTGAAGCAAGCGAAGAAGAGCGTGCCGAATTCTTCAAGAAAATGCAGGAAGAGCGTGAAGAACGTAGTGCCAAATTGCGTGAGCAGCTCGAAGAAGTTCTGTTGCCAGGACAGCTTTCGCGTCTGAAAGAAATCTCGATCCAGGTCCAAGGCGTGGCCGCTCTGGACAACGCAGAGGTTCAGAAAGAGCTGAAGATCACGGACACTCAAAAGAAGGAATTAGAAGAGGCTCGCGAAAAGATCCAAACCGAGATGCGTGAGAAAATGCGTGAGCTGATGGCTTCGGGCGATCGCGACAAGATGCGTGAAGCTTTCGGCAAGGTTCGTGAAGATGTCGAGTCGCAAGTGTTGGCAGTGCTGACATCAGACCAAAAGGAAGCCTTTGAAAAGATGAAGGGCGAAAAATTCGAGATGCCTGAAGGCGTCCGAGGCGGTGGACGTGGCGGTGCCCGAGGTGGCGAGGGTGGACGTGGCGGTTTCGGTCGTGGTGGTGATCGCGGCGGCGAACGTGGCGGCGATCGAGGCGGTCGCGGAGGTCGCGGTAATCGTGGCCAACAGTCCTCCGGTGACGAAGAGTGATTTTTAAGTGCGTCGCAGATCGGTCGTGGTCTGCCGCACTCTCGAGAAACGTAAGCTTCGGCTGCCGGCGAAGCGCTCCGTCGCGCCGATAGGGGCAGGCTCTGAACAAGAGTCTGCCCCGCTTTCGTTTAGATCCGCATTCGATTTGCTCGCGTGGCCGAAAGTCTCTGCGACTTTCGCTACAGTGAATTCGCGTTTTCCTTACAGGGAAAAATGCGTCACAACGTTGCGTTTTAACGGTAGCGGCTAGCTAAATTTCATTCAATCATTCGTAACTGCCTGCATCGCTACGCATCCTGCAAGCGGTCGACCTCGCCGGTTTGTGACGACGCATCGTCTCTGCGGTCGCACGGCCGCCAATCGACGAGATGGATTTCTACTTTGCGGAACCCGCGGAATTCATTGATCACCGGCCGATAGGCAATTTCAATCGGTCCTTTGCATTCGTTCAACGCGTCGCACCAATCGCCGGCGCCAAAGGCAACGCCGCGGATCGTTTTTACGCCTTGCCGCAGTTTGACGCTCAGGTGGCGATCACCGCCTCCCATGCGTCGGGCCGGTTCATCCAATTCGATGTTGCTGCAAAACAGCGTCGGCCGTGGATTGCCGGCGCCAAACGGAGCAAGCGTTTCAATCTGTTTCACGGTTTCCAAATTCAGTTGCCCGAATGAAGCTTCCGCGTCAATCACGATCTCGGGCACAATCTCTTTCTCGGACCATTGTCGGGCCACCGCTTCACAGAAATCACCGCGAAACGCATTGATTTGATCCTCTTCGATCGTCAGGCCCGCGGCCGCTTTGTGGCCACCAAATTTGACGAGTCGCTCACTGCAATCGCTGAGAGCTTCGTGTAGATCGATGCCCGTGCCACCGACACGACCCGAGCCCACCGCCTGCGTTTTTCCCGTCGCATCGAGCGAAAGGATTAGTACCGGTTTGGCGTGTTTCTCTGCCATTCGGCCCGCAACGACGCCAATCACGCCAGGGTGCCAGCCGACTCCGCCCAAGACAAGTGCGGCATCCGCTTCGGCATCAAATTCTTCTTTGGCCTGCTTTTGAGCCGCCAGATAAACGCTCCGCTGCAATGTGTCGCGGTCGTTGTTCAGTTGGTGGATGTATTCCGCAAGTGCCTCGGCCCTTTCTCCGCCGGGCGTGGTCAGCAGCTCGACCGCCAATTGAGCCTGTCCGAGTCGGCCGGCCGCGTTCAGCCGTGGTGCGATCGTAAACGCAATGCTGTCGGATGTGACCGCCGAGGCTTGGTCGACCTTGGTAATTTTCATCAGCTCCGCCAGTCCCGGCAGCGGTTGGGCACGAAGCGTCTTTAGCCCATGCTCTACTAGCACCCGGTTTTCGTCCAGCAGCGGAACCACGTCCGCTACGGTCCCAATCGCGGCAAGTGCAAGCGATTGCATCAAATAGCGCCGCATCGGATCGGTGACCTTTTCGCTGCCCGCGACTTGTTGGCAGATGGCCCAGGCAAGTTTGAAGGCGACACCGGCGCCACACAGTTCACCAAACGGATAGTTTGTGCCGGGGAGCCGCGGGTGCACGACGGCGTCTGCCCGTGGCAGTTCGCCATCAATGGTGTGATGGTCCGTGATGATCAGTTTGACGCCAAGCTCGCGACATAGCTCTGCGTGTTGGCGGCTGGTGATGCCGCAGTCGACCGAGATAATCAGCTTCTTTCCACGGTCGGCCAGCTTGCGAATCGCCGCCTCGTTCAATCCGTAGCCGTCTTCGAGCCGGTTCGGGACATGGTAGCTGACGTCGGCCCTCATCAGCCGTAATCCGTTGACTAGGATCGCGGTGCCGGTCATGCCGTCGCAATCGTAGTCACCGTAGACAGTGATCGGTAATTGCTTGTCGATAGCGTCGGCAATAATTCGCGTCGCATCCACGACGCCAGGCAGTTCTTTGGGATCACGCAGGTCCTTGAGTTTCGTGCTCAGGAACTGGGCCGCCTCGTTGGCGTTGTAGATACCTCGGCTGACTAGCAATTGTGCCACCACCGCGGGAAGTCGCGCCGACGTGGCGAGCTGCTGGACGCGAGAGGCATCGTGGGGAATGATTCGCCATCGACGCTGCATTCGGGGCTCCGCAAAGAGAGAGGGGGCAAAAGATTCGTTTGCTACTTATTGCGATTGCGGGACTGTCCTTCCCCTGCGGAATCACAGGGGGTGTCTATTAATTCAGGGCAGCGAGCAGCATCGGGAGAGTTTTGGCGTTGCTCCCGGCGTCGACAAAAGTCTTCGCGACTTTTGGATTGAAGTGAAAACGATGAGACGAACGCTGGTTTCACGCTCGCCATCGGTTGGTCGAAACGAACTACTTCTTCTTTTCGACGTGCCAAGTGTGCTTACGCAAACGCGAGCTGTACTTCTTCAGACGAAGCTTTTCGCCGCCTGGTTTGCGTTGCAGTGTGTAGTTGTAATCGCCGGTTTCTTCGCAAACGAGAAACACGGTATCTGCTTTTTTCTTACTACGACCAGCCATCGGAACTCTCTTTTATCTAAATCACAATGTGTTTGGTGCGAAAGGAAATCGTCATAGGAACGTCTTTCGGGCCTGGGATTATGGCAGGAAACTATCGGTTTGGGCAAGTCGCTTTATATAAAAAGCTCATTCCCCCTCCATGACGGCCTCTTTAATCGCCACCACGACCCCTCGCCGGCTGAGCGAATTGGCCGTGATTCGGTCGACATCCAGTCCCAATGATCGGCCAATTCGGACCGCCAAATCGACATCGCGAACACCAAAATATTGATTTACTTGGCGTTCACCCACGTAGATTGTCTGGTCGTCCGAGCGAAAGCCTGATTCAAAGGCTTCGCGGTCCTCTTCGATCCAATTCTCTGGGACACGACGGACTCTGCAGTGCTCGACACTCCATATTTCGTCGCCGGTGCATTCCGAGAGGAGGGCGAGTGCTCGGTGGCGGGCAATTTCGATCACAGGAGATTCGGGTCCGGATAGATGTGAATGATGTGAGTGTAGAGACTGCGTGGACAGGTTAACTGCGTGGACAGGTCATTTGTGTGCTGCTGCGGTTTGTTGGCCGCGTCGGCAGAGACCGCAACTCATTCGTCCGCCGCGAAAACTGTAGCTAAACCGATGGTTGCGACAGCAGCGGGTCGATTTTTGCGGCGACCACGAAATCATTGCGGCTCAGCCCGCCGATCGCGTGAGTGGTCAGTTCGATCTTCAGCATTCGGTAGCCGGTCAGGTGCAGATCGGGATGGTGTTGTTCTTCTTCGGCCAATACCGAAATCTGGTTGATCCGTGCAACGGCATCGACGAAATTACGACATTTCAGGGTGCGTGAGATTCGTTTTGCGTCGGCCGCGAGTTCCCAGTCGGGGATTGCTTTCATCAATTCGGTCGCTTCATCGCGAGACAGCGTTGGCACACCGCCTTCGCACGGGACACACTTAGCGGCACGCAGGGTGTCTGCGTTTTCTGGATTCGCATTTTCTTGGGAATCTGAGCCTGGAGAGTCGGTTCGATTTGATTTTGACATGGTCATTTGACGATTCAGAGGGTTCGGTTCAGCAAGATTTTATAAGAATCTTACAAAAAACTGTATCAACAGGCATCGTTTGCCGTTGACGTCGCGAAATGAATTGACGACATTCTCCCGCTTCGTGAGACGAAATCTCGCGTTTTATAAGTGGGAGAGTTTGCCGCCATCCGGCGTGCTGTGAGTCGCAATCATGCGGTCACCGTGTGCATCGGAAGGGCCAGGTGACCTCGCCGAACCACCCGACATAAAAGAGAGTCGCGACCCTATGGGTAAGAAATCCAAGCGTTATCGTGCAGCGCTCGCAAAGCAGCCTGCAAATTTGCTGCCGCTCAGCGAAGCAGTTGACGCACTCAAGAAATACGATTTGACCAAGTTCGACCAAACGGTCGAAGTGCACATGCGTTTGGGTGTCGACCCGAACCAAGCGGATCAAATCATCCGTGGCAGCATCGTGTTGCCAAACGGAATCGGCAAGACTCAGCGAGTCGTCGTGTTCGCTAAGGGCGATGCGGCCAAGGCAGCTGAGGAAGCAGGTGCCGATGAAGTAGGTCAAGAAGACTTGGCTAAAAAAATCAAAGACGGTTGGACAGACTTTGATGTTTGTATCGCCGCTCCTGACATGATGGGTCTTGTGGGACCTCTTGGTCGTGTCCTCGGTCCTCGTGGATTGATGCCTAGCCCGCGTGCGGGAACGGTCACCCCGGACGTTGCTAAAGTTGTTGGCGAATACAAGGCTGGTAAGGTCGAGTTTCGAAATGACAAGGGCGGTAACGTCCACGCGATGGTCGGAAAAATGAGCTTCGAGCCACAGAAGCTTACCGAGAACATCACTGCATTCGTTGACTTTGTCAGCGGCATGAAACCCCAATCCGTCAAGGGCACTTACATTAAAGGCGTTGCCATTTGTGCAACGATGAGCCCCAGTGTGAGAGTTGCGTACTAGCAAGTCTTTTAGAGTATCAGGCTTTTTGAACTAGACGTTCTGTCGCACAAATCGCACTTAAGTGAACCCAACCGATGAGTAAATACGTCAAAGAATTGGTGACTCGCGACATCAAACGCGAACTAGACGGTGTTGAAGACGCCGTGCTGGTTAGCTATGTCGGGATGGACGCCATCACTACCAACGAACTTCGTGGCGAGCTGGATGCGAAAGACATTCGCATGCTGGTCGTCAAGAATTCTCTTGCTCGGCGAGCGACCGAAGGGTCTTCGCTGGCACCTGCCTTCGAGGGAACTCGAGGACAAGTCGCTGTATGCTGGGGGGCGTCTGATTTCGTCTCGCTTGTCAAGGAGATCGTTCGACTTGATAAGGACAGCAGCAAGTACGAGAAATTTACCGCTGCTGGCGGTGTCATGGATGGCGAAAAGCTTGATGCGGATCGCTTGAAAGAAGTCAGCAAGTGGCCAAGCCGCGAAGAGCAAATTTCGATGTTGTCAGGTCAAATTCTTGGTCCTGGATCGCAATTGTCGGCCGCACTTCTCGGTCCGGGCAAGAAGCTCAACAGTCAAATTAAGAAAATCGCAGAAGGCGACGAGTAGTTGCTCTTTTGTTAGTCGTTCCGTAACAAATCACCAACTGTTTTTGAGGTATTAGAAATGTCCGAAGAAGGCACCGCGGTCGCCGAATTTAGCGCCGAAGCAAAAGAAATGGGCGACAAGATCGCCGGTATGACCCTGAAGCAAGCCAAAGAGCTCAGCGACTACTTGAAGGATGTCCATGGCATCGAACCTGCCGCTGGCGGCGGAGTAATGATGGCTGCACCTGCTGAAGGTGGTGGCGCCGCTGCTGAAGAGAAGACCGAATGGGACATCGTCCTGACCGGCTTCGGCGACAAGAAGCTGAACGTTGTGAAGGTTGTCAAGAACCTGACCGGCGCTTCGCTGATGGAAGCCAAGAAGATGGTCGAAGGCGTTCCAGCGACCTTGAAGGAAGCCGCATCGAAAGAAGATTGCGACAAGATCAAGGCCGAGATCGAAGAAGCAGGCGGAACCGTCGAACTCAAGTAGTTCGCAGTTCACCGCTCTGTCATTCGGCGCTTTGCTCGAATCACCCGAAAGCCCTGGTGGGTCTTCACCAGGGCTTTTCGCGTCATCGTAGGATAGGCTTCCAGCCTGTCATGAGTATTCTCAGGCAGTTTTAGAAGGTTCTTCCTTCTTGTGTGCTGCGCTAGGGTCAAAACGCCGACGTCGGAGACGTCGGGCGACTATGGTTCGCGCTGCTCGGGCCTACATCACGTCGCTTAATGCCGCTAACAAGGTGTTGATGTTTCGCTTCGTGGCAGAGTGTCCCATCAATCCGATCCGCCAAGCCTTGCCCGCGAAGACGCCTAGTCCGCCGCCGATTTCGATGTCGTATTCGCTTAACAAACGGCCGCGAATGCCGGCATCGTCGACCCCGTCGGGCAGCGCCACGCAGTTCAGTGTGCACAGTGATTGCTTTGGGATGTAGGTGAATCCGAGGTCTTCGAGGCCCTCGCGAAGCAGCAAATGCATCTCGCGATGGCGTGCGATGCGGTTCTCGAGACCTTCTTCCATCACGATCGCCAACGATTCACGCAGCGCGTAGATCATGTTGATCGGAGCGGTGTGATGATACGCGCGGCCTCCGGAACCGGTGTAGTAATTCTTCAGCATCGAAACATCGAGGTACCAGCTTTGTACCTTCGTTTTTCGTTGGTCCATTCGCTCCAACGCGCGGTCCGAAAACGAGACGGGCGACAAACCAGGTGGACATGACAGGCACTTTTGTGTTCCTGAATAAATCGCGTCGATTCCCCACTCGTCAACCTTTAGTTCGTGGCCGCCAAGTGATGTGACCGCGTCGACCGCGAGTAACATCCCTGCGTCGTGCACGATCTCGGCCAGTCCGCTCAAATCTTGATGAGCTCCCGTGGATGTTTCCGCATGCACGATGCCAAGCATTTTGGCGTTGGGATGCTTTTCGACCGCTTCAGCGATCGCCTCGTTGCTAAACGTTTCGCCCCAGGGGACTTCGATCGCGTGGACTGTCGCGCCGCACCGCTGCAAATTGTCTTTCATCCGGCCGCCAAACACTCCGTTGATGCAAACAATCGCCTCGTCGGCGGGTTCGATCAAATTAGCGATGATCGTTTCCATCCCTGCCATTCCGGTTCCCGAGACCGGAAAACTCAGCAGGTTTTTGGTTTGATAGGCATCGCGAATCAGCTGACACGTGTCATCCATGTACTCGATAAATTGAGGGTCGAGATGCCCGAGCGTTGGCGCGGCAAGGGCGCGAAGGATGCGCGCCGGCACCGTGCTCGGCCCAGGTCCCATTAGGATGCGTTCACGCGGATTCAGCGGAGACGTTGGTCGGTTGGACATAGCGAGGGCTTTGCAAATGGAGGGGCGAGATCGTGAACAGAGGTCGCGAGTCTGTATCTTATCGGTTTTTGCCCAGCCGATCGACGACGGACGCATTTTGCCGATGCCGATTGGGTGCAAGGCAACGGTGTCCCATGTATGATGGCCGATCCTGTCCTGCCCCAATCCTTCCTCAACTCCCCAAGGTTTCCATCAATGCGTTTGTCATTGTTTGCGTTTCTTGTGTCGGTTTGCGTCGTCACGCCCACACTTGCGTTGGCTCAGCAGCGGCACGATCCTGTTCCGCTGATTTTTGATACTGACATCGGTAACGACGTCGATGATGTCTTGGCGCTCGGTATGATCCACGCACTGCAATCGCGTGGTGAATGCGAATTGCTGGCCGTTACGATCACGAAGGACCATGAGTTAGCGGCCCCCTTTGTCGATGCTGTCAATACATTCTATGGCCGCGGAGACATTCCTATCGGTGTTTGTCGCAGCGGAGTTACCAACACCGCCGGCCGCTTCAACGTCCTGGCGTCACAGCAGGACAATGGCAAACTGCGTTATCCCCACGATTTGGCCTCGGGTAACGACGCACCCGACGCGGTGGCAGTGTTGCGAAAGTCATTGGTCGATGCAGATGATGGTTCGGTCGTGATCGCGCAAGTCGGTTTTTCCACGAATCTTGCGAATCTACTGTCATCCAAAGCGGATGATGTCAGCCCGCTTTCCGGTGCCGAACTGGTCCAACAGAAGGTACGTTTGCTGTCGATCATGGCCGGTGCTTTTACCGACAGCCACAAGGAATACAATTTGATCAAAGATATTCCGTCCGCGAAGAAGATCGTCAACGATTGGCCGACGCCAATCGTATGGAGCGGTTACGCGGTCGGCAAATCGCTTCTGTATCCGCATCAAAGCATTTTGACCGATTACGGATATGTCGATCATCATCCGCTCGCAGAAGCCTATATTCTTTACCAACCGCCGCCGCATGATCGCCCGACTTGGGATTTGACGAGCGTGTTGTATGGAGTGCGCCCCAACCACGGCTACTTCGAGTTGTCCGAGCCTGGGAAGGTTCAGATGGCGGATGATGGTGTGACCACATTTGATGCGGCTGCCAACGGTCGCGATCGCTACATCTTGGTACGCGAAGATTTGCGACCGAAAGTGCTCGAAGCATTGCAGTTGCTCTCGAGCCAACCGCCAAGCAAATAAGTGTCGCCGGATGTCTCCGGCATCCGAGTTCCCCCGCGTCGCAATAAAGTGGGATAAGCTTCCAGCCTGTCAGGCAGGCTACGGACCTCTGTGAGGCCTTTTTTCACAGGGCGAACCCCGCTTAGTGCTAAAGCCGACGTCGGAGACGTCGGGCGACAAATTGCACGTCGGGCGACAATATTTAGGCTTGGTCCAGCAGGTTCACGAACGCCCGCATCCAAGCGGGATGGGCGGGCCAAGCCGGCGCGGTGACCAGGTTACCATCGACGTGTGCGGAATCCATGGTCTCGGCGGGTTCGATGTATTGACCGCCGGTGAGCGTGACTTCGGGGCTGCATGCCGGATAGCAACTGCATTGGCGTCCTTTCAGCACACCGGCGGCCGCCAGGATTTGGGGGCCGTGGCAGACCGCAGCGACCGGTTTGTTGGTGTCAAAGAAGTGACGTACCAGTTCCAGGACTTTCTCGTTCAGCCGTAGGTATTCCGGTGCCCTGCCGCCCGGGATCACCAACGCGTCAAACTTCGTGACGTCGATGGCGTCAAAGTCGGCAGTAACGGCGAATCGATGCCCCGGTTTTTCCGAATAGGTTTGGTCGCCATCGAAGTCGTGGATTGCGGTCGCGACCGTATCGCCTGGGGATTTGCCCGGGCACACCGTGGCGACCTCGTGCCCAAACGTCTTCAGAATCTGTAGGGGGGCCATCGCTTCGTAGTCTTCGACGTAATCGCCCACGAGCATCAGGATTTGTTTGTTGGCCATG
>NZ_ANOG01000492.1 GCF_000346295.1 Rhodopirellula maiorica SM1 | reverse complement strand
AGCAATCCAATTTGCCCCTGCCATCGCAATGTCGGTTGATTGCGATCCGGGAAGATGACGAGCTGCGGATTCGCCTCGCCCGCATATCCCGGCAATCGGCGAAATCCGGTCGAGTAGTTGTGAAAGCTGAGCCCGATTTGCTTCAAGTGATTTTGGCACTGGACGACCCGTGCCGCTTCGCGAACCGACTGCACCGCTGGCAAGAGCAACCCCACCAGTATCCCAATGATTGCGATCACGACCAGCAGTTCGACGAGCGTGAAGGCGCGGTGGATGGCTTGTCGCATGGCACTTTTTTGGGGTGAAATGACAAGAAGAAGAGCGGTGGTGTTTCGATATCGCGGACGTATGGCGGTTCATAAAACGACACATCGTCATGCGGGACCAACGATCGAAGGCTGCTTCACTATAATGGGGGGCTGCACACAGCCGCAAGCATTTTGTTGCATTGATGCGACCGTCCAAAATGGCGGTCCATCCTAGCAATGCGCATTAGTTTTGACGCGTGTTCTCGGTGATTCGTGCCGCGATCGACTGGGCGACCAATTCATGAGGTCCCAGATATGACGACAAGCGAATTTCGACGTCGGGGAACTTTGCCTGTGCTTGCGTCACGATCTGTTGGATCGCTTGAAACAAGCGGCCATCAAACAACAGATGAGGGTGGATCAGGATTTTACGGCTTCGGCTGTGTCGAGCCTGCTGCTCGAGTGTTTCTGCAAAACGTGGCTTGGCCATCGCGTAAAACGAGGTCGATGGATTGGTGATGCCTAGCCGGTAAGAAACCACTTCGCTCAATACTCGCATGTCAGCTTGCGCACACGGATCGTGGCTGCCACGACCGACCATCATCAACGTGATTTCATCTTCGGGGCGAGCGAAGCCTTTGTGTGCCGCTTGCAAGTGGTTGCATACCAATTCAACCAGTGCTGCTTGCCGTGAAATCGGACGTGTATGCGTGAACGACACATGCGGTGTTTCCGCTTGGCATTTTTGCACCAAGTCCGGAATGTCCTGCTTGGCGTGTCCGGCGGCAAATAGCAACAGCGGAGCGACGCGGATCTCCGACACGCCTTGGCTGACCAATCGGTTCCACGCTTCGGGAATCGTCGGTTGCTGGAACTCGAGCAAGCAGGGCTGAACCTGCATCGAGGGAAGATGGTGTTGCAGCTTTTCCGAAAGTTCGAAAAACTGCTGCGTGCCGACCTCGTCTCGTGTGCCATGACCCACCAACAAAACGCCGATTGGTTTGGTGTTTTGTTGGATTGGGTGGGTCGACGCAGGGCGAAGCTCAGGCACGATAGTTATGACAGCCGTTGTGGTTTCCGAGCCGATCTTTGTCGGTCGGCACTAGTGTACGACGTCCGATTTCGAGAAGCCTTCCTGTTCCAAAGCAGTCAAAGCTTGGCCGACATCGAATCCAGGCTTGTAGTGCACGATCACTTGTCGATTGTCGATGATGCCCTCTTCTTTCTGAGCGGCCAATTCAACGGTTTCAACCGCTTCGGTGTTTTCCAGCAGTTCCTTGACACGTGGGTAACACGATACCGAACAGTGCATTTCGGGAACTGCGAGCGTTAGCGTTCCTTCGTCGGCCATCACTTCGGTGGACACGGTTTCGGTCGCCGCGCTGGCCACTTCGTTGGTCGGTTGTGCGGCGTTTGGAGGCATTTTGGCAACCGCCATCATGATGATAACGGCGGCTAAGGCTGCGATCGCGTAAGCAATTCCACGCATGGAAAGTCTCTCTAAAAGAATGGGAATTCGTGAAAGAAAAAGGGTAAAAGTTGGTTTGACTGTAGCGTGCTTGCCGCCCGCGGCAAGGTCAGCTGTTCGTTTTTACACTTGGGTCATCGGCGACATTGACCCACACGTGGACGTGTGGGGCCCCGCGATAGTGCCATACAAAGGCGGGGCCTTCAAGACGCCAATTGTCCCACACCTTGTCATTGCCAATGTCGTGGTCTTGGTAGAACGACAATTCACAGGCTTCGAGTCCGCCCTGGCTCTTCAGACAGCGAACCACTTCGTCGCGATCGTTTTGGCGATACATTTCGACCAATTTTTGCAAAACCGTTTGCAGATGGGCTTGTTGATCGGCAGACATGTCCGAGACCGGTAATCCGGTTCGCTTGCCTTGTTTGCCACGAAAGTGAACGTTCTGCTCGCGAGGCGACTTTGCGACCAAGGCCTCTTTTTGTTGTCGTCCATCGAGCATTTTGTACAAGTCATTTGCTGCAATAGCTTGGTCCCAAAAGACATTGTCGATGTGGTTGGCACCTTCGTTGAGATCGGGCGCGTGGCCATAAAAAATCGGTCCACCAAATGCCACATGGTCGGTCGAATCGCCGTCGCAACGCAATGTCATGTGGCGACCGGTCATCACCATTTCGAACTTGCCTTTGCCCGGAGTCCCAAAGATTGCAATCGATTGTTCGTTTCCGAATCCGCCAGCGTCGTCTTCGAGTTGTTGGTAGTAGCGATCGTGCCAATCGGGATGAATGATCGATTCAAAAGTTTGCTTGATCAGGTCGCGTTGTTCTTCGCTATAGAAATCGTCGTTGATCTCGTGCTTGGTGATGTTCCAGTTATTGGCGACAAAAGTTCGCAGCAGACCGCGTTTGGGGTCTTGGTGATTCCAATCGAAACAGACGTCTCTGCGTTGTTTCTCGCTGAGGGTTTCGTACAGGCGACCCACCAGCGTTTCGGCAGTTGGCGTTGCTTCGGCTGCCTTCGCTGCCGAGGAGAACAGCGGGGTGGCTGCGGCACCCGCGATAGCAGCGCCTGTGATGGCAGCGGAGCTTTGTCCCAGAAATTGACGACGGTTGACGGCGTGCGGATCGTTCATTGCGTGGTCCAAATAGGTATGGGCGAGGGGCGGGGTAATGGCGGGCTTGAAGCCGAACTTCGCTATTATAGGGGGCTCGATCCGGCAGAGGAAAGCAAATGTGGCTGGCAAAACGCTCGGATTGCAAAACAAAAACGCCGCGGAGGAATCACTTCTCCCGCGGCGTTTCTCTTGTTTTTCGGTGATTCAGCGAGATGCTAGCTCTTCACTGGCTTTCGCATCTCGATCTCATAGCCTTCGCGATAGGGACGTGCTAAGAAGCTGTTGGCTTCCTCGTCACCTACGATTTGCTCGTTTGCATCGTCCCACTTCAAATCGCGGCCGAAGCGAGCGGAGATGCCTGCCAAATGGCAGACATTTAGCATTTGCATGTGCGTATGGACGTCCGAAATTGGTTCTTTGCGTTCGCGAACACAGTGCAGGAAGTTTGCCCAGTGTTGTTTGCGTCCGTTGTGTTCCATCGGCAATCCCTTGTAAACCTTGGAAATCGCATCTTCGGGCAAGGGGTTGCTGGCCAAATCCTCGACGGGTTTGCCAACCAATTTGCCGCGATTGACAAAGATTTTGCCTTTGGTTCCCGTGATCAAGACACCGTTGTCGGTATCGTTGCGAATGATCATTTCGGTATCGCCAGGATACTTCACGTTGAACTGGAACCCCGTTGCGGTGTTGTAGCGGTCGTTTTGTACCGGGAACCCATCTTTGAATTCGACGGGGTGTTTCGCCGTTCCGCTGATTGATTGTGGCCCTTCGGTTTGGCCGTTCAACTTCAGTGCCCAGTTACAAATGTCGACATGGTGAGCACCCCAGTCGGTCAGTTTTCCGCCAGAGTATTCGTACCACCAGCGGAATTCGTAGTGGCAGTTGGTGTGCGCGGTTTTGCCACTTTTCATGTATCGGTAATCCACCTTCGGAGCCGGGCCGAGCCAACGGTCCCAGTTCAAGTGCTCAGGCACTTCGGCGACCGGGATCTCGGGGCTCGACGGAGCGCCACCGATTGCGGCTTGAACCTGAGTGATCTTGCCGAGTCGGCCTTCGGCAACGATCGCCATCGCTTTGACGAATAAGTGGAACGTGCTTCGTTGTTGCGTGCCAACCTGCACAATTCGCCCGGTATCCTTTTGTACCTTGCGGATCAATTTGCCTTCGTCGATGGTCAACGTCAGCGGTTTTTCGCAGTACACGTCTTTTCCCGCCAACATCGCTTCGACAAGCGGTTTGGTGTGCCAGTGATCCGGAGTGGCAATGTGAAGGACGTCGATATCATCACGATCGAGGATTTCACGATAGTCTTCGTAGGTATCGGCTTTGCCATCGGCAAATCGCTTGTTGAATTTGTCGCTGCGGGTTTTGTCGACGTCTGCGACGGCAACCACATCCAACCATTCTTTGGCCGAATCGATGTTGCCCGTTGCCATGCCGCCGGCACCGATCACACCGATCGTCATTCGATCGTTCTTAGATTGAGTCTCCGCCGCTTGCGATTTCGCACTGCTGAAAAAGTAGGGGACGGAAGTCGCCGCACCCACCGCAGCGCTCGTTTTCAAAAATTCGCGTCGTCCATTGGCGCCTCGTCCATTAGCTTGGGCAGTACGCTCAGCAGAGGGGGTGTGCTTGTGGCGATTCATAGAATATCAACCTGTCTCATATTAGTGAAATTGAGGAGTCTTGGATGTTCCGGCAGTATATCTGAATTCAGCAACGAAGGAACAAGATTCGTAATGAATGACGCAGCAAGGCGGAGGAACGGTTTTGATTGTGCCCCGAGGGCTGGATGACGGGTTCGGTTATCCGAAATTGGCAGTCGTTTTGCCGGATCGGATGAGGAATCTCTGGCATCTGCTATCGAGAGGCTCGGCGTGATACACTTGTGGAATTGAATTTCGAAGCATTCTTTCCGTTTCTTAAACTCTTTACCGAGCCTCGCGTCCATGACTTTTCAATCCCACGTCCAAGCTTTGGATGCTGCGATCACCGAACGCAACGCAAAAGAAATCCGTTCTATCCTGCTTGGACTTGATTTCGTGCTGATCAATATCGACGACGAAGATGAGGGCGACGGTGACGAGGAGAGTATGGGAGCGTTGACGGCTGAGATCGAAGATGCGGACGTCTTGGTGGCCTTCAGCTCCGAAGAGAACGCGGGACTGTTTGTCGGTGAAATGGGAGACTTGTTCAGCGAAGAGGATGAGGTCCAAGGGTTTGTCGTCGATGGTGAGACGTTGCTCGAGTTTTTGCCCGAAGGCTTCGGTTTGCTGATCAATCCAGAAACCGAGTTCAAGCAGATCATCGATCCCGATCTTGCCACCGAGGTCCTCGAGCTGGGCGAGTCCGAATAGCGAAGCGATCGCTCACCGAGCTCAGGACGCTTGTTTGGGTTTCACTAAACAGTGGAACCCAACACACGGCTCTTCGTCTTCGCGTTCATCCGCCGCCGCTTGCAACAGGTCTTGGACTTGTTGCAGCCGCGCCGGGTTCAATGCCGCCGACACCACACGCTGCTGACCATCATCACCGACCACCACGGTGGTGATCACCGCAACGGTGTCTTCGTGCCGTAGCGCCGTGATGATGTGCTCGCCAACCTGTTGTTCGGCATTTTTGATCGTGGTGACAAATTGAGCGATCTGTTGCGAGTCCACATCGTTTGTCACCTGACCTGAACGCGACCGCGATTTCTCGTTGATCTGGATTTCGTCCGCAGATTCGTCGTGGGGCGAGCCCTGGTTATCGCTATCGTCCGAAGGGGAAGCGTTCATGCATCAAGTCCAAAGTTGCTGTCAATAAGAACGAAGCAGCATTCGCTCGGCGGTTTCATGGCGCCGGCACAGGCGACAAAAACATCTCAGCGGTTTCTCAGTTCATCCGCCGAGATCGTATCGATTCTGCCGAAACCTGTAATCAAATAGGCTTCGTCAATGTCAAAGCGGTAGAAGCCGAAATCTTCAAAGTCGGCATACACGGTAGCATGGGGATGTTTCCCCAGAAAAATCTCGCGTGCCACCTCTTCCTCGTCTTTGGCAATCCGAACACAGGTCCCGCACAGCGAGACGCGTGCGCCGGTGAGCGGAGCGACCGTTTGGTCACATTCCTCGGCAATCATCAGCGAGCAGCGGACACTATGGCTGAGGTTTTGAGTGTGTTTGGCGATCCCGCTCAGCAGCATCAGCACCGAAGTGGGGCTTTCCGATGCGATTGTCACCAGGCTCACGAACGGCGAGTTGTCTTCGTTTAACGTCCCAAGGCTGGCCGTCAACGCGTTCTCTGTAATCACGACGACCGTATTTGCATTCGCAACTTTTGTCATTTCATTTCCGTCATTTCAGTAACGACAAATCCTGTGCTGGGCACCTGATTTGGAAGGAGAAGGGGGAAGAAGGTTAACAGGATCAACTCAAACTGCAAACAAATACTTCACATTTGGTGCTCGTTTATTCTAGCTGGCGGTGAGTGATGTTGCACGTCTTGCTCCCGTTTGAGCAGCAACCATCCGCAGTCGGTCTTTTCACGGTCAATATGCACCGCAGTGGTGATTGGGGTGTGACAAAGCGATGTTGCGGGAAATCGAAGGAAATCGCTAAGGTGTGCTAAGCGATGTTGCCATCGTGGTGGACCCTGGCGGAACGGTCTCAGCAGGTGAGGGTTGTGTTGGCTTCGCAGCATCGCGTCGTGTCGTTTTTTAGAATGTTGGATTCTTCAGATGTCAGACGCTTCTTCGTCGCCATCGTCGCGGTCAGAAGAGACAGACGCTTTTTCAATGACGCGTCGCCGCACTTCGGGTTTGAGTAAAACTGTCACCCATGGCAGTGAAGGTATCGCGTTGATGCGGCGATACGATATTGATCTGGTATTGGATGTTGGTACCAATGGCGGGCAATACAGCCAAAATTTGATCCGCAGCGGATACGCGGGGCGGATCATCTCGTTCGAGCCCGATCCCAAGACCTATGCCACGCTTAGTAAGAGTCGCCGCGGTTTTCGAAATTGGAAAGCCGAGGCATTCGCGCTAAGCAGCAAAAACGGTACCGCGATGTTGCGTGTGGCGGCAAACGGGGGCAGCCACTCGTTACAACATTGCTATGAGGATGCGACCACGGTCGCTTCCGTATTGGACGGCGATTCCAATGCGTGGGTCGGCCGTGTGCCAGTCCGTACCCGGCGTCTCGATGCCGTGTTCAACGATTACTACACCAGCGGTGATCGATGTTTCCTCAAGCTGGATGTTCAGGGACATGAGCAACAAGTGTTCGCGGGGGCCAGCGGTTGTCTCGAGCGAATCATGGCGATTCAAGTGCCGTTGTCGTTTCGGCCAGTTGTCTCTCGGCCAGTTGTCTCTCGGTCTGCTGCGTCGTCGAAGCCGGAGAAGTGCGAACACTCGCACGAATGGCAGGAATTGATCGAATCGATGAATCAGCTCGGCTACGAGATGTTGCTATCGAGTCCCACGTTGTCAGAGCCTGTGGAACGGGGCGACCAAACCGAGGGGCTCTTTGTGCGACGTGAAGCCATCGCGGGACTGAAATCCGCAGCTTAACCGTCGTTGTAGAGCGGTGAACGTTATGCCGCGTGGCGTTTGGTTCGCTCGATTGCTCGCTTGGCATCTGCTTGCAGCAGCGATTTGCGTTTGCGAAAACCATCGAACACACGAATCGAGCGATTGCGGACCACGCTCCGTACCAGAAAAGGGTTGACCTTTTGTTGGCTGAAAAGATGCATGCCTCGACGTGTGACGGTTAGGTGACGTTTGTACTGCGATGCGAT
The DNA here is from genome assembly GCF_000346295.1 of Rhodopirellula maiorica SM1. Taxonomy (GTDB): domain Bacteria; phylum Planctomycetota; class Planctomycetia; order Pirellulales; family Pirellulaceae; genus Novipirellula; species Novipirellula maiorica. The sequence goes on along the minus strand of NZ_ANOG01000492.1, from coordinate 30,083 downwards.
CGATTGCAGTGCTCGATGCGACCACAACGCAATGTGTTGACCACCTTCGAGCACGTAGTACCACCACTGGTCTGGTTGCGGCGCCGGGTCGGGAACAATGCGAGTTGAGATGATCCAATTGGCCCCGAGCGAATCAAGGGTTTTCAGATCTTGGTGCGGATCCGCCATGTGCTCAAACACTTCGAATGCCGTTGCTAAATCAAACTGTTGGGCACCGGGTTGGACTTCGTAGCCCTGCGCGAAAAGGTTTTCGCAGTAGGGATCGTAATGAGAAAAATCGTGGCCACGATCACGCATCATTCGTGTGAACATGCCATACCCGCCGCCATAATCGACACCCGATTCAATGCCCGGCATTACCAATCGCAGGGTGCGATCGACAATCTTTGCAAACGCTTCGTTTCGGCCTACCAAGCCGACGTCGGTGGACACAATCGCCGAGTCGTACGCTTCGTCTAGCCAGTACGGTGTTTCGGTCTGGATGAATTCGCAATCGACGCAGCGAAAGTATTCGATCTCGTGTCGGCCCAGGATGGTTGCTCGTGCGAATGATTCCGAACGTCCGTTGCAGACGAGGCAATCCATTGCCATGGCCGGGTCCTTGAAAGGTTATGATCTATGCGGCATGACGCACGCATTTTTGATTCAGCAAGTCTTCATAGACCTTTATCGTCTGCGCGGCAGTGTTTTCCCAGGAAAAATATTCGGCTCGGCGGTGACCGGCCGCGATTTTGCTAGCACGGTCGGAAATGGTGTCGTTCCCTGCGGCAACGAGCAGTTCGGCAAGTGCGTCGACGTTTTCAGGATCAAAGAAATAGCCGGCTGAGCCGGCGACCTCGCGCAGCGCAGCACAGGACGACGCAAAAACCGGGCATCCATTGATCATCGCTTCAAGCACGGGCAATCCAAAACCTTCCATTTTCGAAGGGAAAACGAAGGCGTTGCAGTGCTGGTAGAGGGTTTTTAGCAGCGAATCGTCTGCGGCAACGTACAGTTGCGTGCGAGGATCGTCGTTGGACCAACCCAGTGCCGCTTGCTCTCGCGGTTTCATCCGTGGGCCCACAAGCACAAGATTCAAATCGGGAGTTGCCTGCTTCATCTTGTTCCAAGCACGCCACAGCAGGTCAAAGTTCTTGTAGCCTCCGCGACGACCGACGAACAAAACAAAGGGACGCCCGCGGAGTTCGGTGGGCAGCGGAGCAGCATGCACGTCCGATAGCCCGCTTCCCAGGGGAGTGATCGAGGCACGGTGTGCCGCTGTCGGAAACCGCTCACACAATTCGTCGTAAGTGGTTTGCGAAATACAGCAGATGTGGTCCGCAACGTCGATCGCGTTGGCCTTCATCGTCAGCGACTTGCCCGTTGGATCGGTATCGGGAAATGCCTCGTGGATAAAGTCATAAACCGTGACGATCGTCGGCACGCCAGACCGCTGGATCGGACGTCGGCATAAACCTTGGTAATAGGTCCAATGAACGAGGTCGGCTTGCTGTTCTTGCATCCGTTTGCCGATGCGGCCGTGCTGAGCAGGATGCCAAAGTTTCCGCAGAAATTTGAGCGGCGGCCGCGTCGCCACCGCTTCGTATTGAAAACGAGGATGCGTAATCCCCGTCGCCGGTTCTTCCGGCCCGAGCATGATTGGCGTGGTGTCCGCGGGGAGTCGATTAATCAGCTCGACAAAATAACGTGCAACGCCGCCACAACGAAGCATCTCGAATATGGAACCTTCGTAAAGAACTCGCATGCTATCGTTAACTGTGGTCGGAGAATGGAGTGAACGGAATGAAAACGGTAGTAGTCAAGAAGGGCGTTGCGGACGAAGCACGTTGGGGTCGATAAACGTCGATAAACATTGCCCGGCGAAGATGTGTGATGGGTTGAGAAACCTTGTTTTATCTTCACAGGGGAGGGTTCGCGGGGCTCGTTTGGGGAGTTGGTCTAGCCCCGCAAGTTCGTTGTAGCAAACTTTCCACTTTTAAATAAAGACAATTCGAGTCTGTTCCCCATCAGGGTCTCCCCATCGGGGTCTGTCCCCCATGTGTTTTGCAAGCATTCCTCGCGTCCCAACTCAGGGTCCGTCCCAACTCAGGGTCTGTCCCCCGTGAGTCTCCCATCGGGGTCTGTCCCTCATGGAGTCCGCTAGCATTACTTCAGGGTCTGTCCCTCGTGGAAACGGTTGTCCCCCTTAAATAGGGTCTGTCCCCATTGAGGAGGCTGGTTTGCTAGCGTTGCTGGGGAGTGGGTTGTGGGCGATTCGTCAGACGGATGACGATCGCTCGGCGTGCGACCCGCAGTTGGCTTGCTGATTCTGATCGGTCATCTTCGGCAACTGGCTTCTGTCGATTTCTGATAGCCCGTCTGCTTTAACACCGATGTTCTCTCGCCAATCACCTTCGGCGACAGAACGACCCCTGATTTCAAGGGGATTTGAGTGCGGAGTCTCACAAAACTCAACAAGAAGCGAGTTAGGCGAAATAGACGTGGTTTGGCGTCGCGGGCCGGGCTCAGAGAGCAAAAAAAGAGGGGCTTGTCGTACGTTGATTCGCCTCGGAGGCGTATAATTTCGACTGGTACACGGTGAAGAGTCGAGGAAGAGTCGAGAAATGCGGTGCCACAAGCCCCCATTGGCCTCGACGATTCTGCGGTTTGCCTGCTACATTGCCCCGCTTGCCCAACTCGGCATTCTCCGACAACCCGAAACCATTCACAGGCCACCTACGCCGTGATCGTCATTCTGCAAAGCAACGTAACGGAAGAGCAAATCGATCACGTGCTTCAGCGGATCGAGGCTCTTGGGCTGCAGCATCACCTCAGCCGTGGGACGTTCCGCACGATCGTGGGCATCATCGGCGACGAAGAAAAGCTGCAGTCCGAGCCGCTCCATGCGATTCCGGGCGTGGCACAAGTCATTCCCGTGCTTCCACCCTACAAGTTGGCATCACGCGAAGCCCACCCCGAACCAAGTATCGTCGATGTTTCCGGGGTGAAAATTGGCAATGGGCATCTCGGCATGATCGCGGGCCCCTGCAGTGTCGAAGATCGTGACCGCATGTTCCGGATTGCCGAAAGTGTGTGCGAATCAGGTGCAAACCTGTTTCGCGGCGGCGCCTACAAGCCGCGAACCAGCCCCTATGCATTCCAGGGACTTGGCGAAGCAGGGCTCAAACTGCTACGTGAAGTGGGCGACAAATTCAATCTGCCGGTCGTCACCGAAGTCACAGATCCCCGATTGGTGGAACTGGTATCTGAACATGCGGACATGTTGCAGGTCGGGGCTCGCAATATGCAGAACTTTGCCTTGTTGACCGAAGTGGGCAAATCGCAGCGGCCGGTGCTATTAAAACGCGGCATGAGTGCCACGATCAACGATCTGCTGATGTGCGCCGAATACATTCTGTCGCAAGGCAACATGAACGTGGTGCTTTGTGAGCGTGGGGTCAAAGGATTTGATAGCCTGACGCGGAATCTGTTTGATGTCGCCGCTGTTCCCCTGATTCACAATTTGTCGCACTTGCCTGTGATTGTCGATCCATCGCACGCGACTGGCCGGCCTGATCTGATCCCCTCCTGTGCGTTGGCCGGTTTGGCTGCCGGGGCCGATGGGGTGCATATCGAAGTCCACGATTGCCCCGAAGAAGCCAAAAGTGACGGCCCTCAGGCTTTATTACCCGATCAATATCGTCAGCTTGCAGACCAAATGAAAGAACTTGCTAAGCTGTTTGGAAAAACTGTGTCCCCGCTTCCGGAGAAAATGGCTTGAGTCGTCAAACAATCATCGCTGGCAACTGGAAAATGAACACTCGTAGTGACAGTGCAGTCGCATTGGCCAAGGGAGTGGTTGCCGCCGTCGGGGAAACACCGACTGTCGAAGTGGTCCTATGTCCACCTTCGGTGTATCTGTCCAGCGTTGCGGATGCAGTCGCGGGAACTTCGGTCCAATTAGGAGCCCAGAACTTATACGCTGCCGAAGATGGGGCTTTCACGGGCGAAGTCAACGCATCGATGTTAACCGATGTTGGATGTGGCTTTGTGATCTTGGGCCACAGCGAGCGTCGTGCCTTGATGGGCGAAACCGATGCGGACGTCAGCAAGAAGCTGCATGCGGCACTTGCGGGCAACTTGGTGCCAATCGTGTGCGTTGGCGAAACGCTCGAAGAGCGTGAAGCGGGTAAAATGGAAGAAGTGATCGAAACGCAGGTTCGCGGATCGCTGGCAGGACTTGATGAGATCCGCGCTGCAGGAATTGTTGTGGCCTACGAGCCTGTATGGGCGATCGGGACCGGCAAAACGGCCTCTCCCGAGCAAGCCGAAGAGGTTCATGCCCTGATTCGCAAATTGTTGGGTGAGATGTTCACAACCGACGTAGCGGCACAGATCCGGATTCAATACGGTGGCAGCGTCAAACCAGGCAATGCCAAGGAATTGCTTGGGCAACCAAACATTGACGGAGCTTTGGTGGGCGGAGCTAGTCTGAAAGCCGATGACTTCGCAGGAATAATCGCGGCCGGCTAAACACGCCGCCGCGAAACATACAACTATTACAATGTCTATTTGAAGGACGAACAAAGTCATGATCGCTCAGATCGCTGGATTTTTGCTGATTGCGTCGCTCGAAGGAGCCATCTTGGGCTTCTTGATGGGATTTTTGTCGCTGTTTCTGATTCTGTTGGTGCTGATCCAACGTGGAAAAGGTGGCGGATTGACCGGAGCACTCGGAGGTCCTGGTGGACAAAGTGCATTTGGTAGCAAAGCAGGCGACACGTTTACCGTGATCACCGTGGTCGTTGCGACCGTTTGGGCGTTCTCATGTGCGTTCACCATGTGGTTGCTAGGCACCCATGCTCCGACAACGACCGCCGATTCGGTGATCAAGTCGGGCGGCGGCGACAAGGATCCAGTAGGCGAAACATTCACGCTGCCCAAGCTTGATGGCGAAGGAACCAGTGGTCTGGAGGCAGGACTATCTAGTGGCGACGAAACCCCGGAGACCCCGGAAAACACGGTTGAATTGACACCGGCAACCAGCGACGAATCCACCAGCGAACCGGCTGCGGACGAAACCAGCGAACCGGCTGCGGACGAAACCAGCGAACCGGCTGCGGACGAAACCAGCGAAGCCGCTGCGACCGACACCGCAGCGGAATCCGCCGACAGTGACGGCGACAAGTAGACTGCATGAGTTCTGTTATTCCTGAAAATGCTCGCAGCATGACCGGTCAAGGTCATGCGTCGCTGCAAACGGATCTCGGTACGTTTGTGGTGGAAGTACGTACGGTCAATAATCGCGGTTTCAAATGCGCTCTGCGATCAAGCGACGCGTTGTCAGCGTTTGATTCGCGAATTGAGTCGTTGGTCCGCAAGTTGATTCATCGCGGCAGCGTAAATCTTGCGGTCAATTGGAAGCGACCATCATCGGAAACGCTGCCCCAGATCGATCAAGCGGTGCTGGGGGCCTATTTCGAGCAGCTGCAGAAGGCCAAAGTTTCGTTTGCCAGCGATGCCGCGACGATCGATTTGGCCCAGTTGGCGATGTTGCCAGGCGTGGTGGTCCCACGGTCTCAGGAACGCGTCGATACCGCAGCGGTTTGGTCGGCGGTCGAGCAGGTGATTCGTGACGCGGTGGAAAGTCTCGACCAGATGCGGGCTCACGAAGGAGCTCACATGGCGATGAGTTTGCGAGTGGATTGTGATTTGATCCGCGATCACGTCCAACAAATCGCCGAGCTTGGGCCGCGAAGTGTCGATACCTACCAAAAACGTTTAGAGACAAAGATTCAGCGTGTGTTGGCTCAGCACGACATCGAAGTGCCGATGATCGATCTGTTACGCGAAGTCCAAATCTACGCCGACCGGGTGGACTACAGCGAAGAGATCACCCGGCTGGGCAGCCATTTGCAGCTGTTTCTGCAAACGTTAAGTGGCAACAATCAGGCGGCAGCCAGCGGTGAAACGGCGGGCGATCCCGAGCCGTCCGGCCGCAAACTCGAGTTTATCGTTCAAGAAATGCTGCGAGAAACCAACACGATCGGCAGCAAGGCGTCGCAGACGGAAATTTCGGGGCATGTCGTCGAGATCAAGTGTGCAATCGAACGGATGCGAGAATTGGTCCAAAATCTCGAATAATCCAGCGAAGGCAAGACATGAATTTGGAAGGACGTGGTCGGCTGATCATCATCTCCGGTCCTAGCGGAGCGGGTAAATCAACGGTGGTGCGCCAATTGCGACAGGAGTGCCCGCTACCGTTACAGCCAAGTATCTCGGCAACGACCCGCCAACCGCGGCCGGGGGAACAGGACGGAGTGGACTACTTTTTCTTGGACCACAATGAATTTGAGCGGCGACGCGAAGCCGGCGATTTTCTAGAGTGCAAAGAGGTGTTCGGCTGTGGCCATTGGTATGGCACGCTCCGAGAGCAGGTCGCCACTGGTCTAGACGCTGGTAAATGGGTAATTTTGGAGATCGATGTCCAAGGGGCCCTGGCTGTGCTGGATCACAAAGAGTTCAGCCCGATTACACTGTTCATTCACCCCGGTGGGATGGAAGAGCTCGAGCGGCGGCTTCGCACACGCGGGACCGAGTCCGAAGAAGCGATTGCGGCGCGGCTGGAAACCGCTTGCCGCGAGATGCAGTTCATGCATCGATACCAATACGAAATTATCAATGGGTCGGTCGATCGAGCCGTCTCGGAAATCTGCCAAATTTTGAAAGACCAAAAGGAAAAACAACCATGCTCGAAGAGCTAAAAGAAGAAGAGATCGTCAACAAGGTCGGTGGTCGGTTTAAGTTAAGCACGCTGATCCAAAAGCGTTTGGTGCAATTAAACCAAGGCAGCCGGGCACTCGTGAACGTTGACACGCACGACAAGATGACGATTGTGTTGCAGGAAATCATGCAAGACAAAATCGTGTTGAACATGGACAACGAAGTCCAATCGCTCGAAGATCTGACTGCGGCGGCCGATGCCGCTTCGGACGGCCCCGATTTGGATGCGTCGGATCTATGAGCGAGCAGAGGCGGGCAATCTTGCTCGCCGTCGGTGGGGGGATCGCTGCGTACAAGGTGGCGACCGTTTGTAGTCGACTCGTTCAATCGGGCTACGATCTGCGTACGGCAATGACCGCATCGGCAACTCAATTTATTGGCGCCGCCACATTCGCGGCGCTCTCCGGTAAAACGGTCGCTCAGGATTCCTTCGATCCTGGGCGATTTCCGTTAGGGGCTCACATCGAATGGACTCGCGATGTGGACTTGTTGATTGTTGCTCCGGCAACTGCGAATCTTTTAGCAAAGTTTGCCTCAGGGCTCGCCGACGATCTTATTAGCACGTTGTACTTGCAAGCCGAATGTCCCGTTTTGTTGGCGCCAGCCATGAGTGCGTCGATGTGGAGCAAACCGTCGGTCCAGCGGAACGTGGACACGCTGCGTCGTGATGGATGTCATTTTGTCGGTCCCGAGTCAGGTTGGCTTAGTTGCCGCGTTCGGGGCGAAGGGCGGATGGCCGAGCCTGATACGATCGTCGCTGCAGCGATTCAGCAATTGCCGGAATCGTAATGCTGTTTGCGTGGACGTTAGCTGTATCCTCCGCTAGCCAAGGCTTAGGCTGGCTGCATGATGTTTGACTTTTATTCTAATCTCTCTTTGCTGCGTTTCGCGGTACGAGCCAAACCATGACTGTCTTTGTTTTCGGGCACCGCAATCCCGATACCGATGCGATTTGCAGTGCGATTGCCTACGCTGATTTTCTGAGGAAAACGACGCGACCCGATGCGATCGCCGCTTGTTGTGGGGCGCCAAACCAGCGGACCGAATTCGCGCTTCGTAAAGCCAAGTTGCCGCCGCCGCGAATCATCATGGACGTGCGGCCCGAGATCGAGGACGTCTGCCAACGCGACGTTGTCTTCGCCCGCCAATCCGACGTGTTCTACGAAGTCTATCAGCGGATGAAAGAACACGGGCTACGCGCGATCCCGATCGTCGATGACAACGACAAAGTTGTCGGCATCGTGACGTTGTTGGAACTGCTAGAATTGGTGCTCCAAGGCGGTGTCGATCCGATTCACTCGCGCGAGGTTTGCAGCAACCTGAACAAAGTTGCTTCGGTGTTGGGCGGAACGTTCCAGCACGTTGTCGACCCCGATCGGACCGATGAATTTGTCGTGACGGTCGGCGCGATGAGTGCCGAAGGATTCACGCAGCGGATGAATCAGTTTTCGGCCGACCGGCTGCTGGTCGTCAGCGGTGATCGGCCGACGATCCAATTGCCTGCACTCGAACTGGGCGTTCGTGCGATGGTGATCGCCGGCGGTTACGAATTGTCCAGCGGTTTGTTGCACTTGGCCAAAGCCCGTGGCGTCTCGGTGATCATCAGCCCGTACGACACGGCGACGACCACGATGCGAATCAAGGCGGCTCGTCTGATCGATTCAGTGATCCAGCGTGACTTCATTTCGTTGTCGGCAAAGATGCCGGTGGAAGCGGCGCGTCAACAAATCTTTCGTTCCTCGCAAACCGTCTTTCCTGTGCTCGATAATGGAAAACTCTTTGGTGTGCTCAGCAAGAGCGACCTGATCAACCCGCCGATGCCTGAATTGGTGCTGGTCGACCACAACGAGTTGTCCCAAGCGGTGCAGGGCGCCGAAGATGCGATCATCACCGAGGTGCTCGATCATCACCGACTCGGTGGATCGCTCAAGTCGTCCAATCCGATTCGCTTTACCTTGGAACCGGTGGGATCGACGTGCACTCTTGTCGCTCGTTTGTTCCGGCAGTCTGATTTGAAACCCTCTGCCGCAGTGGCACTGTGTATGGCGTCGGGCATCATTAGTGACACGTTGTTTTTGCGTTCGCCCACCACTACCGATGTGGATCGCGACATTTTGCAGTGGTTGCAGCAGTTTTGTGAGTTTGATTTGGAGGAGTATGCGACCGAGTTCTTCGAAGTCGGCTCGGCGCTGCGATCCGGAGAAGCCGGCCGCGTGGTGCGTGAAGACTGCAAGGAATTCGAAGAGGCTGGAGTCAATTTCTCGATTTCGCAGATCGAAGAGATTGGTTTTGATTTGTTTTGGGAGCGTAAGGATGAATTGGCAGCCGCGCTGGAGCAATTGGCGAAAGACCATCAGCTCGACTTTTCAGCACTGTTGGTCACCGATATCTCCAGTAACGGCAGTCTGTTGTTGATGAGTCGAGAGCCGGAGGGGTGGGACGAAATTAATTATCCTGAACTCGAAGAGAATCTGTATGAGCTCGAAGAGGTGGTCAGTCGCAAAAAACAGCTGCTGCCATTGATCATCAGCCTGCTCGATTCCGCCCCCCAGTCCAGCTGATTTTCCAGTCCAGCTGATTTAGGCTGTCATCCTGTATCTCTTTTGTTCTCGCCACCGCTCGGCTCGGGAGTCCCTAACGATCGAAACGATTAACGAATCCATCTACGACCATCCAAAATATTACGATCTCGTTTTTGGCGCCGATTGTGCGGCTGAAGTGAAGTTTATTCAGGGCTGCGGAAGCGAGTGGATGCAGCGAGCTCCGAAACGGCTGTTTGAACCCGCTTGTGGCACCGGGCGGCTACTCTATGCACTTGTCAAAAAAGGGTTTCGCGTCGACGGGCTTGATCTAAATCCCAAGGCGGTCGAGTTTTGTAATGCTCGTTTTCGTCGACATGGTGTGCGGGAATCCGCTTTTGTCGCCGACATGTCCGACTTCAAAACAAAGTGGAAATGCGATCTGGCGTTTAACACTATCAATAGCTTTCGCCATCTGTGCAGCGAGCGTGAGGCGCGGGGGCATTTACAGTGCATGGGCGAAGTTGTTCGCCCCGGCGGTCTGTATTTGCTGGGCGTTCATCTCACCCCGACCGCAGTCGCACCGAGTGAAACCGAGTCATGGTCGGCGCGTCGCGGACACTTGGCGATCAGCACGCACATGTGGACCAACGAGCGAAATACGGAAAGCCGCATTGAGCGGTTTGGCATTCGATTTGATATCCATAGTCCGTCGCACAGTTTTCGGATCACCGACGAACTCGCGTTGCGAAGCTACACCCCGAAACAGATGAACCGTTTGATTCAATCGAGTAAGTGTTGGGAGGTCGCCGCCACGTACGACTTTGGTTACGACCTCCAGCATCCGATTGAGGTTGATGCGTCGACCGAGGACGTCGTCTATGTTTTGAGACGCAAGCCCGAGTAATGTGGGAAGGCTTTCAGCCTGTCAACTCCCACCGGCGATGCAGCGGCAGCAAGCCGCTGGGGTTCGCTTGACGACGCGTTTCGCTGTACCAAGTGTCTTCTAAAAACGCCGTTGACGGTCATTGCCGTCGCGATCGTCCTGAGGAAGCAAAAAGAATTGCTCCGATTAAAGTCAGAACCGCGACACCTCCTGCGATGGCCGCATTTTGGCCCCAGCCCTGCTTCAGCATTTGGACTCGCTTGTAGCCATAGGGGACGGGCAGCTCGAGTCCGGTCTCTTCCATCTGTTCATATTCCCGCAGCAGTTCGGCGGGATTCCGAGTCGGATAAACGTCGCGGACCTCTTGCAAATGGATCTCCGTCGTGACCGGGGCATCGATCAGTGCCCAGCGAATGCCGCAGTAAGCGGCAATCAATAGGCTTGCGGTGCAAATCAACCCCAATGCCAGGGTGCCGAACGTTTGGGCGGAACCCGCTTCATTGTAGGGGGGCTCTCGATCCGTCTCGGAGGTCTGAGACTCGTCTCTCGGCAGCTGCTTGAGCTCTCCGAGCCGGGGGACCGCGACCGATTGCTCGCAGGAGGAGCAGGAAACCCTATCACCCGCTTGTGAGGGGGTGACAAGGATCACATTTTGACAATGGGGGCATGAAAGTTGGTACATGAAGATCAAATGAAAAAGAATTGAAGGCGAAGTGGGTGGACCACGAAGGCAACCTGACTAAAATCCAAAGTGTGCAAACGGCGCCACCGCCAACCCCTACCGCTCCCACCCGTTGCCGGAGAAATCGTGTGACTCAGTCTCACTTTACTCGGCAACCGCGTCGGACACCTCCCATGGTGACTCGTGGTAACAATAGCGAACTGTTTTGTTCGTCCTGGTGGACCGGAAGGATTGGGTCCCACCTACAAGAGTGGTCATTTGCCGAATATTGCCATGGAGGCAAGGAAAGCGGAGCGACTTGATTTTTAGGGCATACTTGAATTTTAGGTCACGAGGCTTGGAAAGTGTTTGGACCGGGGAAACTCTTGATTACGGCATCCACGTTGGGTTGGTTCGTACCAAGTGAGGACCAAGCAATCGGACATTCGGTGGTGGTTCAGCAAAGAGGGTGCCTCTTTTCGTGTTCTCCATCGGTCGGACGACTGCGCCGATCCCCTGAACGGTTTCTGCAAAGCTCAATTCGTGACTAATACAAACAACCCATTCATCTAGAAACTCCTTCCATTTGAAGTACTGTCGCACTAATGAGTCCACTGTGGTGTAGAGTTAAGAAGTAACTTTGTTCTCAGGCAAACTTTGTTCTCTAGGCAACTCGTTCAGCAACTAATGTGAAATGAAGTTCAATCAGAAATAAAGTTCACAGGGGGCTTCCGCTCATTCCTTCGTCAACTTGCACGACTACCCATTTGCACGATTACCAACTTGCACATAGCTAATTTTTTACATTTGCCATCCACCGCATGATCGCTCGTTTCGTTTGAACTGACACGAAACCGATTTTCAGCCCTCATATCTCACACTGTTCCGCTAGGAGTTCCCCTTTGTTCGATACACTCTTGGACGAATTTGATGACGTAACCGTCCAAAGCACCGAAGCCGTGACCGGCAGTTTTCGCAAGCTGCCTGTTGACGACAGCGACGACAACGATGCTGCCGTCGCGATGGCTTCTGCTGCCGATGGCGAAGTCCAACTCGAAAGCCCCGACGAACTGCTTGCTGGTGACGAAACCGAAACGTGGTCCGATGATCCGGTTCGGATGTACTTGACCCAAATGGGCGAGATCCCGCTGCTGACACGTAAGCAAGAAATTGAACTTGCCAAGCGGATCGAAGAAACCCGCCGTCGCTTCCGTACCAAATTGCTCGAGAACCATTACGTTCTCGTCGAAGCTTACAAGACGCTGAAGAAGGTTTACCGCGGCCAATTGCCCTTTGACCGTACCGTCCAAGTTTCGGTAACGGATCATTTGGAAAAAGAACAGATCGTCGGCCGTTTGCCGCACAATCTGCGGACGCTGCAGACCTTGCTGCGACGCAATCGACACGATTGGAAAGTCGCACTCAGCAAAGCGGCCTCGCAACGACGTCGTGTCGAAGCTTGGCGCTCGCTTGCTCGTCGTCGTCGTCGTGCCGTGCGTTTGATCGAAGAACTCGGTCTGCGTACCCAGCGAATTGAAACACGAATCGACTTGCTCGAAAAATTCTCGCATCGTTTGACCGAAATCGATCACATCATTTCGGACCAAAAACGTACCAAACATGGTCGCGAAGTACGAGAGAAACTGCTGCACGAACGACGTCAAATTTTGACCGCGTGCCAGGAAACACCCACTTCGCTTCGCAATCGCGTCGCAATGCTGAACAAGGTGTACGCCGAGTACCAACAAGCCAAACGTGAACTGAGCGAAGGAAACCTTCGTCTGGTTGTTTCGATCGCCAAAAAATATCGTAACCGTGGTTTGTCCTTTCTGGATTTGATCCAAGAGGGGAACGCCGGTTTGATGCGTGCGGTCGACAAATTTGAATACCGTCGTGGTTTCAAATTCTGTACCTATGCGACTTGGTGGATTCGTCAAGCAATCACTCGCGCGGTTGCCGACCAAAGCCGAACGATTCGTATCCCCGTTCACATGGTCGAAACGATGAGCCGCGTGCGGAACGTGGCTCGTCAATTGCTGCAAGAACTTGGGCGTGAACCCACGATCGAAGAAACTGCACGTCGAGCCGATGTGACCGTCGAAGAAGCACGTCGTGTTTTGACGATGAGCCGTTTCCCAATTTCGTTGGACCGTCCCGTTGGCAACAGCGAAGATAGCCAGTTCGGTGATTTGCTGCCCGATGGTGCCGCGGAGAGCCCGCAGATCGGTGCGACACAAGAGATGCTGCGTGACCGCATCACCGGCGTATTGAAGTCGTTGTCGTATCGTGAACGCGAAATCATCAAATTGCGTTACGGTCTCGGTGATGGTTACAGCTATACGCTCGAAGAAGTGGGCCACATCTTCAAAGTGACCCGCGAACGAATTCGACAAATCGAAGCTAAGGCAGTGCGAAAGCTGCAACAGCCAAGCCGTAGCCAAGATTTGGTAGGCTTCCTCGACTAGTCAAGTCGATCCATTTGTATTAACAATCGATGGCGATGTGCTTGTAAAAGTGCATCGCCATTTTTCGTATACGCTTTGACGAATCGCCGCCGAATCAAGGAGCCTAAGCACGATGCCCACCGTCCATGAATTATTGCAGCAGGGTTGGCAGCGGCATCAGTCAGGCAAACTTGATGAAGCGATCCAAGTCTATCGTCATGTGCTCTCGCATTCTCCGAAGAACGCCGATGCATTGGTCTATTTGGGGATCGCGTTTTTCGACCAGCGTGATTTCCAGCAATCCGTTGCCGTCTATCGCGAGGCATTGGCAATTCGTCCGCAGTTTCCGATTGCCTGGAACAATCTTGGCAATTCGCTGCGAATGCTCGGGAAGATCGACGAAGCGGAGGAAGCGTTGGCGACGGCGCTTGAGCAACAACCGGGCTACCTTTCGGCGCTCAAGAACCGTGGCACCTTGTGGGTCTGGTCCGGTGAAATCGAGCGTGGCTTGAAATGGTACGCCGAAGGATTGCGGATCGATCCAAAGAATGCAGAGCTACACCGCAATCTCGGCGTGATCCATCTGTTGTTGGGTAACTACGACGTGGGCTGGGCCGAGTATCGTTGGCGATGGGCGATGCCGGGAACCTATCGGCCCAAGTTGCCCACACCGGTTTGGCAAGGCCAAGCGATTGCAGGGAAGTCAATCTTGCTGTATCCCGAGCAAGGTCGAGGAGACGCGATGCAGTTCATTCGTGTCGCGTCGGTGCTAAAGCAAGCCGGAGCGACCGTGTATGTTCAGTGTGCTGCTGAGATGATGCCGTTGTTTTCGTCGATGCCAGGGATCGATCTGCTGCTACCCGATGGTTCGGTCGTCCCGCCGATTGATTATCAAGCATCCTTTTTGGACGTGGTCGATTTCTGGTACCAACAAACCAAGCAGCTAGCGGTGGCGGATTCGCTTTTTTCTGCAGGGAGAGGTTATTTGGCGGCGAGTTCGGAGCAAAACAAGACGTGGGCCGCGTGGATGCAGCAGCACGTGCCGTCTGCGGAGAATTCCAGAACGCGGCGAATTGGAATCAATTGGCAGGGGAATCCCGAGCATCACGCAGACGTCTATCGAAGCATCCCGCTAGACACGTTCAAACCGCTGGCGATGATTCCCGGTGTGACGCTCGTCAGTTTGCAGTTTGGGTACGGGGCGTCTCAAATACAGCAATGCGATTTTGCCGATTCCATCGTGCGTTTGCCCGAGGGGATCGATTCGGCGACGGGCGCGTTTACCGACACCGCCGCGATCCTGCAGAACCTAGACGAAGTCGTGACCACCGACACGGCCATCGCGCATTTGGCCGGAGCTTTAGGCGTCGACGTGACCGTGATGTTGGGCAAGGTTCCTGATTGGCGTTGGCGGAATCACGGCGATGATACCCCGTGGTATCCCAGCATGCGTCTGGTTCGCCAGACCGAGATGGGCCAATGGGCGGGTGTCGTCGACAAAGTCACCCGGCGTCTGAGTTCCTAAAGGGGGCGAGCCGCGACCACGCTTGGATCGCGCGGTGGGGCCACTGCCAATAAAAAAACGCTTGAGACCCACGTGGGTCTCAAGCGTTTTAGATGTTTCAGGATTCGCGATTCACTTAGGAATCGATTTCCACGCGTTCGCCGTGGGCATCGCGGCAATCCATTTCGAGGTGCTCAGGGAAGAGTCCTTCGCTGCCAAGGATTTGGACCGCCATCTTGCCAATATCTTCGGCTTCCATCACGTCGCGACGTTTCTTGTTGTTCAAGTAAGCGGCAACTTCGTCGTTCACGCGAATCGTCACGCGTTCGATGTGTTTGTTGCGAACGGCGAGTGCCAACATGCGAATCACTTCGATCGACATGCTTTCGGCGGTCTTGACCAAGCCGCGGCCTTGGCAACACGGGCAATCGGTATAGATGCTGCGTTTCAGACTTGGGCGAATGCGTTGGCGTGTCATCTCGATCAAGCCAAACGGGCTGGTTCTCAAGATCTTGGTGCGGGCGCGGTCGGTCGACATTGCATCGCGAAGTGCGCGTTCGACTTTGCGTCGATAGCTTTCCTTTCGCATGTCGATAAAGTCGTTAACGATCACGCCGCCGAGGTCACGTAGTCTCAATTGGCGAGCGATTTCTTTGGCGGCAGCCAGGTTCAAGCGGAAAGCGTTTTCTTCGGCGGAATCGTTGCCACGGAAACTGCCGCTGTTGACGTCGATCGCCACAAGGGCTTCGGTGGGGTCAATCACGATCGAGCCGCCATCGGGCAATTGCACCTGACGTTGATTGATCATCATGATTTCTTCTTCGAGCTTGTGCTTGTGGAACAGCGGCTCGCTTCCTTCGTACAGTTTCAAACGGTCGACCACGCGGGGCATGACCATTTTCAGAAAGTCACGTGCTTTTTCGTATGACTCGGGTTCATCAATGAGAATTTGATCGATTTCGTCACAGTAGATGTCGCGGATCGTGCGGATGATCAAATCGCTCTCTTCGTATAGCACGCCGGGTTCGTTCAGCGTTTTGACGCGTCGCACGATCGCTTTCCAAAGCCGCAGCAGGTATTCCATGTCGCGTTGCAGTTCGATTTCACTGCGTCCCGCGCCGGCGGTGCGGACGATGAATCCGAGACCCTTGGGTGGGTTCAGTGACAACAGGCATCGCTTGAGTCGTTTGCGATCGTCTTCGTCTTCGATTTTTCGACTGACGCCCACGCGGCACAGCGCGGGCATCAAAACCAGGTATCGACCGGGGATCGAGATGTACGTGCTGAGCGTTGGACCTTTGGTTCCGATGCCTTCTTTGATGACTTGGACGAGGACTTCGTCGCCGCGACGAAAGATTTCTTGGATTGGTGGTTTGACGCGAGGGCGTCCGCCTTTGAAAGCGTGTTTGTTGCCATGGCCCGAGTCGCGAGCTCGCTTGGCGGCGGCTTCGGCCATTTCGTCGGACTCTCGCATCACCTCTTCGGGATCATAGCCGCCCTGGCGAAAGTACTGAGGTTCGACGTCGCTGATGTGCAAAAATCCGTTGCGTCCGACACCAAAATCGACGAATGCGGCTTGGATGCTTGGTTCGAGGTTAACGATCTTGCCGCGGTAAATGTTCCCGGCAAACGCTTCGACACTTTTCCGTTCGATGTACAACTCGTCGAGTCGGTCATCGGCTAACACTGCAATCCGGCATTCTTCGGGCTGCAGTACGTTGATTAGCATTTCTTTCTTCATAAAAAGTCACCTTTCAGGTGGTTTTGTCAGCTTTGTGCGAACCAATCAGTTGCGTTCGCATGGACGCTGACAGGGTTAGTATTCGGTAGGTGTGTTGCAGTTCGCGTCAGTCGCGCGAGCGACTTCGGCGGAGTTGTTCGATTGAAATTCGGTTTCCAGGATGACGCGTTCACGAATGACGTGCGATCCGTTTTCGATCCAGTCATCAAAGCCTAGTAGATCGAGTATGTCGTGAGGTTTCAGCGATGCCGATTCGGATGCGGCCAGCGTCAATCGCAATCGGTCGTCGGAGAGCTCGAGATTCAGGATTTGCTCGGCGACGTTGGCCACCAGAGTTTTCTTTTTTCGCTCGACGGACACGGTCGTTTGGCTAAGCAATTTGCTGATCGCCGTTTGGATCGTCGCCGCGTCGGGTTGCTCGGGAAGCGTTATCGAAAATTGGCTCTGTTTTAGCTGGCCTTTGCCAAACCCGTCGGGCAGTCGGCTAACGCTGTTGATGATCAACCCAGGTTGGTTGTCGGCTTCGAGTCGTTTGAGGAGTTCGGAAGGCGAAATGTCTTCGGCCAATTCAAGTTCGACGACTTCATCGAGTCCTTCGACGCCAAGTGCCAGTGCGGATGGGAAGGCGATGCGTGGTTTGGGGTGAAAACCTTCGCTCATCGAAAGTTTCAGTGCAGCACGTCGGACAATCCGTTCCCACAAACCGGCGAGATCACGGTGGCTAATCCAGCGTAGTAGGCCGATCTTTTGAAACCGCACTCGATACCGAATCCGCAGCGAAGCCAATTCGGTTGGCACCGCGTTTGATGAATCAGTCGGTTCAGAAGGCTCAGTCACGTTACTCATTCGCTTGCAGACGGATCATCAGTGAACGATCAGCTCCGGTGCCAGGGCGCTGAGTCGGTCTTGAAGATAGAGGTCGACATCACGTGCCGCCTCGAACGTCATCGCGCGTTCTGCGATCTGAATGCATTGCTTCAGCGTTACACTGCGGATCGCTTTTTTGACACGATGCAGCGCCGACGGCGGGACGCTCAAATTACGAACGCCCAGTCCAATTAGTAGTAACGCGCGGCCAGGGTTGCTGCTCATCTCGCCGCAAACCGCCAGCGGGGTTTGATTGGCGTCGGCGACTTTGACGCTACTGGCAATCAGTCGCAGGACCGCAGGGTCACACGACTGATAGAGATCGGCAACGTATTCGTTGCTGCGGTCGACCGCCAACGTGTATTGAGCAAGGTCATTCGTACCGATGCTGAGGAAATCGACTTCTTTGACAAAGCGGTCCAGCATGATGACCGCCGCTGGGACTTCGACCATCATGCCCACCGGGATGTCCGATCGATTCGGGATTCCGGCTTCGTTTAGATCTTCGGCGACCACGTTCAGCAGCATGCGGGCTTGTCGTAGTTCCGCCATCGTGGTGATGAGCGGAAACATCACTCGAACGTCGCCGTGGACAGCGGCGCGAAGCACCGCGCGCAGCTGGGGTCGAAACAAGTCCAGGTTCTTTAGCGACAGCCGGATGCTGCGGAGTCCAAGGAACGGATTGTGTTCTTGTTCGGCCAGTGGCCGTTGCCCCATCTTGTCGGCGCCTAGGTCCAGCGTGCGGATGACGACCGGGCGGCCGTCCATTTCGCGGACCACTTGGCTGTATGCTTCGTAATGGTCTTCTTCGCTTGGTTCTTCGCTGCTGGACAAGTACAGGAATTCAGTTCGGTACAACCCAATGCCGTCAGCGCCGCGTTCGAGACACGATTCGGTTTCGTGCGGAAATTCGATATTCGCACTGAGTTGAATTCGCACCTTGTCGGCAGTTTCGGCCGGCACATCTTTTAGTTCTGCCAATCGTGCCGCGAGCGATTCGCGTTGTTGCAGACGTTCTTCGTAATGAGCGAGTGTTTCTTCGTCAGGGTCGATAATCACGCGACCGCGATCCCCATCGACAATCACTGTCGCTGCGGCTCCGATGTTCTCGAGAAACGTACCAATGCCAACGACCGCAGGAAGTTCGAGTCCCTTGGCGACAATCGCAGTATGGCCGCCAGGGCCGCCGGTTTCGGTGCAGAAGCCGCGAACGTAGCGACGGTCCAAACTAGCGGTTTCGCTGGGGGTCAGCACATGCGAGAGCACGATCACCGGTTCCGTCAACTCGGACAACGGTTGCCGCGAAACTGCCCCTAATTGCAAAAGCAATTGTTTTTCGATGTCCAGCACGTCTTCGGCGCGATCGGCGAGCAGCGGATTGTCGAGTCGGCGAAGAGCGGCGGCGTAATTGTGCAGCACGCGGCTGACGGCATAGGCTGCGGATTGACGCTCTTCGCGGATCCGCCGTCCCAATTCAGCGTGCAGTCGCGGATCGTGCAACATTTGCAATTGGGCGGCAAAGATGTCGCCGGTGTTAACGCCGGCAACGGCCGAGGTTTCTAGGCGATTGGTTTCCAGCAGGGCGGAAACGGCGTCTACCGCAGTCTGTAGGCGCGTGTATTCACCTTCCGCATCTTCTGCGGCGACGAGGCACCGGGGAATTCGGTAGCCATCGGGGTCCAGGACGAGCGCAGGACCGATAGCAACGCCCGGTGAAACGGGAATGCCTTGTAGTTCGACCATCGTTGGCCAATGGATTGTCGGCGAGAGAGCAAGAGCCGTTGGGGGTCTCGATGCGAATTCCGTCTAAGCGGCAATCCGCTACTGGACGCTATCGGTCGATCGTCGGACCGGACGGTTTCTTAACGCTTTCTCAGGACGCTCCATCGTTGTGTTCGCTTGAATTGGGTTTGATCATCGAAGAGATCACGCACAGTCGCTTGCGACTCAAGTCCGACAGTGATCGGGACTGTTTTGAATCCGTTCCCACCGGTCTAGCCTGAAACTTTGGCGTTGCGTCGGTTTAGGGATCGACAACGGGCCTGACATCTTCTTCGACTGTGTTTGCTAGTTCATCGAATCCAGAATCAAACAATTCCGCAATGGCTTGAATCGCAGCTTGCGCATCTTTGCCGTCGGCGCTCAACGCTAGCTCGGTGCCGTGGCTGGCTCCGAGTGTCAGCAGTGACAGGATGCTTTTGCAGTCGACGTGCTCGTTGCCTTTGCCGATCTTGATCGCTGATTCGAACTGGCTGGCCAGACGAACAAGCATATCGGCAGGGCGTGCGTGCAAACCTTGCGGGTTTTTGACGACAACGATTCGAGTTAATGGGGATGTGTTCATTAGCCAGATACGAACTGGTTGTCATCTGCTTCTTGTAGCAACTGACTGATGTCTTCTGGGGTTTTGCTCTGTTTCAGGAATCGACAGAAGTTTTCGTCGCGAAGTTGTCGCGAAATGTTCTCAAGCGCTCGGAGGTGATCGCCGGGGCGTTCCGGAGGGCTGATCAACAGAAAGAACAGTTGCACGCGTTCGCCGTCGAGTGAGTCAAAGTCGACCCCTTCCACGCTGACGCCTACGGTGCCGACCAACTTTTGCACGCTTGGGTGCTTGGTGTGAGGCACGGCAACGCCACGTCCAATGCCTGTGCTGCCGAGTTCTTCACGCTTCATGATCGCGGCAATGATGTCTTGTTGCTGGTCCGCGTCGATCTGTCCGGAATCCAGTAGCGACTGGACAAGTTCCTGGATGACCTCTTCCTTCGATGCGGCCTTCAAGTCCGCGCGAATGGCTTTGGTGCTGATAAAGTCTGCAAACTTCATGAGGATGTGATTCCTTTGTGAAATCAAATAATAAAATGTATCTGGGATCGAAGCATCAAAATCCGTTATTGCATCACGTTTGATGCTGATCGCAACGATCGAAGCTTGGAGAAGAGCCTAACGAGTGCCAATGTTGGTCAAGTGCCAATGTTGGTCAGGGGGGCCGTTAGTCTTCGTCGGTGTCAATCGTCGTATCGATGTGTTTGTGTCCGGTGGCGCGGTGCCCCGTTTTCTTCTCTTTTAATCTTCGCAGTTGCTGTTCCACCTTCGGGATCGCGGAATCGAGCGCCGCGATTACCGTTGTGGATTCCGCCGTCGCAACGCTGTCGTCCGCATGTTCGGCGGAGACGCGAATTTCAACTTTGGGATTCTCTAAGTGTTCTAAGTCAACGGTAACCTCGATCGCGTTAATTCGATCAAATAGCCTTCGCAGCTTTTCGGTCTTCTCAACAATAAGTTGCTGATCGCCAGGTTGAAGACTCCCATGACGCGTCGAGACGCTAACCTGCATCGTGTTGACTCTCCGTAAACGGTCAAAAAGTGGACGTGTGGGGCTTAGCTCGTGTTGTCTATATCGATCCTTGGTAAGGACCGCCCCAAACACAAACAATTAGCATACGCGAGATTCCCGGAAAAGAACAGCGATACTTTGTGGCGGATATTGGCGAGGAGCATTTTTTTTCCGCCGTCCGCTGCCCCGGTGACAACTAGCCGCTTTGCGGTTACGCTAGGCGGCTTAAATCACATCTCAATTCGTTCCTCGATACCCCCTCATTCTTCACATGGCCCGAAAGGTCGTCAGTCGTAAAGCGAAAGCTGCAGAGGCGGAAGCTGCAGAAAAACTGGCCACGGCCAAAAATAAAGCCAGCAAGAAAAAGGCCTCGACTCGAAAATCCAAGAAAAAGCAAGCCGAAGATGTTCGTCTGAAGCTGTATTGGGGAGTCTTCAGCCAAAATCTCAAGCGGGTTGCCGTTTTTGAGTTCGATCAGAAAAAAGATGCTGAGAAACGCGCCCAAGAACTCAGCAAGGGTGGAAAATCGCCTCACTTCATCCAAAAAGTCAAAGAAGAAATCAAGTTCGAATAGGCCCTTTGGTTGCCTGGTGAACAGATTTTCAGCAGGAGTAGCTGCTTGAGTCGTCGTACGCCTGCAGAGTGGGAGCCTCAAGAGGCGGTTTGGCTGGCGTGGCCTCACAGCCAGCAGACTTGGCCCGGGCGAATCGACCGGATGCCCGCGTTTTTCGCCAATTGGGCGGCTCAGATGGCGGAATCGATATCGGTCCGGATCCTGCTTCCGGAGGCTTTGGCAGCCGATGCGAAGGCTTTGCTGCCCCAAAATGACCGCATCGAGCTTGTTTTTTGCCCCACCAATGACTCTTGGGTGCGAGACTACGGTCCCACCTTTGTCCACGATGCCGAAATCGGCGGTCTGGTCGGGATCGATTGGCATTACAACGCTTGGGGCGGCAAGTATCCGCCTTGGGATGCCGATGACGCAGCCGCAGCGGTGATCTGTGATCGAATTGGTATCCCGCGAATTCGCAGCAAATTGTGCGTCGAAGGCGGAGCGATGGAAACCGATGGGCAAGGCCGGTTGCTGACCACACCTGAGTGTTTGGTCACCGCCACACGCAATCCCGGATGGTCGCGTGACGCGATTTCACGCGAATTACACGCTCAAATGGGGGTCACTGAGATCCTCTGGCTCAGCGGAGGCGGTCTGGTAGGCGATGATACCGATGGGCATATCGATCAATTGGCACGGTTTCTCGACCCGTCCAATATCGTGGTTGCGGTTTGTGACGATCCAAACGATCCGAACCATTTGCCCCTCGAAGACAACTTTCGTCAGTTGCGGCTGTGGGGAGAAACGAGTGAGCCCGCGGTCAACGTGCATCGGTTACCGATTCCCGCCAAGCGTGAAATTGATGGCCAGCGAGTGCCAGAGAGCTATTGCAATTTCTTGATGTTGGGCCGCCAGCGATTGTTGGTGCCGACCTTTGGTCAGCCGGCTGCCGATGAGCATGCGATCGCCGTGATTCGGGAATTGGCGTGCGGTGCCGAGGTGGAATCGATCGATTGCCAGGATCTGATCTGGGGTCTCGGGGCGCTGCATTGTGCTAGCCGAGATCAGCCAAAAGCTTGAGTATTCAATCTGCTTGTCTTGCTCGGTTGTCGGCGGAAAAGCTTGCTTGCGAAAAATTGATCTTGCCATGGGTGGTTAGCTGCTTTTAGTGTTCCCACTAAGCAGGTAGGCAGGAAACGGTGGGTGCTAACAGACTGTTGATTTAGTCGAAATGCAAATCGCATTGGTGAGCCGAGGGCCGTAAGGCACCGGGTAATGCGTGGAACCAGGGCGCTGACGCGCGAGCGGCTCATTAAATCAACAGGCCGCTAACCCCGGTTGAAGGTCGGAACCGTGGCTAAAGCGACTATCGATCTACGGAAAGAATCCTGCGTAGCTGCTTAAATGGGTTAGGCGGTTTTCGCCTTACAGCACAGGAAGAGCAATGTTTTTCAACTACAATCCTTTGGCAATCGCGAAAAAAACGAGCAGCTTACTGCTCGTGGTTGCGTTGGCCAGTGCGCTCGGATGTAGCCAGAACCCTTACCTCGCTTCCTCAGCGGGCGGAGTTTGGAATGCCCCTGGCGGTGCTTCTGCTGCCGTCGACCCTAACCAAGCCAGACTGGCTGAGTTAAACCGACGTGTTCAGTTGCTTGATGACAATAATCGTCAGTTGCATACCCAATTGGCGCAAAGCGAACAGCAGTCATTGGTTTATCGTGATGAGCTCGAATTAATCCGCAAACAGCTGTCCGAAACGAGCGCCAAGTTAGAGTCAGCTTCGATTGCCGCCAATGAAGCGGAGAACCGAGTTCGCGGTTTCCAGGCGTCCGCACAGCAGCGAGGCGGAGCATCGATCAAAGCGAACACGGATCTGCTGCAAGCAGCTAGCCGATTGAACCTTGGCGGCATCCCCGTCGAACAGAATGGCGAAGTCATTCGCATCGTGATTCCGGCGGACCAATTGTTCCAACCTGGCACCAATCAAATGCTGCCGCAGGCATCCATGACGCTCGATCCGATCGCTGCCCAGCTTCGCAGTTTGTTTCCACGTCAGCGGATTGGAATCGAAGGCTATACCGATGACTCGCCGCTGTACGGTGGCCAAGTCGCCACCAGCCACCAATTGGCAGCCGGCCAAGCCGCTGGGGTGCTCGAGTTGCTGACTCGCCGCGCCGGCATGCCACCGAATCAGTTGTTCACGGTGGCGCAAGGCGCGAACAATCCGCGTCAACCCAATACCACCGCCGCAGGCCGCGCAGCCAATCGCCGCATCGAGCTGGTGATCTATCCCGACACGTATTAAGACGCCCTTGCGACTCGCGTGTAGCCACCGCTGCTGAATCGCTCTATCATGCGAGCATTCGCTTGACGCATGATTTTGGGAGCTGTTGAAGATGGTTGCTCGTCTATTTTTGATTGTCGTGTTGGTCTGTCCCGTTGTTGCTGGGGCAGCCGATGATACGAAAGACGCCGTGGCGGCCGAAGAATCCGGCGCCAATGCGGATTCGTCACAGCCTGCTGCGTTTACGCTCAACGACGATGTTCGCAAGGTGCTCGAGCCGTTTTTTGCTTCAATCAACAAGGCGGATGTCTCTCGTGTCACAGTCGAAATGTTGACCGAGTCAATTGTGCAAGGCAAGGTGGTTGAGTCTCGCAAATCGACCTACCAAATTGCGTCAAAGCATCCCGACAAGTTCACGATCTACTTGAAGGAACCCGATCAACGAACGCGTATATATGCGAATGGCAAAGAGATGGTGGTGGCGCTCTCGCCAGAGGCGTATTACCAAATCGATGACCATCCGGATCTGCAGCAAGCGGTCGTGGAATTGCCCGTTGCGATGGGGGCCTATCCTGAACCTGTGATGGCATTGTCGTTGGCCGGAGTCGATCCCTCGCTAAGCTTTCTAGGCGGTATGAAGTCGGTCGAGATTGTCAGCCAGGGCAAATTTCGTGGCCGGGTTCCAGCCGTTCAAATTCACGGTGTCCAGGACGATGCGGTCAGCTGGGATTTGTGGTTGAGCGAAGAAACGCCGACAAAGCCGCTGCGTTTGCTGGTCGATTTGACCGCGATGCTGCGGGCAACAAAACAGGTTCAAGTGCCGCAAGGATTCAAGTATCAAGTTCAGTTTGACTTTCTCTCTTGGCGGATGAGTGGCGAGGTCAGCAATGCGTTGTTTGCATTTCGTCCAGCCAAAGATGCCACCGAATACGAGTCGCTTGACGATTATCTCCAATCGGTTGCCGGTGCAGTTGCCGAACATCCGCTATTAGGGAAGAAAGCACCGAGTTTCATCGGAGAAAGACTTTCGGAACAACCGGTTTCGCTTGAGGGTCTGAAAGACAAAGTCATCGTGCTCGATTTTTGGGCGACCTGGTGTGCCCCGTGTGTTGCCGCGATGCCAGTTTTGCAGGAAGTGACTAGCGAGTTCGCCGACAAAGACGTGGTGTTTCTTGCCGTCAACGTCGGCGAAGATCTTGAGCTGGTAAAAAGCTTTCTCGAGAAACAGGACATCGACTTGGACGTCGTCTTGGATCCAGGCGGGAAAATCTCGGATGCGTTTCGCGCCGATGCGATCCCGCAAACCGTGGTGGTCGGCAAGTCGGGAGTGATCGAGTCGGTACACATGGGATTTCCCGGTGCGGACGAACTGCGGCAACGATTGACCGACGAACTAAGCGTGCTGAGCGTTGGAGGGCACATCGAAAGTGCACCACCCGCGGCGGACGCCGAGCCAGCTGATGAAGCCGAACCAGCTGATAAATAGGCAACCTGCAAATTCTTGACAGAGCGGCCCAGCCTGTGCTGCTAAAGCTTCGGTATCGTTACGACGTTTCACCTGTCTATTCTGGCGTCGTTTTTGTTGCGTTGATCGGCGAATCGTTCGTCACGTTCGCCGCTCCCGTCGCAAAAAAAATTCTGCTTTTTGTTTCCGCGTTGACCGGACGTGTCATCACGCGCGGGAATGATGCCTTCTGACTTGCGATCACATTCACAGATCCTCATGAGGAGAAGGCGATGACAGGTTCACTCGTGCAGCCACCCGCGGTGTCGGATTTCGGTTTGCCATCCCGTTTTGATGCCCAGCGGCTCGAGGGATTTTCACGCGGTGCCGGCGGGGCGCTCGATGCATTGCTAGCGGGGTGTACTGTCCAGTCGCGGCCGTACCAACGCCGGATCATCGAATCAGCCGTGCGGATGATGGGCGGAACGTTCACTAAACGTGATGGACAACTCGCCCCCAAAGCCTCCAGCGTGTTGATCGAAAGCCCAACCGGCAGCGGCAAGACGGTGATGGGGTTGGCGATTGCCGCGCTCATCCAGCGTGCCACCGGAGCTCGCGTGGGCTGGGTCGCGATGCGGCGAAATTTGCTAGCTCAAGCCGAAGCCGAAAATCAGTGGCGTCGTTTCGGTGTTCGCATGCAGACGATCAGCATGTTCGAAAAATCGCCTCCCAAAGTGGATCTGTTGGTTGTCGATGAAGCTCAGCATGATGCGGCAACCAGTATGGCGAATCTGCACAGCCAAATTCAGCCGGCTTGGACACTCGGGCTCTCCGCGACGCCGTATCGCAGCGATCGCATCAAGCTCTGTTTTGACCAGGTCATTCGCGACGCGGGAATTGCATCGTTGATCGCCGATGGTTACCTGAGTTCTTATCACCACTATACCATTCCCGAATACACGCCAAGCGAGGTCGCTAAGTTTTTGATTCGTGAACCAGAGCGATGGGGACGGTCGCTCGTCTTTTTTCATCGCCGAACGGAGTGTGAATTGCTGTACATGTTGCTGCGGCAAGCTGGCGTCTCTTGCGCCGTGGTAACCGCAACAAGTAATCGCGAGAAGCAGATCGAATCGTTTGTTTCCGGCGAGACGCAAGTTCTGATCAACATGGCAATCTTGACCGAAGGTTTTGATTGTCCCGAGTTAAAGACAGTGTTCTGTCGTCCCAGCGGCAAAGGGTGCACGATTCAGATGGCGGGTCGCGTGTTGCGGTCAAGCCATCGAGTTCCCATCAAGCAAGTGGTTCAGTGCAACCGGACGCCTCATCCGATGCTTCGCACTGCCGCGGCAGCCGAGCAGTATTTGTGGACCGATGAAGGGTGGCGAAGCATCCGTCCGAATCGAATGTTGAACCAGATGACTGCTATCGCTCGCAACCGAGTGGCGGCCGCCGAAGTCTCGTTACCGAAATTGGTGGCGATGCATCGCGGTAAAACCGCCAAGACTTGGTTTTCACGCGCTCAATGAATCTGGCTGAATCGAAATCGTGTTTCGGTTCCCGCTCGCCCGCTTTCCGTTTCTGTCTTAGGAGTACTTATCATGTCTACCGAAATCGCTCAGCCCTCATTGTCTACCGCTACCGCTACCGCTACCGCCACCGCTACAAAGCCAAGTTCGCCTCGCTTTAACTATGGGCACGCGACCGTTGCCGATTTGAGGGTTCGCAAGGTCGAGCGAGCGGAAAATGGCCGTGTCAAGCTTCGCCATCTCGAGATCGATGGCCGTTTAGTGACGGCATCACGTCGGTTTTGGAGATCGTTTTTTACTCGCTTTGGCATCGCGGAAAACGTCTTCCGCTATTTTACCCCCGACGAAGTCTTTGCCAGAATCAGTCAACAAGACTCCGACGATGCCTTTCGATTTTGTATTGCCGAGCATGCCAGCGGGAAACAGCAAACCGAGGGCACACTGCTTGCCGTTACCAATGTGAAGCGGCCGGTAATTCGTTTCAATGAAATCGCGGAATTGGTCGAGCAGTTCGGAGGGACGGATGTGCGGTACCACGAAGGGCTGTTGATTAGCACGCATCAACCGCGAGGCGGATCGCGGTCGCTGCAGATCGGAGGCGATCAATTTCACGACCGCTTCTGTTTGGAAACACCCGTCGATGGTTTTGGACACCCGCGGTTGTTCTTGTCGATGCTGCGGCTGGTTTGTCAAAACGGCATGATTGGTTACGCCAAGGCGTTTCGCAGTGACATCCCCGTCGGCAAGAAAATGGATTACTGTATCGCTCGTGCGCTTGAGTCATTTGACAACGGCGACGGATACGCTGCGATTCGCCAGCGATTTGAATCCAGCCAAACCTCGTGGGCATCGGTGCACGAGTGTCTGCAGTTGGGTGTCGTGTTGGACCGCGCCCAACGTGAGCGACAATTGACGCGTGATGGTTTGATCGGTCGTTTCCGCAGTATGGCGGGCAACCTCAGTGAACTGTATGGACTTGCCAATCTCGAGGCACTCAGCGACAAACGTCGCCGGATCTTGCCCAGTAAAGCGCGTGTGTATGATCTGATCAACTTTGCCAGCGAAGTTGCCACGCATCATGCCTTGCCCGAAGGGGCAAGGCGATTGCAAGCTCACGTTGGGACGTTGATCTCCGATGAATACGATTTGGAGGGGACCGCCGAAGGAGCACCGGATTTTGATGCGTTTTTCGTAGACGAAAGTGGCTCAGGCATTCGGCAGAGCGTGAACTAGGCCTAGCTGCGCCCGTAGACACTCGCCAACCGCCGGGGCTGCGTCGGCCCAATGCCATCTACTTTGGCAACCATTGGGGGATGCTCAAGTAGTGGGATTCGCCATAATTCCCATGTTTGCTGTTGAAACACCAGGAACTCTGGGGAGTCCCACTACTAAAGTAGATGGCATTGGGCGTCGGCCTCCTAGCCTGATGTCGCCGGCTACCCGTTTCGAGGTGGGCGAGAATCTCGGTTTTCTTTTGCCCCAGCTTTTTCTTTGCGGGAGTCAACGTCCCCCTTGTTTTGACACGGAGGTGAGTGAGTCCCGCATTGGTTCTGCATCTCCGTTTGGCCGGCGAATCTTAAAGAGACGTTCACGAAGTTCACTCTGAAAACCAATCTCCGCTCTCTTTAATCCCCCATCACTCTCGTGTGAAAACCAGGCCTCTCAAAAGGATGGTTGTCCACGTTTTTCGCAACAACATTCGTAACTGATGAAGGGATTAAATTGAGTCAACAAAATCGTGGCGTTTCTCACGGCAAGCGTTCGGCATTCACGCTCGTCGAGCTCTTAGTCGTGATTGCTATCATCGGAGTTCTGGTAGGACTCCTTTTGCCTGCCGTGCAAGCGGCTCGCGAAGCAGCACGCCGCATGCAGTGCCAAAACAACATGAAGCAATTCGGGTTGGCAATGCATAACCATATGTCTGCATTTGGCGCTTTTCCGCCTGGGAACGTCAACTACGACGAGCACGAGAATCGGTTCAAAACAGGTGGTTGGCAGCATGGGCAAGACGAATTGGGATGGCATTGGTTGCCGATGCTGTTCCCCTACATGGAGCAGCCCGCGTTGTGGGAATTGGTCCAACGCTGTGATGATGCGGTTCCTGGTCAAGCCATGAATCCCTGTGACCACTGCGAGTACAGTGCGGCACTGGGCCACTTGGGGCGTGAGCCACTTGGCGGGTTCGATTCATGCCCCTCGGCACCGCTTGCACGGGACCAGTTTTCCGACGGAGCCTACGGGTTGGAGGCGCTGGCCAAAGGCAACAACTATGCCGTGAACTGGGGTTCCGGTGACATGTTGTCGTGGGAATCCAAGGAAACGCGTGGTGCGTTTGGTACCTACTATGTCGATGAATCGAAGATTTTCAAAAACGGCGTCGCGGGCGATCGCTTCCAAAATCGCAACGGGATGAAAAGTCGTGATTTCCTTGACGGGCTAAGTAACACGATCGCGATGAGCGAAGTGATTGCTGCAGAGTCAAAAACCGATATTCGAGGCGTTTGGATGTCGCCTGCAATGGGCGCCACCATTTTCTCGACGTTCCTGAATCCCAATTCAAGCGAAAAAGATGTGCTGGCTGCCTGTGGTGCGGATATCGATGATGATGGAAAGAAGCCGCGTTTGGCATGCGAAGAAGTGCAGGATACCGCTGCAATTTACGCAGCCGCACGAAGTTACCATACCGGTGGTGTGAACGTCTTGATGGCGGACGGAGGCGTTCGTTTTGTCACGGATTCGGTGGATAACCTAAACGTTTGGAGGCCGATGAGCACCGCCCAAAACGGCGAAATCGTCAAGCAGCAGTAGCTCGATTGGTAATGGCTCGGCCGTCAGAATGGCGGATCGGTTTTACTGTGAATCGCCGCACGGTTTCGGCACTCTTTAGTCGCTCGCCCGGTATCACATCGGGCGAGCGATTTTTGTTTTCATGGCGTGTCCCTTTTTCGTGATTCCGTGTCTTCTTCAGCAAATCTTCACACGTTGTAGTTTCAACGACAACACTCGCCCGGTTTAATCGGTCGCTCGTAGTTACTGTCTATTTTATGACTAAATACAGGGGTGAATCGGATGTTGTTTGGGATGACGCAAAAAAAGCGATTGTCGCGGCCTGGTCGGCGTGCGGCGTTTACGTTGGTTGAATTGTTAGTGGTGATTGCCATTATTGGCGTACTTGTAGGGCTGTTGTTGCCCGCGGTGCAGGCAGCTCGCGAGGCGGCTCGCCGCATGCAGTGCCAAAACAATATGAAGCAGTTTGGTTTGGCGATGCACAACCACATGTCAGCGTTTGGAGCGTTTCCGCCTGGCAACGTCAACTACGACGAATCGGGTAACCGCTTCAAGACCGGCGGCTGGCAGCACGGTCAAAACGAGCTTGGGTGGCACTGGTTGCCCATGTTGTTCCCCTATCTAGAACAACCCGGCATGTGGGAATTGGTCCAGCGATGTGAAGACGACCGGGCCGATGACCATACGTCCAATCCATGTGATCACTGCGAGTATTTCGCCGAGTTTGAGCATCTTGGACGTGAACAATTGGCTTCCTTTGACAAATGCCCC